>NZ_JBFAXL010000035.1:0-97760 GCF_040680795.1 Streptomyces sp. NPDC051976
AATCCGAAAGTCCCCATCCCCCGCGGGGGGGTGGGCCCCGCCCCCCGAGGGGGCGCGGGGAACTGCGCGACCAGCCCATGACCTGGCTGCAGGTCACCACCGGCCCCAGAGGGGCAGATCGGTTGTCTTCGGACCACCGGCCGGTGGGGGCTGATCGCGCAGTTCCCCGCGCCCCTAACGGGGCTAGGTCTTCCGCCAGCGCAGCGCGCTTCCCCGCGCCCCTTCGGGGCACTTCCGCTTCAGGGGAGGACGACGAGGCGCCCCACCGTCGTACCGTCAGCGACCCGCTGGACGGCGTCGGCGGCGGCGCCGAGAGCAAGCCGTTCGCTGACGAACGGCTTGACGTCTCCCGCGGCTGCCAGCCGGCACAGCTCGTCGTGGGCGTGGCGGACCGCGACGGGGTCGTGGGTGTTGTAGAGGCCCCAGTGGAGGCCGAGGATGGCGTAGTTCTTGACGAGGGCGTGGTTGAGGCCCGGGGCCGGGATGGTGCCGCTGGTGAAGCCGACGACGACGATGCGGCCCTCGAAGGCGATGCACTTGGTGGAGCGGGTGTAGGCGTCGCCGCCGACGGGGTCGTAGACGACGTTGGCGCCGCGCCCGGAGGTGGCCTCCTTGACGACGGCCACGAAGTCCTCGCTGTGCCGGTCGACGACGATGTCGGCGCCCAGGTCCCGGGCGGCCTTGGCCTTGTCGGGGCCGCCGACGACACCGATGACGGTGGCGCCCGCCGCCTTGCCGAGCTGGACGGCGGCGCTGCCCACGCCGCCCGCGGCGGCGTGCACGAGCAGGGTCTCGCCGGGCCGTAGCGCGGCCCGGCGGTGCAGCCCGAACCAGCCGGTCTGGTAGCCGATGTGGAGGGCGGCGGCCTCGGCGTCGTCGAGGGCGTCGGGCGCGGGGAAGACCCCGGCGGCGGGCACGACGGCGTATTCTGCGAAGGCCCCCGCGGGCAGCGCGGCGGGGGTGATGACGCGAGTCGCGGGTTCAAGTCCCGTCACTCCCTCGCCGAGCGCGACAACCTCGCCGCACATCTCGACACCCGGGGTGAAGGGCAGCGGCGGCCGGATCTGGTACTGACCGCGGCAGAGCATCGCGTCGGGGAAGTTGACCCCCGCGGCGCGGACCCGCAGCAGCACCTCCCCCGGTCCCGGCTCGGGGGTGGGGACCTCGTCGAGGCGCATCGCCTCGCGCGGCTCCCCGTTCTCGTGCACACGCCATGCCTTCACGTGGGTACTCCCGGAGGGTGTCAGTGCCGCCGCACCGAGTGCAGCAGCAGGTCGGAGAACTCGGTGGCGACCTGCTCCGCGGACAGCGGGCCGTCCTCGCGGTACCAGGTGCCGAGGTGGTGCACCGAGCCGAAGAAGAAGTCGACGACGAGGTCGGGGCGCAGGTCGGCGCGGAAGTGGCCCTCGCGCTGCCCCTCCTCGACCAGCGACCGGAACTTCTCGTGGTAGCGGCGGCGTTCGGCCCGTACCGCCTTCTGCTTCTCGGGGCTGAGCTGGTGCATCGAGCGGAAGAAGATCTTGGTGTCGTCGAGGTTCTGGATGCTGGTGACCACGACGTCGGCGGCGGCCTCGGCCAGCCGCTCCCGGACTCCGCCGTCACCGGCGGCGATGGCGTCCAGCCGCTCGGTCTGCAGCCGCAGCACGCGGCCGTAGATCTCGTGCAGCAGATCGTCCTTGGAGCCGAAGTAGTGGTAGAGCGCGCCCTTGGTGACGCCCGCCGCCTCGACGATCTCCTGCACGGACGTGCGGTCGTAGCCCTGCTCCGCGAAGAGCCTGGTGGCCTCGGCGAGCAGCCGCTCGGGTACCGCGATGCCCGTACCCCCGCCGGTGCTCCCCGTCGCGTTGCGTGCCATGGCGCTGACCTCTCTCCGTACTCACATGCCGACCGGTATGGACCCTATCCGGCCCGGACCTTCAGCTCGCGCCGGAGGATCTTGCCGGTGGCGGTCTTCGGCAGTTCGCCGAGCACCTCGACCTCGCGCGGGTACTTGTACGCCGCCAGCCGGTCCTTGCAGTAGGCGACGAACTCCTCACCGGCGGTGGTGGCGCCCGGCCGCAGACTGACGTACGCCTTGACGCTCTCGCCGCGGTACGCGTCGGGGACGCCGACGACGGCCGCCTCGCGGACCGCGGGGTGGGTGTAGAGGACGTCCTCGACCTCGCGGGGCCAGACCTTGAACCCGGAGGCGTTGATCATGTCCTTCTTGCGGTCGACGACGTAGAGCCAGCCGTCCTCGTCCATGAACCCGATGTCGCCGGTGCGCAGTTCGCCGCCGGGGATGGCGGCCGCCGACTCCTCGGGGCGGTTCCAGTAGCCGGGCACCACCATGGGGCCGGTGACGGCGATCTCGCCCTGCTCCCCGAAGGGCACCTCGGCGCCGCTGTCGTCGAGGATGCGGACCATGGTGCCGGGGCCCGGCACACCGACGGCCAGCGTGCCGGACGCGGGGTCGACCGGCGCCTCGGAGCCGGGCGGCACGGTCGCGCAGGGCGCGGTGCACTCGGTCAGCCCGTAGCCGTTGGCGAGGTAGAGCCCGCCGGTACGGTCCCGGAACGCCTCGACCACCGCGGGCGGCAGCGGCGCGCCGCCCGAGGAGACCAGCCGGAAGGACGCGAAGTCCGCGGCGGTCGCGTCGGGCCTGGCCATCAGCGCCATGAAGGCGGTGGACGGACCGACGGTGTAGACCGGCCGGTGCTCGCGGAAGGCGTCGAGCACCACGCCGGGCTCGAACCGGTACGCCAGCGCCACCGTCTGCCCGCCCGCCAGGCCCGCGCCGAGCTGGCAGACCATGCCCGTGATGTGGAAGAGCGGCGCCATCGCGAAGAGCACGGCGTCATGGTCGAAGCCGTGGACGCGCACCTGCCGGTGGGCGTTGTACGAGATGTTGCCGTGGGTGTTGAGCGCGCCCTTGGGGCGGCCGCTGGTGCCCGAGGTGTAGCTGATCAGCGCGGTCGCGTCGGCCGTCGGCAGCGGGATGTCCGGGCGGGTCCCGGTGACGGCGGCGCGGGCGGCCGTCAGCAGGTCCTCGGCGTCCGCCGCGGGCAGCCGCCCGGGCGGCAGTACGCGGGCGTCGTCGCGGGTCTGCAGGTCGAGTTCGCAGGCGGTGAGCGCGAAGCGGACCGGCGAGGCCGCAGCGGTCTCGCGCACGTAGCCGTCCCAGGCGCGCTCGGAGCAGACGATCCCGGCCGCCTCGGCGTCGGCGAGGATGTGCGCCAGCTCGTCGGCCTTGTACATCGGGTTGACCGGGATGACGGCGCCGCCCGCCTTCCAGGCGGCCAGCAGGGCGATGACGAACTGCGGGACGTTCTGCAGCATGACGGCGAGCCGGTCGCCGGGGGTGAAGCCGCGGGCCGCCAGGTGGTGGGCGAGCCCGTCGGACAGCTCGTCGAGTTCGCCGTAGCTCATCCGCGCGTCGAAGTAGACCAGCGCGGTGTGGCCGGGGTCGCGCCGGGCGGCGTCCAGGAAGCTGTGCAGCACCGACGGCGGCGCCTCCACGGGCTGCCGCTGCTCCTCGGTGAAGTGCTTGAGCCACGGCTGGTCGGCGTAGCGGGTGGGGCGGCCGGCGCCGTCCTCGCTCTTCGGTGTGCTCGTCACGCGTCCTCCCCTGCCTGCTCGCGCTCCTTGGCGGACAGCTCCTCGTAGGTGCGCTGGAAGCGGTTCATGCCGCCGATCCAGCGGTCGGTGTCGGTGGCGCGGGCCGCGTAGTAGTCGGCCACCTCGGGGTGCGGAAGGATCAGGAAGCGGTCCTTGGCGATGCCGTCGAGCACCGCCTCGGCGACGTCCTCGGGCTCGATGGCGTTGGGCGCCAGCACCAGGTCGCCCGCGATCCCGGTGGAGCGCAGCATCGCGGTGCGCACCCCCTGCGGGCAGACGGCGTGCACATGGACACCGCGGTGCTTGTAGGTGAGCGAGAGCCACTCGGCGAAGGCGAGCGCGCCGTGCTTGGTGACGGAGTACGGCGCCGCGCCGATCATCGTCAGCAGCCCGGCGGCGGAGACGGTGGACACGAAACGGCCGTCGCCGCGCTCCAGCCACTCGGGCAGCAGGGCGCGGGCGGCACGGACATGGCTCATCACGTTGACGTCCCAGGCCAGCTCCCAGGCGGCGTCGTCCGCCTCGGGGCCGCCGCCGGTGCCGACCCCGGCGTTGGCGCAGAACACGTCGATGCCGCCGCCGAGGGCGGTGCGGGCGGCGGGCACGATCTCGGAGGCGTCACCGGGGACGACGGCCGCGCCGATCTCGTCGGCGACCGTACGGGCGGCGTCGGCGTTCAGGTCGTTGACGACCACCCGGGCACCCTCGGCGGCGAATCTGCGGGCCAGGGCGGCGCCGATACCGCCGCCCGCTCCGGTGACGACCACCCGGGCGCCGCGCAGTGCTTCCACGACCACGATCGTGTCTCCTTCGACTCGATGCGACTCGACTCGGTTCCGGCTCGGTGCGGACTCCGCCCCCACGGGCATACTAAGCGGTTGGTCACCGAACCGGAAGGGTTGCTCCGGACCGCGCCCGATACCAGCGGAATTCACCCTACGAGAGGGATGGACGGCACGCCGGACCACCAGGATGATGCGCCCAGAGCAGACAAATGGAGCAGGGGGACGCCATGACCGTGACGAGTGTGCAGCCCTACTGGCAACTGACCTTCGACGCGGACGGCGACCCCGACGCGGGCGAGCGCGACCACCTGGTGGCCCAGGTCCCCGCCCAGGACATCACCGACCTGGTGGTCTTCTCGCACGGCTGGAACAGCGACATGTCCGGCGCCACCGCCCTCTACGACAGCTTCTTCGCCCCCTTCCCCGGCCTGCTGGGCGCCCAGGCGCACGTCCACTTCGGCTACGCGGGCGTGATCTGGCCCTCGATGCGGTTCAGCGACGAGCCGATCCCCAACTTCCCCCACGCCACGGCCCTGGCGGAGGCTCCCGCCCCCGGCGGCCTGGACGCCCGCGAGCGCGCCGCACTCGTGCAGGTCTTCCCCGGCAGCGAGCCCCTCGTCGACCGGCTCGCCGAACTCCTCGACCAACGCCCCCCGGACGACGCGTCGCTGGCGGAATTCGCGACCCTGGTCCGCTCCCTCACCGGCGTCGCGCCCGGCACCGCCGCCGCGCGGTTCGCCCTGGACACCGGGGACGCCTCGGGCCTCTCGGAACCCGCCATGCTCAGCGGCGAAGTCGCCGCCGTCTGCGGCGAGTTCGCCGACGCCCTGCGGGACGCCGGCGTCGACCTGGGCCCGGACGAACCGCCCGGCGGCGAAGCCCTGTTCGGCGGCTGGGGCAAGAAAATCTGGGACGGCGCCAAGGAGTTGCTGCGCCAGGCCACCTACTACGCCATGAAGCGACGCGCGGGCACCGTCGGCCAACTCGGCCTCGGCCCGCTGCTCGGACGGCTGGCCCAAACGTCGCCGAACACCCGGATCCACCTGGTCGGCCACAGCTTCGGCGCCCGACTGGTCTCCTTCGCCCTGCGCGGGCTGCCCCCCACCGCCCACAACGTCGCCTCCGTCACCCTCCTCCAGGGCGCCTTCTCCCACTACACCTTCAGCGGCCCCCTCTCCTTCGACCCCAAGGGCGGCGCCCTGAGCGGCCTCCAGCGCCGCGTCACAGGCCCCGTGGTGGCCTGCCACTCCAGCCACGACCAGGCCCTCGGCGTCTTCTACCCCCTCGCCTCCCGCCTCGCCGGCGACGCCGAGTCCCTCCTCGGCCTCGACGACCGCTGGGGCGCCCTCGGCCACGACGGCTTCCAGTCCACCGACGGCTGCGGCACCCTCACCCTTCCCCAAGCCCTCGCCGGCCCCTTCCCCACCTCCGGCTGCGTCAGCGTCGACGTCTCCGACGTCGTCTGCCACGGCGGCCCCCCCTCCGGCGCCCACAGCGACATCTGCCACCCCGAACTGGCAAGCGTCGTACTCCGCGCGGCAGCCTGCCTCCCTGACTGAGAGCCCATGCGAGGGGGCCGGGGGGAGCCCCCGGCCCCCCGACCCACGCCCACGCCCCACCGATCACCGATGCGTCGGATACTCCACAACCTGCTGGAACGTCGGCCGGTTCTGCCAAGCGATCCGGTCATCCGTGACACCGCCGAGCGGCCGCTGCACGATCGAGTCGGCGCACCACTGATCTCCCGCCGCACACCCGCTCGCGTCAGCCGGGTAGACCGTGGACGCCGGCACCGCCGCCGCCTGCTTCAGCGTCGACAGCAGCATGTCGCGGCACGCGGCCACCTGCCCACCACCGCAGTACACCTGCTCCAGCCCCCCCTGCACCGGCTTCCCGAGCACCCGCCGCAGATCCTTGTCCGCGTACGACCACCAGCCGTACTGGAACGAACTGCCCGCGTGCGCACCCGTCGGCCCATGACCGGCGGACGGCGACTCGTCGATCGAGAGATCCCCGGTCAGCGCGGTGTACAGATCACTGCCGAGCCCCGACTGGAACTCGCCCGCGACCAGCAGCGGCCACCAGGCGTCCATCACCCGCACCGCGTCCGCATTGGCGTACACGTGCGAGCCGGGCGACGTCTCGTGCCGCTTGGTGCCGGCCGCCTTCCAGGCGGTCAACTGCTGCACGGCGGTGGCCTCCTGCGGATCCGTCACCGGCGCGGTGTTGATCACCTGCAGCAGATCGGGCAGGACGTCCTCACCGCGCAGATCGGTCAGCGCCGCGTCCGCCATCGCCTTGACGAGCGAGGCACGGGTGACGCCGCCCGCCTGGACGAGGGCCTTCACCCGGGAGTCGAGCAGATCGGCGCGGTGCACCGAGCCGTTGCCGAACCCGGCGGAGGTGTACCCCTTGGCCTGCTTGTTGTTCCAGGACACGTAGTAGTCCTGGTCCACCGACTGCGGATGCTGCGCGGGCGGGGTGTAGCTGGCCGTGTTGGTCACCGGGTCCCAGCCGCGCCAGTCATACGCGGCCTGCGCCCACACGGGCAAGGAGGCGTCGACGCCGTCGGCCCGTACCGGGTTGGTGCCGCTGTTGTAGTACGCGGTCTGCCGGGAGTCGGCGTAGAACCAGTTGAAGGTGTAGTTGATGTTCTGCGCCGCCTGCTGGAAGGAGGCGGCGTCATGGACGAAGCCCGGGTCGTTGAACATCTGGAAGCCCAGGATCGAGTCGGCCTCGTGCCGGTACGAACTGCGCAGCGACGTGTACGCGACCGCCTTGCCGCCCACCGTCGCCCGGTACTGCACGATGCCGTACGCGGTCCGGTAGATCTGCATGCGGTACGAGCCCGCCGCGGTGGAGTCCGCGACGGTGGGCGTCCAGGAGTTGGTGCGCTCCAGCTTCTCCATGGGCACGCAACTGCCGTGGAAGAGGTAGTGCGTGGCGTCCTGGCACAGCTCGACGGCGTAGGTGTCGGTGACGTCCTGGCTGGCGGAGGTCGCGCTCCAGGAGTAGTCCTGGCCGCGGCCCAGCTCGATGTACATCCCCAGTCCCGCGAAGGAGGCGCCGCGGGCGCTGATGCCGGGGCCCTGCAGTTCCTGGAGCATCAGCAACTGTGGCGCGAAATAGCCGGTTTGCGGACCGAAGACGGCGACCGGGTGGCCGCTGGCGGTGTGCGCGCCGCTGACGACGAGCGCGTTGGACATGCCCTTCTTGGTGGAGAAGAGGTTGGCGGGGAGCACTCCCTGGCTCTTGGTGGTGGCCTGGGTGGCGCCGCCGGTCGCGTCGTAGACGAGCGGTTCCGGGGTGACGGAGCCGGGGTCGGGCAGCGCCTCGCCCTGCGGCTGCGCCGGCTTGCCCGCGTACGGGAAGCTGGTGCCGTCGTGCACGGTGGCCGTGGCCTCGGGGTCGTCCCGCTCGCGGAAGGACTCCCAGACCTTGCTGCCCTCGTCGACGCCGTACTTCTGCTGCGCGGCCGCGAGCGAGAGCGCGGACTGCACCTCGCCGCCGCCGCCCGTGCCGAACAGCGCGCCGATCACCGAGGCGAGCGCGATCAGGTCGGTGAGCTTGAAGGGCTCGATCGTGCCGGCGTTGGTGATGGCGTCCATGTGCCCGGTGAGCACGTACTCGCCGGGGAAGTAGCGGCCGTTCTTGGCGGCGGTCAGATAGGCGTTGATGCCGTCGACGTACGCCTGCGCGTCGGCGAGCGCCTGCTGGCCGCGGGCACCGGTGCCGTTGGCCAGCCGGTCGACCTGGTCCTGCAGATCGGCCTCGGTGTACGGGGCCTGCTGCCAGAACTCCTGCTCGAGGCCGCGGTTGGCGGCGGCGCCGCCCGCGAACGACGACAGCTCGCCGCGTCCGACGTGCCGGAAGAGGTCCATCAGCCACAGCCGGTCCTGCCCGGCCGCGTATCCGGCGCCGAACTCCGTGCCCTGCCGGGTGGTGCCCTTGATGTGCGGGATCCCGGTCTTCTTGTCCCGGGTGATCGTCACGTCGGAGCGCGGGCTGATCACCGAGGCGACCTGACCGCTGGGCACGCCGAAGGACGCGTCGTTGAAGAAGTTGGTGACGGTGGCGTCCGTCAGGCCCGGATACCCGTCCGCGAGCGAGGCGTACGGGCCGAGTTGGTCCATGGTGTGCGCCGGGCGGGTGCCGAACACCTTGTTCGCCAGGATGTCGGCGAGGGTGGCGTTCCCGTTCTCGCCCGGCGGCAGGATGTCGGCGCACTGCCCTGCGCAGTAGTCCGCCGTGCCGTCCGCGGCGTGTGCCGCCAGTGGCAGGGGGGCCACCAGCGTCGCGCCGAGTGCCAGTAGTGCGGCGGCGGTGGCTGTTCTCCACTTGCCGATCCGTCGTGGGGTCCGTAGCGGCATGTCTGCTCCTTCCGGAAACCGGTGCCCGGACGTTACCGCCGGTACGCCGTCGCCGGAAGATGAACATGCGTCAGCTTTTCAGTTCCCCCACAATCGGTGGGCCGTGCCGGGCGTCGACGCGGCGCGGCCCGCCGACGGGTCGTCAGGCCGCGCGCAGCACGAACGCCCCCCAGCCCACGTAGCGGCGGTTGTACCCGAGATGGGCGCGGCGGTGCTGGTCGAGGAAGGTGCGCATGTCGGCGGCGTCGGGGTGGTCGGCGGGCGCCGCGCGCAGCCAGTCGGAGATGGCGAACCACTGCTCGGCCGCGTAACGGTCCCAGCTGTCGCCGTCGGCGAGCACCATCTCGACCAGTTCCATGCCCGCCGCCTCGAACCGGTCGAGGGTGCCGACCAGCGAGGTGAAGTCGTCCTCGTCGGCGCCCAGCGCCGCGTACGCCTCGGGCGGGGCGGGCTCCGTCCAGTACGGCTCGCCGATCAGCATCAGCCCGCCGGGCCGCATCGCCGGGCGCAGCAGGTCGATCGTGCCCGCGAGACCGCCGCCGATCCAGGTGGCGCCGAGGCAGGACACGACGTCGAAGGCCCTGGGCAGCGCCTGGTACGCGCCCGCGTCCCCGCGGACGAACGTCACCCGGTCGGCCACCCCCAGCTCCGCCGCCCGCTCCCGCGCCGCGCCGAGGAACACCTCGCTGAGGTCGACCCCCACTCCCCCGGTGCCGTACCGCTCCGCCCACGTGGCCAGCATCTCGCCCTTGCCGCACGCCAGATCGAGCAGTTGCTGCCCCTTCCGCAACCGGCAGATCCCGCCGAGGAGCGCCAGCTTCTCCTCGGTGATCGGGTTCAGGACGCGGTGCCCGGTCTCGGCGATCTCGTGATGGCGCAGGCTCATACGGTTCCTTGTGCGTTCAGGGCCTCCGCGGTGGCGCGGTCGGCGGGGAGGAAGGCTTCGAGTTTCAGCTCGGCAATGGTCACATCGGCGGCCGTGGCGAAGACGGCCACCGTGGTCATCAGGCGCAACAGGCCGCGCGTGGTGTCGAGTTCCATGGGGACGGCGAAGCCGAGCAGCGCGTCGGCACCGGGGGCGGCGGCGGGCACATAGGCGGAGAGCTCCTCGTGGAGGGCGGCGAGCCGGTCGTCGGGGCTGCGGCGCAGCTCTTCGCGGACCGCCTCGATGACGTGCCGGGCCCACTGCGGGAAGTTGCGGATCCGCGGCGCGAGGCCGTCCGGGTGCAGCGCCAGCCGCAGGATGTTCGCGTGCGGGCCCAGCAGGTCGGGGTCGGAGCCCTCGGTCATGATGTCGAAGGCGGAGTTGGCCACCACGACGTCCCCGTAGTGGTCGACCACGATCGCCGGGTACGGCAGATGCCCGGTGAGGATGTGGTCGAGCGCCTCCAGTGCGGGCGCCAGCGCCGGGTCGTTCAGATCCCGCTGCGGGTGGACGGGGGCGAAGCCCGCGGAGAGCAGCAGTCCGTTGCGCTCGCGCAGCGGCAGCCCCAGCGAGTCGGCGAGCCGGGCGACCAGTTCCCTGCCGGGGACGGAACGGCCGTTCTCGATGAAGCTGATGTGCCGCTGGGTCGTGCCCGACCGTACCGCCAGTTCGAGCTGGCTGAGGTGCCGCCGGTTGCGGCTGTCACGCAGTGCCTGGGGGAAGTCCACGCCCCTTTTCTAACCCGGCTCCCGGCGTACGGCCATTCCCTGCCGGGAATTGAGGGCATACACCCGCGCGGCGCACGATCGGCCCCATGACAAGCGAGAACACGTACACGTACGGAAGCGGCCAGGACGCGCCGCACGCTCACGACACCACCGGCGACGACGGCCGCGTACGGCTCGGCGTCTTCGTACCGGCCACGGCCGCGCAGTGGGGTGACGGCACCGATCCGCGGGAGGCCATCGCCTTCGGGGTGCGCGCCGAGCGCACCGGGTTCGACTCCTTGTGGGTGACCGACTCGCTGCTGACGCCGCGGATCGAGGCGCTGACCGCGCTGGCCGCGCTGGCGACCGTCACCGAACGGGTGACGCTGGGTACGGCGGCGCTGCTGCCCGCGCTGCGGCCACCGGTGACCGCGGCGCAGACCATCGCCTCGATCGACCTGCTGTCCGGCGGCCGGCTGGTGCTGGCGGTGGGCGCGGGATTCCCCGGTCCCTTCGGCGAGCCGGTGTACGCGATGGCGGGCACGCCCTGGCCGAACCGCTTCAAGCGGCTCGACGAGACGGTGGAGTTGTGGCGGCGGTTGTGGACCGGGGAGGGTCCCACCACCTTCCACGGCGAGGTGCTGGACTTCGACGACATCGCGCCCGCCACCCCCGCCTTCCGCCCCCAGGGCCCGCCCATCTGGCTGGGCGGCGCCACCCCCGCGGCGCTGGCCCGCACCGGCCGGCTCTACGACGGCTGGCTGCCGTACCCGCCGCGGCCCGCCGACTACGCCACCGGGATCGCCGCGGTGCGCAAGGCCGCGGCGGACGCGGGGCGCGGCGACCAGCCGATGGCCCCGGCCCTGTTCGTGAACGTCCTGCTCACGGACGCCGCGGACGGCGGGCGCGCCGAACTCGACACGTTCGCCCGCAACAACTACGGACGGCCGATCGAGATGCTGGAGCAGATCCAGGCGATGGCCGCGGGCACCCCGGAGGCGGTGACCGAGCGCCTCGCCCAGTACGTCGCCGCGGGCGCCCGCCACCTCGTCATCAGGATCGCCACCCCCGACATCCCCACCCAGACCGCCCAACTCGACCGCCTGGTCGCCCTGCGGCCCGCCCTGGAATCCGTGCTGACGCGCCGGCCGTCGGCGGTGTAGCGGACGGGGTGCGCGGGCCCGCGCACCCCGGGTGCGGCCGGTGGGCGCGGGCAGAAATGGCCGGAATTGCCCGGGTCGCGGCGCTGCCTGCGGATCCCCGCTGTCGGGCCTGGTCGCACGGGCGTCGCCAGGTGGTCCGGGGGGCTGGCCGCTACCCGCCGGTAGTGCGAGGATCGCGGCGGCACGGGGGTGTCGAGCGGAGGGCGGGAGCGCGAAATGGCCGAGTTGCACGATCTGACGGCGACGGAACAAGCGGCGGCGGTACGCGACGGATCGGTGTCACCGGTCGAGCTGACCGAGCACTATCTGGACCGGATCGACCGGCTGGACGCGGCCCTCGGCGCGTTCATCACGGTGACGCCCGAGCTGGCGCGCAAGCAGGCCGCCGACGCCGAGGCGCAGGCGCTCGCCGCCCGCCGCGAGGGCCGCGAACTGCCGTCCCTGCACGGCGTCCCGGTGCCGGTGAAGGACCTCAACTTCGTGGCCGGAGTGCGCTGCACCCTCGGCAGCGCCGCCTTCGCCGAGCACGTCCCCGACACCGACGACCATGTGGTGACCCGGCTCAGGGAGGCCGGGACGATCCTGCTCGGCAAGACCAACACCCCCGAGTTCGGCCTGCCCTCGTACACCGAGAACCGGCTGGCGCCGCCCGCGCGCACCCCCTGGGACCTGGAGCGTTCCGCGGGCGGTTCCAGCGGCGGCGCCGGGGCCGCGGTGGCGGGCGGCCTCGCCCCGATCGCGCAGGGCAGCGACGGCGGCGGGTCGATCCGCATCCCCGCCTCCGCCTGCGGCCTGTTCGGCATCAAGCCGAGCCGCGGCCGGGTCAGTTCGGGCCCGGTGCAGCACGACGTGAGCGGGCTGAGCACCTCCGGAGCGCTCGCCCGTACCGTCGCGGACGCGGCGACGCTGCTCGACATCCTGGCGGGACCCGCCCCCGGCATGCCGTACGGCGCCCCCTCGCTGCCGCCCGGCGAGAGCTTCACCTCGTACGCGCGCCGCGATCCCGGGCGGCTGCGGGTGGTGGCGCTGGCCGACCCGCCGGTGCCCGGCATCCCGCTGCACCCCGACTGCCGGGCGGCGTACGACGGGGCGGCGGCGCTGCTGCGCGATCTCGGCCACCAGGTGGACGAGATGGCGCTGCCGGTCGACGACGCGATCCGGGAGGCGTTCACCACGGTGTGGTCGGTGATGGCGACCCTCTGGCCGGTCGCCCCGCACGACGAGGAGCTGCTGATGCCGCTGACCCGCCATCTGCGGGCGGACGGCAACAGGATGAGCGGTCCCGCGTTCGCGAACGCGCTCTACGGCTTCCGCGCACTCGGCCAGCTCGTCGCCGACGCACTGCTGTCCTCGTACGACGTGATCCTCACCCCGACGCTGGCCCAGCCGCCCTCGGTGGTCGGCGCGCTCCGGAACGACGCGGACCCGGCGGCCGAGTTCGACGCCATCGCCGCCTTCACCCCCTTCACGCCGCTCTACAACGCCACCGGCCAGCCCGCGGTGAGCCTGCCGCTGCACTGGACGGAGGACGGGCTGCCGATCGGCGTGATGCTCGGCGGACGCTACGGCGACGAGGCGACGCTGTTGTCGCTGTCCGCCCAGCTGGAGCAGGCCGCTCCGTGGGCGCACCGGCACCCGTCGGTCTGGTGAGCGCCGCGGCGGCGGGCACGGAGGCGACGGCTGACGGGGTGGAGCGCCGGGGAGGCGATTGACAGGCCGGGGGCTGCGGAACCATGCTGAGCAAGCGCTTAGAAACCCGCAGCCACCCTGACCCCCGGCACGCCCAGGAGGCACCCACATGTCGCAGCCCCGCATCTTCGGTTCCGTGGACGAGCTGCGTGCGGCCGTCGGCGAACAGCTCGGCTGGACCGCATGGCAGGAGGTCGACCAGAAGCAGGTCGACCTGTTCGCGGAGGCCACCGGCGACCACCAGTGGATCCATGTCGACCCGGAGAAGGCGGCGCTCGGCCCGTTCGGCGGCACGATCGCGCACGGCTATCTGACGCTCTCGCTGATCCCGTCGCTCACCCCGCAGCTCTTCACCGTCGAGGGTGTGCGGATGGGCGTCAACTACGGCGTCAACAAGGTGCGTTTCCCGGCTCCGGTGCCCACCGGCTCCCGGGTACGCGCCACCGCCGTGGTCGACGACGTGTCGGAGGTCGGCGGCGGCTTCCAGCTGGTGACCCGGGTGACGATCGAGCGCGAGGGCGGCGACAAGCCGGTCTGCGTGGCCGAGACCGTGGCCCGCTTCTACCTCTGAGGGACCCCTCCCCCTGAGGGACGCTGCCGCCGGTCACACCATCGGGCGGACCATGCGCAGGACGAGGTCGGCGTAGAGCGCGCCGACCTCGTCGGGCGTCCTGCGGCCTTCCGGGTTGAACCAGCGGGCCACGTCGATGCAGAGCGACAGCACCGCGAGGGTGGTCCCCGAGACCTCGGGCACGTCGAACTCGCCCGCCTTCACGCCGTCCTTGATGATCGAGCGGATCGCGTCCTCGCTCTGCCGCCGCAGGCCCACGATCTCCGCGTGGTGGTCGGCGGCGAGCGCGCCCAGCTCGTACTGCACGACCCGGCCGGTGGTGTGGTGCTCGGCGTGCCAGCGCACGAAGGCGCGGACCGCCGTCTCCAGCCGCTCGGCGGCGCTGCCGTCGGCGTCCCTGGCCTCGGAGAGCATGGCCAGCGAGCGCAGGTGGCCGACCTTGCTGATCTGGTAGAGCAGCTCTTCCTTGGTCTTGTAGTGGATGTACAGCGCCGCCGGGCTCATCCCCGCCCGGCCCGCGATGTCCCGCGTGGTGGTGGCGTGGTAGCCGCGCTCGGCGAACGCCTGGACCGCCGCGATCACCAGCCGCCTGGCGGCATCGGGGGTGACGTCTCCCCATGCCTCGCCGGTCACCGCTTCGTCCACACTCATCCCACGCTCCTCCCGCCGATCACCGGCGCCACCCTATCGCAGCACTGAGCAAGCGCTTAGATGCTAAGCGCATACCCAGCGGGGCGCGAGGTGACGCCGGACGGCGTCAGAAGGCGGAGACGCCCGTCAGCGCCCGGCCGATCAGCAGCTTGTGGATCTGGCTGGTGCCCTCGTAGAGCGTCATCACCCGGGCGTCCCGCAGGAGCTTGCCCGCCGGGAACTCGTCCACGTAGCCGTAGCCGCCGAAGACCTGCAGGGCGTTGTTGGCGCAGCGCACCGCCGCCTCGCCGGCGTAGAGCTTGGCGACCGAGGACTCGGTGGCGAAGGGCTGCCCGCGGTCGATGAGGTCGGCCACCCGCCAGGTGAGCAGCCGGGCGGCGTCCACGTCGACCGCGATGTCGGCGAGCAGTTCCTGTACGAGCTGGTGGCGGGCGATCGGCACCCCGAACTGCTCGCGCCGGCCCGCGTAGTCCACGGCCGCGTCCAGGCACGCCTGGGCGATCCCCACGCATCCCGCCGCGACCGACATCCGCCCCTTGGCCAGCGCGGACATGGCCACCGAGAAGCCCTTGCCCTCGGGCGCCAGCATCGCCGAGGCGGGCACCCGCACCCCGTCGAGCACGATCTCGGCGGTGGCCTGCCCGCGCAGCCCGAGCTTGCCGTGGATCTCGCGCCGGGTCAGGCCGGGGGTGTCGGTGGGCACCAGGAAGGCGCTGATGCCCCGGTGCCCCTCGGCGCCGCCGGTGCGGGCGAAGAGCAGCACCACATCGGCCCAGGTGCCGTTGGTGATGAACATCTTGCTGCCGGTGATCACATAGTCGTCCCCGTCGCGCACGGCGCGGGTGGTGAGGTTCGCGGCGTCGGATCCGGTGCCCGGTTCCGTGAGCCCGAAGCAGCCGACCGCGTCACCCGAGGTGAGCCGGGGCAGCCACGCGCGCCGCTGCTCCTCCGTACCCCAGTACGCGATCGACTTGGCGACCAGGCCGAGCGAGACGGAGACGATGCCGCGCACCGAGGAGTCGCCGCGGCCCAGCTCCTCGGTCACCAGGCAGTACGCGAGATGGTCGCCGCCGGAGCCGCCGTACTCCTCGTCGATGGTCAGCCCCAGGAAGCCGAGCGCGCCGAGCTTCTTCACGATGGCGCGGTCCACGCTCTCGGCCCGGTCCCAGGCGGCCGCGTGCGGAACGATCTCCCGCTCGGTGAAGTCCCTGGCCAGCTCCTTGACGGCGGCCTGCTCCTCGGACAGCTCCAAATTCACTGCGCCACGCAACCTTTCCCAAACTACCACCGCTAGTTTTAGGGCGGCAGCCTCTACTATGTGCCGCATGGCCCGCCCCCGCAAGCCCCTCCTCAGCCGCGACCGCATCGTGACGGCGGCGCTCGCGCTCATCGACGCGGAGGGTCTGGCGGCGCTCTCCACCAGGCGGCTCGCGGCCGAACTGGGGGTCAGCGGTCCCTCGCTGTACAACCACTTCGCCACCAAGGAGGCGATCCTCGACGCGGCGGCGGACACCGTCATCGCGCAGGTCGACCTCTCGATGTTCAGCGACGGCCGGGACTGGCGGGAGGCGCTGCACGACTGGGGCCGCTCGTACCGGGCCGCCCTCACCGACCACCCGCACATCGTGCCGTTCCTCGCGACCGGGCCCGGGCTGCGGCCCGCGGGCCTGCGGATGGCCGACGCCGTCTTCGGCGGCATGGTCGAGGCGGGCTGGCCCGCCGCCCACGCCACCCGGATCGGCGCCCTGATGCGGTATTTCGTGACCGGGTCCGCCCTCGGCTCCTTCGCGGGCGGTTTCGTCGGCGACGCCGAGGCGTACGACCCCGCCGACTACCCGCACCTGGGCCAGGCCCACCTGCTCGCGCGGCACCAGCAGCGCGTCGACAACGCGGCCTTCGACACCGGCCTGCGCGCCCTCGTCGACGGACTCGCCCTCCAGTACCGGCAGGTGGCGAACGCGGACGCGTGACCGGGAAATCTCGGTGAGCGCCCCGCCGCCCGCTGGCAGGATGGTGGCATGCCGCCCCTACCTGACGCGCGAGTGCCCGGTCCCCCCGACGACGAGCCCGGTTCCGGGCTCGTGCAGGTGAACTACCGCAAGTACGACGGCTCGTTGCACTGGAACCTGCGGATGCGGCGGCTGGGCGAGGACGGCCACGGCACCTGGCTCGGCCTGCCCGCGAACAGCGTGATGCGCAAGGGCCACAACCCCGAGGTGCCCCTGGCGGAGGCACACGTCATCCTCTTCCCGCGCGATGTGTGGTGGACCGCCGTCTTCAACGCGGCTCCGCGCTCCACCGAGATCTACTGCGACATCACGACCCCGCCGCACTGGCCGTCCGCCGCCGAGGTCACCATGGTCGACCTCGATCTCGACGTCCTGCGCAAGCGCGGCGCGTCCGCGCCCCTGCTGGTCGACGAGGACGAGTTCGCCGAGCACCAGGTGCGGTACGGCTATCCCGCCGAGGTGGTCACCGCCGCCGAGGACGCCGCCCGCTGGCTGCTCTCGGCGGTCGCCGCGGGCACCGGCCCCTTCGACGGCTCGCACCGGCGCTGGCTGCGGATGGTGGACGGGACCGGCGGCGGGCCCGCGGCGGCGACCTCCTCGTAACGGGCGGCGCCGCGCTAGAAGACCACCAGGGCCCGGCCGCCGCGGCCCGCCGTCATGGCGTCGAACGCGGCCGGGATGCCGTCGAGCGTGATCCGGTCGGTGACCATCGCGGACAGGTCCAGACGGCCCGCGCGGATGTGCTCGGCCAGCACCGGGAGGTCCTGCGCGGGGTCGCAGTTGCCGTAGACGCAGCCGGACAGCGTCCGCCCGAAGTAGAACAGCTCCAGCGCGGAGAAGCTGACCTGCTGGTCCTGGCCGCCGATGCCGACCACCGTCGTCCGGCCGCCGCGGCGGGTGGAGGACCACGCGGTACGGATGGTGTCGGCGCGCCCGACGCACTCGATCGCGGCGTCGGCGCCGAATCCGCCGGTGAGCTTGCGGATCTGCTTGGCGGTGTCGGCGCCGGAGACGACGAAGTCCGTCGCGCCCGCGGCTCGCGCCAGCCCCTCCTTGTCCGGGGTGACGTCGACGGCGATGATCTGCCCGGCGCCCGCGATCCTGGCGGACTGGATGACCGCCAGGCCGACCCCGCCGACCCCGTAGACGGCCACGGTCTCCCCGTCGCGGACCCCCGCCGAGTGGTGGACCGCGCCGTATCCGGTCAGGACCGCGCAGCCCAGCAGCGCCGCGTCGGCGAGCGGCACTCCCTCGGGCAGCGGGAGGACGGCGTGCGCGGCGACCACCGTCTCCTCGGCGAAGACAGCGGTGCCCAGGCCCGGGTAGAGCGCGCTGCCGTCGGCGGACAGCGTCGCGTAGGGGGCGGCGGCCGCCGTGCCGGCGTTGGCGCACAGCCAGGGCTCCTCGAGGCCGCAGAAGTGGCAGTCGCCGCACGCGGGGGCCCAGTTGAGCACCACGCGGTCGCCGACGGCGACATGGCCGACCCCCTCACCGACGGAGACGACCGTGCCCGCGCCCTCGTGTCCGAGTACGGCGGGCGCCGGCTGCCGCAGTGTGCCGTTGGACAGCGACAGGTCGGAGTGGCAGACCCCGGCGGCGGCGAGCCGTACCCGCACCTGGCCGGGGCCCGGCTCCGGCAGGTCGATGTCGGTGACGACCAGGGGTGCGTTGACGGCGGGCAGGACGGCGGCGCGTACCACGGGCTCTCCTGTGCTCCTGAGGGGACGGGGCAGGTCGGGCGGGGCGGGGGTGGGCCTGGGCTGGGTGCCCCAATCGATTGTGCGGGTGCGGGCGGGCGGCGGGACGGGTGGGGCGGGTCAGAACTGGAGCGACTTGGTCTGCAGGTACTCCCCCAGGCCGTGCGCGCCCAGCTCCCGGCCCACGCCGGACTGCTTGTAGCCGCCGAAGGGCGCCAGCAGGTTGAACCGGCCGCCGTTGATGTCGACCTGGCCGGTGTCCATCCGGCGCGCGAAGGCGACCGCCTCCTCCTCGTCGCCGCCCCAGACCGCGCCCGCGAGCCCGTAGACCGTGCCGTTGGCGATGCGCAGCGCGTCCTCCTCGTCCTCGTAGCGGATGAGGACGACCACCGGGCCGAAGATCTCCTCCTGGGCGATGGCCATGCCCGGCTCGACGTCGGCGAAGACGGTGGGGCGTACGTAGTAGCCGGTCTCCATGCCCTCGGGGGCGTCGGGGCCGCCCGCCACGATCCTGGCGCCTTCGGCGACGCCGCGCCTGATGTAGCCGCGCACCCGGTCGCGCTGCTTGGCGTTGACGACCGGGCCGAGCCGCTCGCCCGGCACGTACTTCGCGACCGCGGCGGTGGCGATGCCGACGGCCTCGTCGTAGCGCGCGGAGTCGACCAGCATCCGGGTCCAGGCGCTGCACGTCTGGCCGGAGTTGGCGAAGACGTTGGCCAGGCCGACGTTGACGGCGCGGCCGAGGTCGGCGCCGGGGAGGATGACGTTGGCGGACTTGCCGCCCAGTTCGAGCGCGACGCGCTTGACCGCCGCTCCGGCGGTCGCGCCGATCTGCCGTCCGACGGCGGTGGAGCCGGTGAAGGACACCAGGTCCACGCCCGGGTGCTCGGCGAGCGCCTGCCCGGCGACCGGACCGAGGCCGGTGACCAGGTTGAACACACCCGCGGGCAGCCCCACTTCGTGCAGGATCTCCGCGAAGAGCTGGGCGACGAGCGGGGTGTCCTCGGCGGGCTTGAGCACGACGGTGCAGCCCGCCGCCAGCGCCGGGGCCACCTTGGCGACGATCTGGTGCAGCGGGTAGTTCCACGGGGTGATCGCGCCGACCACGCCCACCGGCTCCTGGAACACCCGCGAGTTGCCGATCCGCTCCTCGAAGGGGTGGCTCGCGGCGAGCTCGGCGAAGGAGCCCATCACGGCGGTGGGCATGTCGGTGTGGACGGCGGCGGCGAACGCGGGCGGCGCGCCGAGTTCGGCCACCACGGTCGCGGCGATCTCCTCGCGGCGGCCCGCCATCGCGTCGCGTACGGCGCCCAGCAGCGCGGCACGCTCGGCCGGGGGTGTCGCGGCCCAGCCGGGCAGGGCGGCCCGTGCGGCACGCACGGCGGCGTCCACGTCCTCGGCGCCTCCGGCCGGCACCCGGCCGATGACCTGCTCGGTCGCCGGGTCGACCACCTCGATACGGTCGCCGCCCGCCGCGGGCCGCCACGCTCCGTCGATGTACATGCCGTCGTGGGCTTCCACCGTGCCGCTCACTGTCGTCTCCACCGTGTCGTCCTCCGGGGTCCCGCCGGTCTGCGTCCGACCCCAAACTAGCGCCGTTAGTTTTCCCTCGCCAGGGCGCCCGGCGTGCCGTCGATCACGCCGTGGTGGCCCCGCCCGCCGCTCAGTGGGCGGCCTCCATCTGTATCGGGAAGCCGTTGAGCACGGCCGTGCCGGAGAGCGGGTCGAGCCTGCTGCCGTCGAGCAACTGGTTGAAGTTGGCTCCTGGTTCGCGGGCCGCGGCGCTCAGCCGGGTGCCGTCGCGGTCGTGGCCCCAGCCGTGCGGCAGGCTCACCACGCCGGGCCGCAGCGCGTCGGTGATCTCGACAGGTGCGGTGATCTCGCCGCCGTCCGCCTTGATCCGGGCGAGCGCGCCGTCGGTGAGGCCGAGCCGGGCGGCGTCCTCGGGATTCATCTGCGCGGTGCAGCGGTTGCTGCCGCCGGTCAGCGCGGGCACATTGTGCATCCAGCTGTTGTTGGAGCGCAGATGCCGACGGCCGATCAGCACCAAGCCCTGGCCACCGGCACCGCCGTCGAGCGCGGCCCGCAGCCGGGGCACGTCCGCCGCGACGGGCGCGGGGGCGAGCTCCACCGTGCCGGACGGGGTACGCAGCACCTCCGGTATGCGCGGGCGCAGTTCTCCCAGGTCGATGCCGTGCGGGCGGTCGAGGACGGCGGCCAGGGTGATGCCGTCAGGGTCGGCGCCGAAAGCGTCTCCATAGGCGCCGAGCCGGAGCAGCATGTCGATCCGGCGCTCGTATCCGGTGGCGCCGCGGAGCGCGGCGGCCAGCTCGGCCGGGTCACGCCCGTACACGGGCGAGTGCGGGTCGGCCGTCTCCATGCCGAGCTTGCGCTGTATCGCCTGGCCGTCCACGGCCGCGGGGTCCTGCCCGGCCGCGGGGCCGAGGATCGCGAGGATCAGCCGGGAGAGGATCTCGGGCTCGTCGAGCAGGCCCTCGGCGAGCGGCACCGCGGGCGGGCTGTAGCGCACGGTGTTACGGACCGCCAGGGTGCTGAACGCGAAGTCGTAGTGCGCGCTCTGCGAGGGCGGGGGTGGCGGGAGGACGACATCCGCGTGCCGCGAGGTCTCGTTGAGGTACGGGTCGACGCTGACCATGAAGTCGAGCCCCTCCAGGGCCCGGTCGAGCCGCGCCCCGTCGGGCGCGGACAGCACCGGGTTGGACGCGACCACGACGAGGGCGCGCAGCCTGCCGTCTCCTGGCGTGTCGATCTCCTCGGCCAGCGCCGCCGCGGGCAGTTCGCCCTTCACCTCGGGATACCCGGCGACCCTGCTGTGCCAGCGGCCGGTGACGAATCCCTTGCCCCGGCGCGGCGGACGCGGCGCCCGCGCGGTGGCGGAGAGCGGGAACATGGCGCCGCCCGGCCGATCCAGGTTGCCGGTGAGGGCGTTGAGCACATCGACCAGCCAGCTCGCCAGCGTGCCGAACTCGACCGCCGTGCTGCCCAGCCGCCCGTAGACGGCGGCCCGCTCGGCGGCGGCCAGATCGCGCGCCAGGGTGCGGATGTCCTCCGCGGGCACTCCGCAGTACCCGGCGACCGCCTCCGGGGTGAAATCCGCCGCCAGGGCGCGTACCTCGGCCATGCCGCTGAGATGCGGGCCCAGCGCGCCGGGGTCGACGAGCCCTTCGGCGAACAGCACCTCGACCATCGCGAAGAGCAGCGCGGCGTCGGTGCCGGGCCGCGGCGCCACATGCTGGTCGGCGGCCCGCGCGGTCCTGGTGCGGTTCGGGTCGATCACCACCAGCCGTCCGCCGCGCCGTCGCAGCGCCTTGAGCTTGCCGGGGAAGTCCGCGGCGGTGGCCAGGCTGCCGTTGGACACCAGCGGGTTGGCGCCGATCAGCAGCAGGTGGTCGGTGCGGTCGAGGTCAGGCACCGGGATCGCGTTCGGGTCGCCGAACAGATAGCCAGAGGACACATGCTTCGGCATCTGGTCGAGCGTGCTGGCGCTGAACACGCTGCGGGTGCCCAGCGCCGCCACCAGCTGCGCCGGGTACAGCCCGCCCGCCACCGTGTGCACATTGGGGTTGCCGAGGACCACGCCGACCGCCGTGCCGCCGTGTGCACCGGTGACCGCGCCCAGTCCGGCGGCGACCGCCGCGTACGCCTCGTCCCAACTCGCCTCGGTCAGGCGGCCGTCGCGCCGCACAAGAGGCCGCCGCAATCGGTCGGGGTCGGCGTCGAGCGCGCCGAAGGAGGCGCCCTTGGGGCAGATGAAGCCCGCGCTGAAGACGTCGTCGCGGTCGCCGCGGGCGTGCGTGACGCGGCCGTCGTCGATGGTCAGGGTGAGACCGCAGGTGGCCTCACAGAGCGGGCAGATACGCAGAGCGGTACGGGTCATCGGTGACTCCCCAGGACGGCGGCGGCGTTGGCGCGCGATCGACCCCGACATTACCCGCCGGTACTGACAATGGCCCGGGGCAGTCGCCACGAATCAGTCGAGCACCGTACCGAGATACGCCCTGATCAGGGTCTTCGTCTCGGCGATCACGTCCGGATCGCCGGACGGATCGTCCCGGAAGGCGAGCTGGAGCGCGGTGTCGGCGACCTCGACGGCGATGACGAGGGCCAGCCGCAGCCGCGGATCCGCCGGGTCGACCGACAGCCGGTCGCCGAGCAGGGCCGGCAGCCGGTCGGCGAGGTTGTGGTTGGTCTCCCCCGGCACACCGAAATCGAGGAGCGCGAAGCCGGGAGCGGTGCGCTTCATGGCCGTGTACTCGTCCACCAGGATGTCGACGGCCGTGCGCCACTCGGGACCGGCGCCGGGCTCCGCCAGCCGCGCGGCCGCGCGTTCCACGAACTCGTCGAGATTGCGGTGGGCGAGCGCGTCGGCCAGGGCCCGCTTGTCCGAGAAGAACCGGTAGACCGACCCGATCGGCACCCCGGCGCGGGCGGCGACGGCGCGGGTGCTCAGCCGCTCGTAGCCGCCTTCGTCCAGAAGCCGCGCACAGGCGTCGAGAATCCGCTCCAGGCGCTCGGTGCTGCGCTGCTGTACGGGAGCGCGCCGCAGGCCGCTGTCCGCGCTCTGGGCCTTGGCCATGGGCCGTCAGCTCCGGGCGGCGAGCGCGTCGAAGAGGGTGCGCAGGTCGGCGAGCGCCTCTTCCAGCGCGGCGCGCGGGTCGTCGGCGCGCACGATGGCCATGGCGCTCTCACCGAGCCCGCCGTAGAGCATCGAGGTCAGCGGATCGGCCGGGCGCTCGGGGATCGCCCCCTTCCTGATCGCGCGGGAGACCCCTCGCAGCGTCAGGTCGCGGCAGTTGACGCCCAGCGCGCGCATGGCCTCCCAGCCCAGCGCGCCGGGCGCGTCGAAGAGCGTGATCCGCTGCACCTCGGGGTCGAGCGACGCTTCCAGATAGGCCCTGCTGCCCTCGTAGACCGCGTCCCAGGGGTCGGGGACGCTCATGTAGGCGGCGGTGATCAGCTCGGCGAGCTGCTCCTGCTCGCGCGTGTAGACCGCGCTGAAGAGCTGCTGCTTGCCGGAGAAGTGGTGGTAGAGCGCGCCCTTGGTGACGCCCGCGCGCTCGCAGACCGCGTCGAGCGAGGTGGCGGCGTACCCCTCGGTGGCGAACAGCGCCCGGGCGGCGGCGAGCAGGACCTCCACCGTGGCGTCGGACCGCTCCTGCTGGGTGGGCCTCGCCGTGGACTTCCGGGCGGCGGCCGGGTTTGCCGCCACGGTCCCTGTGCGTGTGCGCGGTGCTGCCACGGCCCGCCCTCCTGTCGTACGAGTGCGCTCCCACCCTAGCCAAGGTCATCGCTTGACACATACATACCTTCGGTATGTACTTCCATACTACCAGTATGTTTCGTCTGCCCAAGGCAAGGGACGACCATGTCCTCATCCGTTTCACCTGCCGATTCCACGACGCCGACCTCGTCCGCGGCCGCTTCCGCGACCTCCTCCGCGGCCTCGTCCGTGACGCCTTCCCGTACGTCCGCGCCCACGTCGTCCGCGCCCGCGCCACCGAAGGCGTCCGCGCCGGACCCGGACGGGAAGCCCGGCCTCGTCCTGCTGCTCAGCGCTGGCGCGGCCTTCATGGCGTTCCTCGACACCACCATCGTCAACGTCGCCTTCCCCGACCTGGCGAAGAGCTTTCCGGCCGACGGCGTCTCCGACCTGTCCTGGGTCGTGAGCAGTTACGCCGTGCTGTTCGCCGCGCTGCTCACCCCGGTCGGGCGGATCGCCGACGCCTTCGGGCGCAAGCGCGTCTTCCTGGTCTCGCTGGCCGGGTTCACGCTCGCCTCCGCGCTCTGCGCGGCGGCGCCGAACCTGCCGTTCCTGATCACCGCGCGCGCCGTGCAGGGCGCCGCGGCGGCGGGGCTGATCCCCGCCGCGCTGGGCCTGCTGCTCTCCACCACCCCACCGGCCAAGCTGGCGGCGGCGATCGGTGTCTGGGGCGCGGCCGGGTCCATGGCCTCCGCGACCGGGCCGAGTCTCGGCGGCGTCCTGGTCGACGCCTTCGGGTGGCGTTCGGTCTTCCTGATCAATGTGCCGGTCGGCGCTCTCCTGGTCGTCGCCGGAATGCGCGGACTGCCGGAGCGTACGGGCACCCAGCGACGGCTGCCGGACCCCCTGGGCACGCTGTCCGTCATGCTGGGCATCGGGGCGCTCGTCCTGGGCCTGACCAAGGGCAGCGACTGGGGCTGGGGTGCGGCGAGCACCGTCGCCACCACCGCGGGCGGCCTCGGCCTGATCGCCGTGGCGCTGGTGCGTTCCGCGCACCAGGAGACGCCCGCGATCGAGACCGGCCTGTTCCGCAACCGCACCTTCGCCGTCGCGTCGGGCGCCAGCGCCTTCGCCGGGGCGGCGCTCTTCGCGTGGCTGCTGAGCAGCCCGCTCTTCCTGACCGCGGAGTGGCACTACTCCGTCCTCAAGGCCGGATTCGCGGTGACGCCCGGCGCCTTCACCTCGGCGATCGCCGCGGTCGTGGTCGGACGGCGGGCCAAGCCGCGCCAACTGCCCGCCGTGGTGGCCGTGTCCATGGCCTCCTTCGCCGCGGTGAGCTTCTGGACCTGGGCGCAACTGGGCACCGAGACCCGCTTCCTGGCGCTGTGGCTGCCGATGGGACTGGTCGGCGGGGCCGCCTTCGGCGCCACCCTCACCGCGCTGTCCACCGCGGCCGCCACCTCACTGCCTCCCCAGCAGTTCGCCTCGGGCGTCGGCATGAGCACCACCGCACGGCAACTGGGCGGCGCCCTCGGTGTGGCCGCGACCGCCTCGGTCATCGCCGCCCACGGGCTCGGTGGAGCGACCGCGTTCCGCGAGGTGTTCCTCATCTGCGCGGCGCTGGCCCTGGTGGCCGCCGTCATCGGCATGAGTCTGTCCCGCACCCTGGTGAAGGAGTCCTGACATGACGCACGACTCAGTGTCCTCGGCGTCACCGGTGTCGCCTCCCCCGGCGACCACGGCGGCCGTCCCGGCCGACAACAGCGCCGAGGCCCTCGATCCGCACTGCCTGACGGACGCCGAGAGCGACCGGCTGCTCAGCGGCGCCCCGTGGACCCGCTTCGCCGTCCTCGGGGACAGCCTCGCCGAGGGACTGGGCGACCCTTTGCCGGGCTACCGCACCTCGTCCTGGGCGGACCGCGTCGCCGACGCCCTGCGGCGCACCGCGCCGGATCTGACGTATCTCAACCTCGGTGAGCGCGGGCTGACCACCGCCCAGGTGCGGGCGAGCCAGGCGGCGCCCGCCGCCGCGTTCCGCCCCGACCTGATCGGCATCGTGTGCGGCGGCAACGACCTCCTGCTCCCCGGCTTCTCCCCGGCCGTACTGGAGACGGAACTCCGGCTGCTGTTCGGCCGGCTGGCCACCCCCGGCACCACGGTCTTCACCTACGCGCTGACGAACCTGGCGGCCGCGGTGCCAGAACTGCGCGGCGGACCGCTGGAGGACGGCGTGGCGGTGCTCAACGAGGTCACCCGCAAGGTGGCGGCCGAGTACGGCGCGGTGGTCGTGGAGATGTACGACCACCCCGCCGTCGGCGACCGCGACCTGTACAGCGCCGATCTGGTGCACGCCTCGGCCCGCGGGCACGCGGTGATCGCCGCGGCCACCCTGCGGACGCTGGCCGCGGAGTTTTCCACAGGCGCCGGATGAGGGTTGCCGCCGTCATTCCTATGGTCCAGCATAGGAATCAGTGACGACACCACCGGGAGCACACATGAACGCCATGAACAGCTCGGGCGCCGAGGCGGCCAAGGTCGCGGAGGCCCTGGCCTACTCACCCGGCTTCGGCAACGAACACAGCACCGAGGCCGTGGCGGGCGCGCTCCCGGTGGGGCGGAACGCTCCGCAGAGAGCCCCCTTCGGGCTCTATGCGGAGCAGCTCAGCGGTACCGCGTTCACCGAGCCGCGGGCCCGCAACCGGCGGAGCTGGCTCTACCGCGTCCGGCCCTCGGCCGCCCATCCGCCCTTCCACCGCATCTCCAACGGCGGGCTGCGCAGCGCCCCGTTCCTCGATGTCGACCCGGACCCCAACCGGCTGCGCTGGGGCCCCCTTCCGCGGCCGGCGGAGCCGACCGACTTCGTGCAGGGCCTGGTCACCGTGGGCGGAAACGGGGACGTGCTGCGCCGCGAGGGCCTCGGCATCCACTGGTACGCGGCCAACCGTTCCATGGACGACCGGGTCTTCTCGTCCTCCGACGGCGAGTTCCTGATCGTCCCGCAGCAGGGCGCGCTGCTGCTGCGCACCGAGCTGGGCCTGCTGCGGGCCGCGCCCGGCCATGTCGCCCTCGTGCCGCGCGGCGTGCGGTTCCGGGTCGAGCTGCTGGAGGACACCGCGAGCGGCTACGTCTGCGAGAACTACGGCCAGCCCTTCGAACTGCCCGAGCTGGGCCCGATCGGTGCCAACGGCCTGGCCAACGCCCGGGACTTCCTGGCCCCCGTCGCCGCCTACGAGGACAGGGACGAGCCGACCGAGGTGATCAACAAGTTCGGCGGCAATCTGTGGGCGGCCGTCTACGACCACTCGCCGCTGGACGTGGTGGCCTGGCACGGCAACCACACGCCGTACGTCTACGACCTGCACCGCTTCAACGTGCTGGGGTCGATCAGCTACGACCACCCCGACCCGTCGATCTTCACGGTGCTGACCTCGCCGTCGGACACCCCCGGGCTCGCGGGTGTGGACTTCGTGGTCTTCGCCCCGCGCTGGCTGGTCGGCGAGGACACCTTCAGGCCGCCGTACTTCCACCGCAATGTGATGAGCGAGTTCATGGGCCTGATCGAGGGGGCGTACGACGCGAAGGCCGAGGGCTTCGTGCCGGGCGGCGCCTCGCTGCACAACATGATGTCGGCCCACGGCCCGGACCGGACCACCTTCGACCGGGCGAGCGCCGCCGAGTTGGCACCGCAGAAGGTGGACGACGGAATGGCGTTCATGTTCGAGACCCGCTGGCCGGTCGTGCCGACCGAGTTCGCGCTCCACGCGGAGCACCGGCAGCAGGGGTACGACAAGGTCTGGGAGGGGCTTGCGAGAAACTTCCGGCCGTGACGTCCTTCGCCCCCGACTCCCTCGTCCTCAACGGCAAGCTGCCGCTGTGGTATCAGGTCTCGCAGTCACTGCGCGCCTCGATACTGGGCCGCCGCCCCGACGACCCGCTGCGGCTGCCCACGGAGGACGAACTCGCCGCGCACTACGGCGTGAGCGTTCTCACCATGCGGCAGGCACTGAAGGAGCTGGAGGACGAGGGGCTGATCACCCGGTACCGCAGGCGCGGCACCTTCATCGAGCCGACGGCGCTGCGGGGCGCGCCGGTCAAGCTGCTGGGCTCGGTGGACGCGATCGTGGCCCAGCAGTCCGGCGGCCGCACCGCGGTGCTGCAGCACGGCCCGGCCGCGCTGCCGCCCGGGGTCGCCGAGCACTTCCCCGACCTCGACGAGGCCGTGGCCTTCCGCCGGCTGCGCTGCGACGAGGAGGGCGAGCCGACCAACTGGGCGGAGAATTTCGTCCGGCCGGAGCTGGCCGAGCGGATCGACCTCGCCGACCTGGGGCGGTGGCCGATGACCAAGGTGCTGCGGGACGTGCTCGGTGTGCGGATCAGCCGTATCACCGACACCGTGGAGGCCCGGCTGGCCGACCCGGACACCGCCCGGCTGCTCCAGGTCCCGCTGCTCAGCCCGATCCTGCACTACACGGGGGTCACCTACGACGAGAAGGGGCGGGCGGTCGACGTGGTGCGCATCCACTACCGGGGCGACCGCTTCTCGTTCACGGTCACGATGGAGGCGCCCTGAGGCGCGGGCCGGTGCGCGTCAGTAGCATGCGTGCGGTGAGCGACGACGCGCCTTTGCTGCACGACCTGATGCCGTGGTCCGTGCGCCCGATGCGCATCGGGCGCAGTTGGCCGATGGCCCCCGACCCCAGCAGCCTGCGGGCGCGTTGGGTGCTCTTCACCAGCGCGGCCGACGAGTCCGCCCGGGCCGCGCTGCTGCACCCGACGCGAGCCCGTACCCTGCACACCCCCGTGGCCCAGCTCCCCGGGCACCGCACACCCACCACGGCGCTGGCCGCGGAGAGCGGCCGCTGCCCGGCCCCGGTCCGGATCCAGCACGGGCCGTTCGACCAGCAGTGGCTGATCCCCGACCACCGGCTGATCGACGTCGCCCGGCCGGAGTTGTGGCGGGTCGCCGACGACCGGCAGATCTTCGTGATCGAGCAGGCGTATCTGCCGGACGCCCACGAGGCGGCGGCACCGGAGGCGGCCGTGGCCTTCTCCGCGCTGCTTCCCGACGGCCGCTCCCCCGCCGGGAAGCCGGGCCTGATACGCCCGCTCTTCCGGCGGCCCGGCGGCGTGGAGCCGAACCTCGCCCCCGGCCTGACCGACCGGCTCTCCGCACAGGTGTCCGCCGAGGTCACCGCCGCCGACACGGTGGCCTGGATCGCCGCCGTGGCCCGCCCCGGACCGCGCGGCTGCGCCGTACCGCTGCCCCGCGACCCCGGCGTCTGGCACGACGGAGTCGCCCTCGGACGGCGCGTGTTGTGGCTGTACACCCATGGCAGCCGGTTCGCCGACCCCGCCACGGGCCAGGACACCACCGGGCTGCGGCTGCCCGGCGGAAGCCGCCCCTATGTGCGGTCACCGCTGCCGGTCACGCCGCGCGCCGGGGAGTTGACGTACGACCCGGAGGAGCGGGCGCTGCGGATCGGCGACGGGCAGATCTCGCCCGTGTCACCGGCCGCCTGGGACTTCACCGCGAGCGGCGTCAGGGTGCTCGAAGCCTGGTACGAGCGGCGGACGGCCGTGGGGGCGCCGGGAACGCTGGACGCGCTGCGACCGGCCGGATGGACCCGGTCCACCACGTCGGAACTGCTGGAACTGGTCAGCGTGCTGACACTCCTGGCTGACCTGCGGACCGAACGCGCCGACCTCGCACGGCAGTTGGCGCGGCCGGGCGTCACCGTGGGAGCGGCCGAGCTGCGTGCGGCCGGGATTCTGCCGGTGCCGGCGGCAAGGCGCAGGCCCGCCTCCGTACTCGCGCACCAGGAAGAGGGCCCGGACGGGCAGTTCGCCCTGCTGTGAGACGCGGGTGCCTCGGCGTCGTCACGGGTGGGGCGCAGGGGGAAACGGCGTATCGAACGGGTGCCGGACAGACGGACGGTCGCGGCGGGCCCACACCGAAGCGCCGCGCGAGGCAGCGCTGTGCCGGGACGGTGTGGCCGCCGGACGGTCCTGGGACCGGGTCGATCCGGAGAGCGTTCCGCGGGTGAAGAACTTCAGCCGCGGTTGCCGAACAGCGACCTCCGCAGCCGTCGCAGGGGCGCGAAGAGGGACACGCGGGCACCCCGGTTGGTCTTGGTGTGCACGGTGTTGCGCGAGGTCAGCTCGCGCATGAGCACGGTCGCCTCCTCGGTCTCGCGCTGCGGTAGGGCGGGCCCGGCCAGTATCGCGAGATGACGGTCGAGGCGCGCACTGGTCGCGCCCGTACCGCAGTTGATGGCAGGCACTCTCGGCCTGCTGTGCATTGCTATCTGATCCATTGCTCTCCCCACCCTGTCGAGGGCACCCGGCTCGGGCAGGCTAACCCTATCGCCCCGTCACGTCACGCGCGCATCCCAGGCTCATCCCTGACACCGTATTCACCTTCTTTCCAAGGGTGTTGACATTTCAGTGGAGATGACCGGTCCAGTCAACCGTCCGACGAACAGGGAGTTTTCCGGCATGCGTTCCCGGACAGAAAAAGGCTGGGCGAATCGGGCCGCCGTGCCGGATCATGGGCCGCATGTCCGCGATACCCCGTGAACCGAGGAGGCAAGTGCCGCCCACCGAGGCCGTCAAGCAGCCGACCGCCCCGCAGCTCGCCCTCCCCATCCACCTGCGCCTGGACGACAGCGACTCGCCGTCCGACGTGGTGGACGCGCTCTTCCTGGGCCGGTTCACCTCCGGTGAGCAGCCGTTCGCGCGCAGCGCCTCGCTGGAGAACGTGAAGTCGGGTCTCACCCTGATCCCGCCGGACGCCACCGTGCTGCGGCAGGCGCGCGACAAGGACCGCAGCGCCACCCTCGCCGAGGGCGACGGCTGGACGATCCTGATCTCCCGCTGGAACCGCGGTGCCGACGTCACCGTCGCCGCCGACACCGACGAGCTCGCCGAGCAGGTGCTGAACTCCGCGGTCGAGGACGCCGAGGACGAGCCGGAGCCGCAGCCGGAGAACGTGACGATGGGCTTCTGGTACGTCTCGCCGCGCCGCGGGCCGCACCGCACCACCCGGCAGATCTCCGCCGCCACCTGGGAGGAGCTGCGCGGGAACTACACCGCGCCGGTCGCCGACGCGATGGACGGCCTGATGAAGCTGACCGCGGACGACATCGCGGGCCGGCTGCTGCTGCTCCACGGCCCGCCCGGCACCGGAAAGACCTCGGCGCTGCGCACCCTGGCGCGTTCCTGGCGCGACTGGTGCCAGGTCGACTGCGTGCTCGACCCCGAGCGGCTCTTCAACGACGTCGGCTATCTGATGGACATCGCGATCGGCGAGGACGACGGCACCGCGGGCGGCAGATGGCGGCTCCTGCTACTGGAGGACTGCGACGAGCTGATCCGCGGCCAGGCCAAGCACCAGACCGGCCAGGCACTGTCCCGGCTGCTCAACCTCACCGACGGCCTGCTCGGCCAGGGCCGCAACGTCCTGGTCGGCATCACCACCAACGAGGACCTGGAGCGCCTGCATCCGGCCGTCGTCAGGCCCGGCCGCTGCCTGGCCAGGATCGAGGTCGGCCCCCTCACCCGCGACGAGGCCGTCAACTGGCTCGGCACACCGGAAGGCATCGGCCGCGAGGGCGCCACCCTGGCCGAGCTGTACGCCCTGCGCCGCGGCACCACGACCACCCTCCCCGTCCCGTCCCAGGCCGCGGACGGCCTCTACCTCTGACACCCGCCCGAGCCCCGAAGGGGCGCGGGGAACTGCGCGAGCGGCCACGACGGCGCGGCAGGGGCCCCGCGGTCCCTGCCCCTTGCGGTCGCGTGGCCGCCCCGGCAAGGGGCGGAGTCGGCGGACTGCTGTAATGCCCCTATGGCAGCGGAAGACTCGGAGCACGTGTGGGCCGCCCTGGGCGGGCAGCCCGAACTGCTGGAGCGGGTGACGTACGGCCCGTCCGGCGGGCTGCAAGCCGCCGTCCCGGTGATGACGCTCGCCCGTACGGTGACCGCCTCATGCGCCCTGGCGGCAGCCGAACTGCTGGCACGGCGGTCGAGCGGCGCGGTCCCCGCCGTCCGGGTGGACGACGGCGCGGTGGCCACCGCCTTCACCAGCGAACGCCATCTGCTGGTCGACGGCCGCCCGGGCGCCACCTTCGCCCCGCTCTCCCGCTTCTGGCCCACCGCGGACGGCTGGCTGCGCACCCACGCCAACTACCCGCACCACCGCACGCGGTTGCTGGCCGCGCTCGGCCTCCCCGACAGCGACGACACCGACACGCTGGTGGCCCGGGTGGCGGACGCACTGGCGGCGCGCCCCGGCACGGAGTCGGCGGATGCGGTGTACGCGGCGGGCGGGCTGGCGGTAGCCGTCAGAACCGCCGCCGACTGGGCGGCGAGCGGGCCTGGGCAGGCCGCCGCCGCCCGCCCGCTGGTCCAGTGGCTACCGGCCGGGCCCGGGCCCGGCCGCGCTCTCCCTCCGGCCGCCCTTCCCGCCGAGGGCGTCCGGGTCCTCGATCTGACCCGGGTCATCGCCGGGCCGGTCGCGACGCGGACGCTGGGGCTGCTCGGCGCCGATGTCCTGCGCGTCGACGCGCCCGGGCTGCCCGAGATGGCGGACGCACACGCCGACACCGGGTTCGGCAAGCGGTCCACCGCACTGGACCTCGCGCGCCGCGGGGACCGGGAGACTTTCGAGGAACTCCTGGCGACCGCCGACGTGGTGGTGACGGGATACCGTCCCGGCGCGCTCGACCGGCACGGGCTGTCCGCCGCGGCGCTGCTCGACCGTCATCCGGGGCTGGTCGTGGCGCAGTTGTCGGCGTGGGGCTTCGACGGGCCGTGGGCCGACCGCCGCGGCTTCGACAGTCTCGTCCAGGCCGCGAGCGGGATCGCACTGCTCCAGGCCGGTCCCGACGGGCGGCCGGGAGCGCTGCCGGGCCAGTTCCTCGACCACGGCACGGGCTATCTGATCGCCGCCGCCGTCCTGCGCGCCCTCACCGAACGCCACACGTCCGGTGGCGGCCGCCATGTGAGGTTCGCCCTCGCCACCACCGCCGCCTGGCTCCTCGACGGCATCACCGCCCCGGGCCCCGAGGCACCGGGCACGCCCTACGACCCCGGCCCGTTCCTCACCGAGACCGACTCCCCCATGGGCCGCCTCCGCTACGCCCTTCCCCCGCTCGACTACGACGGCGGCCCCGCCACCTGGTCGCGCCCGCCCGGCCGCCCGGCTTCCGACAGGCCCTGCTGGTCCCCCGAGCGACCGGCCCGCCCGGAACGGACGGCGGAGCAGGACTAGGGCCTGTCCGGCGGATCGCTACCTAGGCGGACCGTTCCCGGGCAGCGCGCAGCGCCTCCTCCACCGCCGCGCGCGCGGCGTCCTCGTCCAGACCGAGCCGCCGGGTCCGCTGGACGTACTCCGCCGCGGCGGCGGCCACCTCCCTGGCACGGGCGTCTTCCGCGGCGATGTAGGTGCCGTGCCTGCCACGGGTCTCGATCACGCCGTCGGACTCCAGCGCCCGGTACGCCTTGGCCACGGTGTTGGCGGCCAGGCCCAGCTCCTCGGCCAGGCCCCGTACGGTGGGCAGCTTGTACCCGACGGGGAGGCGCCCCTCCCGCGCCTCCAGGGCGATCTGCCCGCGCAGTTGCTCGTACGGGGCGGTGTCCGCGTCCGCGTCGATCGTGATCCTCAGGCTCATATTCCGGATCCTGGCACAGCGGGCCGTGACAACGGCACCGCCCGTACCGGACCGGCCGGGTCATGGGCGATCGTGTCGCCGCTCTCGTGCAGATGGAGCAGGAACGGCTGTCCCGCGAGATACGCCTCGATGCCCGCCCGGCAGTAGGCGACCATGTCGTCGGGCAGCGCGTCCAGCGGGTACCAGCCCAGCTCGGAGCACTTGTCGGGCTCGCGGTTGTACGGCTCCCGCTCGACGGGCCGCCCGGCGCCGCCGTGGCGTGCCGCGAAGAACCAGCCGATCCTGGCCCGTCCATTGGGCGAGCGGTGCTGCATCACCAGCACCGCTTCCAGCTCGTCCGGGGCCAGTTCGAGACCGATCTCCTCGCGTGCCTCGCGGATCATCCCGCTCCTGACGTCCTCGCCGTCCTCCAGATGCCCGGACGGCGCGTGCAGCAGTCCGTCGGCGTACCCGGTGCCCGACCGGCGAGCGAGCAGGACGGTGTCGTCGCGCAGCAGGAGGAGGTGGACGTCGACGATCTCCCTGTGCCGCTCGCGGGCGGGCGGGTGGAACACCGCCGCGTACCGCTCGTCGGCGACCTCGCGGCCCCACAACGCCGGGTCGTGGCCGAGCTGTTCGACGAGCAGCCGCCCGCCGAGCGGCGCCGTCAGCGCGGCCAGGGCGTCGGCGGTGATGCCGACCGGGCTGGTCGCGCCCCATCGGCCCTCGACGAGTACGAGCCTGCCGCCCGGCCGCAGCAGTCCCGCCCAGCGCCGCAGCGTGGCGGCCGGATCCGGCATCATCCACAGCACGTGGCGGACGAGCACGACGTCGAACGCGCCGCGTCCGACCGGCGGGTCGTCGGCGTCACCGACGAGGACCCGCGCGCCGGTGCCGGCCAGCTTCCGCCGGGCGTGCCCCGCCATCCGTTCCGACAGGTCGACCGCGGTCACGCGGTGGCCCTGGCCGGTCGCGAGCAGCGCCAGACTCCCGGTCCCGCAGCCGAGATCGAGCACGTCCGACGGTATGGCGGGCAGCCAGCTCCGCAGCCGGGCGTCCCACGCCTCCCGCACGCGCGGGCTGCGCAGGCCGTGGTCGGGCTCGTCGTCGAAGCGGTCCGCCTCCGCGTCCCAGAACTGCCGGTCGCTCGTCTCCGTACTCATACGGGAGAGCCTGCCATCCGCCACTGACAGCGCGCCGGTGGCCGGTCGGCCGGGCGGGCGACCCGCGGGCCCGCTACCAGCTCGGGCGGATGGGGCCGGCCGGCGCGAGCCGGAGAAGCTCGTCACGCAGGGCGAGCAGCCGCTTCTCGCCGAGGAGTTCGACCCAGGGCTCGACGGCCTCGGCGGCGGCGGAGTCGGCGGCGGCCGTGCACCGCCAGCCCTGCTCGGTGAGCACGACGAGCCGGGCCCGCGCGTCGTCGGGGTGCGGGCGGCGCTCCACATAACCCTTGCGTTCCAGGTCGTCGACGATCTGGCTCGCCGCCTGCCGGGTGAATCCGAGGTGCTCGGCGATCTCGGTCACCGTCGCGCCCGACGGGGCCAGCCGGGTGAAGACAAAGCCGTGCGTGGGCCGTAGATCGGTGTATCCGCGGGCCGTCACGCCGTTGTGGATGTCCTCGACGAGTGAGCCCGCGGCGGCGAGCAGCGCCGCGGACAGGCTCATGGCATCGGAAGTGTTCACGGGAACACCTTGACACACTGCGCAAGCTGCTTGAATATATAGGCAAGGAGCTTGAGCAAGTTCCTTGAGTAAATCAGTTGCGTAAGTTACTTGCCTACCACTGGAGATCGCCATGCCTTTCATCCCCGCCGAGGACGCCGTCGCCCACGAGATGCACGGGGTGCGCTTCGTGTCGTACGCGGCGTCGGCGCTCGGCAGCAAGGAGCTGTGCGCCTGGCGCGCCGAGGTCGCCGCGGGTACCAGCGGCCCGCCCCACCGCGTCTCGCGCGAGGAGGTGTTCCTGGTCCTGTCGGGCGCGCTCGAGCTGACCATCGACGGCGAGACACGCCCGTTGGGTCCTGGAGACGCGGCGGTCGCCGGGCCCGGCTCCTCCATAGGTCTGTCCAATGCCACGGAGGAGCCGGCCACGATGTGGGTCACCACGAGCATCGGCCTGGAAGCCACGCTGGCCGACGGCTCGCGCATTTCGCCGCCGTGGGCTAGCTGAACGCCGACAGGCAGGTCGTCGGGGTGGCGTGCGCCGGGTCGAGCGCGTTGGCCGCCTCGTGGAACGCGATGTGGTCGGTCAGACCGATCGTGACGTGCTCGGAGATGTCGAGCGGACACAGGTCCTGGAGCACGACGTTGTGCACGTTCGGCCCGGACAGCGCCTGGGTCGTATACGGCGTGACGACCTCGTCGTAGATGGTCGAGATCACCGTGTAGCGCACGCCGGGCACGGTGTCGCCGCCCGCGTTGAGGTGCTGCTGGAAGGCGGATCCGGCCACCTGGTCCGCCAGCCCCGGAGTGATCGACTGGATCGCGTCGGCCGCGCCGGGGAAGTACGGGAGCAGCTTGGTGAGTCCGTCGAGCGTCGTCCCGTGGTTGTCGGGAGCGAGCCCGACCATGGCGTTCACCTTGGCGGCGCCGCCGAGGAACTGCAGGTAGTAGCGGGGCATCATGCCGCCCTGGGAGTGCCCGACGATGTCGACCTTGGACGCTCGCGACGCGGCGAGCACCCGGTTGGTGAAGTCGGAGAGCTGCTGGGCGGAGTCCGCGATCGGGCCGAGCCCGCCGAACAGCGGCACGCCGGGCAGCATGCCGTAGTCGAAGGAGTAGACGCAGTAGCCACGGGCGACCAGATAGGGGGCGAAGCCGAGCCAGTTGTCGGTGCCGTTCCCGAAGGTGCCGTGCACGAGTACGACGGGACGGGGGTGTTGGGCCGAGGGGTGGCAGGAGAAGTTGTTCCACCCGCTGGACGGCGCCGAGTTGGCGGTGGCGGAGGCGGTGGGTACCACCGCCATCGCGGTGGCCAGCGAAAGCGCGGCCAGAAGCCGTCGCCAGGGCAGCCTCATGTGATCTCCTCGCAGGTCGGGAAATGGGACACACGTGCGTACGCCCTGTGATCCGGATCACGAGGTTGCTGAACTTCTGTCAAATTACGCGCGAGTAAGTACGGGCGGCTAGTTACGGGTGAGTAAAAAGTCGGCGACTCGCGCTCGGGCGTTCAGGAAGCGCGGTAGGCGTCGCGTCGCGGGAGCCCGGCGAGGGTCGCGGGACCTACCGCGCCGGGCCATCTGGCCGCGATGCGGTCGACGACGGACTCCACCTGGCGGGCGTTGGCCGCCTGGCGGTCAAAGGTGAGCTGATGGCTGGAGAGTTCGGCCGCCGTCAGGTCCTCGACACGGAGGGAGAGAGCGGTCACCCGGGCCCGCTGCAGGCCCAGGGCGTCATGGAGGGCATAGGCGGTGCCGGAGAGCACGGGGGCGTGGGCCGTGGGTTCCCGGAAGGCCCGGGTGCGGGTGGTGGACGACCGGTCGGCGTAGCTCACGGTGAGGGTGAGCGCGCGCCCCACCTGGCCGTCGCTCCGCAGTCGCAGCCCGAGGTCGACGGCGAGCCCCAGCAGGACGCGGCGGCGTTGCTCGTCGTCCAGTTCATGGGGGTCGAACCGGTGGTCGGCGGTGGCCGAGCGCGCCGGGGCCTTCGGCACCACCGGCGTCGGATCGACACCGTGGGCGTGCTGGTGGAGGGTGCGGCCCAGCCGCACCCCGAGGATGCGCTGCAGGGTGGGCACCGGGGTGGCCGCGATCCGGCCGATGGTGTCGAGTCCGTAGTCGCCCAGCGTGCGGGCCGTGCTCGGCCCCACGCCGGGCAATGCCGCCACCGGCCGGGGGTTCAGGAAGGCCGCGACCTCCGCCGGGTCGTCCGGCACGACACGGACCGTGCCGGGCAGCCCTCCGTGCGCCGCCATCCGGGCGAGCAGGGGGCTGGCAGCGACTCCGACGGTGCAGTCGAGGCCGTGCCAGGCCAGTGCGCGCACCCGCACCAGGTGCCCGATCTCGACGGCGTCCCGGTGGAAGTACCGGACGCTGCCGCTGACGTCCGCGAGCGCGGCGTCCGGTGGCAGCGCCTCGACCACCGGGGTGATGTCCGCCAGCAGGCCGAGGAGGGTCTCCAGACCGTCGGGGGTCTGGCGGCCGGTGGCCTGGACGAAGAGCACGCGCAGCCCGGTCATCCGGCGCTCCCGGGGCTGGAGTGCCACAGCTTGCGGCCGGTGGCGGCGCGGTCGCCGGCCGGCTGGAGATCGGCCCACGGGTGCATCTCGTAGCCCGTGGGCAGGCGGATGCGGCGCTCGTCGGCCGGGACGTCGGGTGCCACGGCCCCGGTGTCCTGGGCGAGCCGTTCGGCGACGGCCTCCAGGCCGCCGGAGCGGCGCAGTTCGACGAGTTCGGCGAGGTTCCACGCCGCGGCGCCGACCACGCTGAGACTCTGCGGCCCGCGCCGCTGGACCACACCGCGGACCAGCAGCAGGAAGGAGTGAAAGACCGTGTGGGCGCACGCCTCGTGGCTGTCGTCGAAGAAGGCGCAGTCCACCAGGCCGGTGCCGTCGTCGAGGGTGGTGAAGATGACGCGGCGGCCGGAGCGGATCGGCGGGGTCTGGGTGGCGCCCTTGGCCCCGGCGACCAGCACGGTCTGGCCGTGCCGTATCCCGCGCAGTGCCTTCGCGGGGACGGCTCCCAGTTCGGACAGGAAGGAGTGGTGATCATGCATCAGATGACGGGAGGCGTCCATGCCGAGGACGCCCAGTTCGGCACCGAGGCGTTCGGTGGCGTCCATGTCGGGCAGGCCCGCGGACTCGGCGCGGCTGTCGTCCCCGCCCAGCGGGAGCTGCCCCTCGTGCGCGCCCTTGGCCCGCCCCTGCCGGTGGAGTTCGGCGATCTGGAGCAGCAGGTCGCGGCGGTTGGCACCGAAGGAGTCCAGCGCGCCGACCTGGGCCAGCCGTTCGGCGACCGGGCGGCCAGGCCGGGCCCGCCGCCACAGGTCCTGGAGCGAGGAGTAGGGCTGCCCCGCCACCAGCCGTTCGGTCTCGGCCGTGCTGATGCCGTGCACCTCGGACAGGGCCAGCCGCAACCCCCATTTACCGGACTCCAGTTCGATTCGGTAATCAGCGGCGGACCGGTTCACGTCCAGCGGCAGCACCGGCACCCCGCGCCGCCGCGCGTCCGCGAGCAGCAGCCGCTTGGGGTACATCCCCGGATCGTGGGTGAGGACACCGGCGTAGAAGGCCGCGGGGCGATGCGCCTTGAGCCAGGCCGACTGGTAGGTGGGCACCGCGAAGGCGACGGCGTGCGCTTTGCAGAACCCGTAGCTGCCGAAGGCGCTCAGGATCTCCCAGCTGCGCCTGATCTCCTCCGGCGAGTAGCCGTGGGCGCGCGCGCCGGCGCCGAACCACGCCATCACCCGTCCCTGCTGGTCAGGATCGGACAGCGCGCGGCGCATCTCGTCCGCCGTCGCCCGCCCGCAGTGGGTCATCACATCGATGATCCCGATCACCTGCTCGTGGAAGACCACCACTCCGTAGGTCTCGCGCAGCACCTCGTCCAGGTCCTTGTGCGGAGAGCGCATCGGCGCGCGGCCGTGCCGCGCCTCGATGAAGGGGCGCACCATGTCGGCGGCGACCGGTCCCGGCCGGAAGAGCGAGATGTCGACCACCAGGTCGTGGAAGGTGGCGGGCTGCAGGCGGCCCACGAGGTCGCGCTGCCCGGGGGACTCGATCTGGAAGCAGCCGAGCGTCTCGGCGGAGCGGATCAGCTCGTAGGTCGCCGCGTCGCCCGCCGGGACCTGGTCGGGGTCCTCCAGGTCGATCCGCTCGCCGGTGGCGCGGGCGATCTCGTCCACCGCGTAGGCCATCGCGGACTGCATCCGCACCCCCAGGACGTCGAGCTTGAGCAGCTTGAGGTCCTCCACGTCCTCCTTGTCGAACTGCGACATGGGGAAGCCCTCGCCGCTGGTCGGCATGACGGGGGTGCGGTCCAGCAGCGTCGCGTCGGAGAGCAGCACCCCGCACGGGTGCATGGCGATCCCGCGGGGCAGGCCGTCGAGCGCCTCGACGAGTTCCCAGAGCCTGCCGTGGTCCTCCTCGGCGACGGCGCGCAGTTCGGGAAGCTCGGCGAGGGCGGTCCTGGCGTCCTTCGCCCGGATGTGCGGGAAGGCCTTCGCCAGCCGGTCGATGACCACCGGGTCCATGCCGAGCGCGGCGCCCACGTCCCGGATGGCGTGCCGGACCCGGTAGGTCTCCGGCATGGCCACCGTGGCGACCCGGTCGGCCCCGAACCGTTCGAAGATCGCCCGGTAGACGTCGAGCCGGCGGGCCGACTCCACGTCGATGTCGATGTCGGGGAGTTCCTTGCGGTGGACGGACAGGAAGCGCTCCATGAGCAGGCCGTGTTCGAGGGGGTCGGCGGTCGCGATACCCAGCAGGTGGTTGATCAGCGAGCCCGTGCCGGACCCGCGGGCGGCCACCCGGATGCCCATCGCCTTCACGTCGTCGACGACCTGCCCGACGGTGAGGAAGTACGGCGCGAAGCGGAGCTGCCGGACGACCTTCAGCTCCTCGTCGAGCCGCGCCCAGTACGCGCGCTTGCCGGCGTAGCCCTTGCGGACCATTCCGGCGGCGCAGCGGGAGTACAGCACCCGGTCGTCGGTGCGGGCGCTCACTCCGATGACACCGGGCTCCGGGAAGTGCGGGCGCCCGATCCCCAGGTCGTCCACGGGGTCCAGGGCGCAGCTCGCGGCCGTCTCCTCGGTGGTGCGCAGCAGCCGGTGCGCCCCGGTCCGCCCCTCCCCCGCGGCCTCGGCGACCCGCTCGGCGATCCGGGCCATGTCGACGGTGCCCTTGAGCCAGCGCTCGCCGCTGTCCAGCCGCTCGGGCCTGCGCGTGTCGATGGGGACCAGGCGGCGGGCGGAGTCCAGGATGTCGGCGGCCTCGTGCTGGTCGGGGTCCGGGTAGCGCACGGCGTTGCTGAGCAGCGCGGCGACGCCCTGTTCCGCGGCGAACCCCAGGGTGCGGGCGGCCAGCCGCAGCGAGCCGGGACCGGTGCCCTGGCGGTTGTGGCAGACGGCCTCCAGCCGCAGGGCGCTGCCGTAGATCTCCCGCCAGGGGCCGAGCAGCCGGGCGGCCCGGTCAGGACGTCCCGCCGACAGCGCGCGGCCGACCTCGGAGTCCGGCCCGAGCAGGACGTACAGGCCGTCCGAGGACAGGTCGTCCCAGTCCAGCCGGGGCACGGCGCCGCCTGCCGGGGGGCGGGCGGCGGAGTCGTCGGCGGGGCGGTGCGCGGCCGAGATCATCCGGCACAGGGCGGCCCAGCCTGCCCGGTTCCGGGCAAGGAAGACGGCGCGCGGCGCGCTCTCGTCGACGAAGGCACCGCCTCGCACCGGGGTACGCCGACGGCGCGCACCCGCCGCCGGGCCGTCCTCGTAGCCGGGCACCGCCAGCCCGGCCCCGAAGAGCGGCCGCACCCCGACCCGCTCGCACGCCTTGGCGAACCGTACGACCCCCGCCACCGTGTCCCGATCGGTGAGTGCCAGCGCGTCCATCCCCCGTTCCGCCGCCCGCTCCGCGAGCTGGTCCGCGTGTCCCGCCCCGTATCGCAGCGAGAAGCCGGACGCGGCATGGAGATGCGTGAATCCACCGCCGCCCATCCGTGCCTCCCGCTGTTTCCCCACCCCCTGTCCGACCCGCCTTTCGCGTCTCCTCACCACCACCATAAACCAGATTTCGAACATGCGTACGAGATGCATCGGCGACCCCCGAAAGGGCGGGGACCTGCACGAATACCGCCGTGTGGCCACCCGAGTGCACCGCGCGACGGCCGGTGACGCGCGACGCGCGGACAGGCGGCAAGGGGTGGCGGTACGGGCCGCGGATCGGGACGATGCGGGGCATGAGCGATGAGCAGACACCGCGGCGGCCGGCGGGCACGACCGCTTTGGTGATCATGGTTCCGGAGGCGGATCCGGTGGTGGGCCGCGCCCGGCAGCGGTACGACACGGCCGCGGCCGAAGGGGTGCCCGCGCATGTGTCGGTGCTGTACCCGTTCCTGCCGGTGGAGCGGATCGACACGGGGGTGCTGGCGGCGCTGCGCGAGCTGTTCGCGGGGCATGAGCCGTTCGAGGTGCGTTTCCCGCGGTTCGACCGCTTCCCCGAACTGCTGTGGCTGGTACCCGAACCGGACGGTCCGGTACGGGCACTCACCGCGGCGGTGGCGGCGCGGTGGCCGGAAGCACCGCCCTACGGAGGCGCTTTCGCCGACCCCGCGCCCCATCTGACCGTCGCGCAGTGGCAGTCGGAGGAGGTGTACGCGGCGGTGCAGAAGGAGTGCGCCGACGCGCTAGTGCTGCTGGGGACTCGGGTCGCCGAGGTCCAGTTGGTGGCCTTCGACGGCGTCCGCTGGGGACAGCACGCCGTGTTCCCGCTCGGCGGCGGGGACGTCTGACGGGTAAGTACGCGGGCGGAGCAGGAGAAGGAGGGCAGCGCAGAGGAGGCCGAGGACGCCGACGGCGGCGAGTTGGACGCGGTAGTCGATGAGGGCGACCAGGCCGGCGCCGAGGGCGGCGGACAGGGCGGTGGGCGCGAAGATCACCGTGCCCGCGGTGGCGGCGACCCTGCCGACCAGCGCCGGTTCGGTGTGCTGCTGGACGGCGGTGAAGCCCGCGACGATGACCCAGGGCAGCCCGACCCCGATGGCCAGGGTTCCGGTGAGGACGACAGGGAGGGACGGCACGGCGCGCACGGCGGCGCCGGCGGTGAAGAGCAGCAGACCGGTGGCGGCGAAGACGCGTTCCGGAAGCCGGCGCATGACAGCCCCGGCGACCACTCCGGCGACGATCGACCCGGCGCCCTGGACCATGTACAGCACCGCGACGAAGGCGGGCGGGCGGTGCAGACCGGCGTCGGTCATCTCGTAGATCGTGGCGCTGCTGAGCCCGGACAGCAGCATGGCGACGGCTCCGGCGGTCACCAGCGGCCGGAGCAGCGGGTGCCGGCGTAGATAGCGGACGCCCTCCGCGGTCTGCTCGCGCCACCCCGCGACAGGCGGGGCGGGCGGCTGCTCGCGCACGCGCAGGGCGGCGAAGGCCGCGGCGGCGAGCACGAAGGTGACGGCGTCGAGGACGGCGACGGCGCCACCGCCGTACCGGAGGAAGAGCCCGGCGCCCGCGAGGGGGGCCAGCAGTTTCATGGCCTCGTTGACGGTCATCCGCAGACCGTTGAAGTCGCCGCGCAGGGCGGCGGGTACGGCGGCGGTGACGATGCCCGCCTCGGCGGCGTCCGACAGTACGGAGGCGGTGCCGATCACGAAGAAGACCGCGAAGAGCAGCCAGACGTCGCGCCCGGCGCGCACCGCGAGGAGAAGGGGGAGGAGGGCCGCGAGCACCACGTTGACCCAGATCAGCAAGGGGCGGCGGCGCACCCGGTCGGCGAGGGTGCCCAGCACGGGACCTGCCAGGGTGGGCGCCCACACGCAGAAGGTCACCGCCGCCGCGAGGCTGCTGGAACCCGTCAGCGTCTTCACCCAGATGCCGGCGACCAGCAGCATCGCCGCGTCGCCGAACCCGGAGACCAGCACCCCGCCCAGATAGGTCGCCGCGACACGGTCCCCCAGGACCCTCCGTACCGTCATGACCCCCAATCTATTGCTTGGGAGTCATGAGCGGCAACATCGCTCCCGCTCCCGGTGCGGTGTACGCGATCTAATGGGCCCATGACGGCGAACGATCCCCTCCTGCGAGCCCTCGCCCATCCGGTACGGCTGCGCATGGTGTCCCTGGTCTGGAACGCGCCGCTGTCCGCCGCCGAACTGGCCCGTGAACTCGGCATCTCGCACGCCCTGGCCAGCCAGCATCTGCGCAAGCTGGACGCGGCCGGGCTGGTGCGGCTCGCGGAGGTGCGGTCCAACAGGGGCGGGCGGGAACGCCGTTACCTCGCGGTGCACGGCTCGCCGCTCTCCGACCAGAGGCACGAAGGGGCGCCGCTGCTCGCCGAGGCGCTCGCCCACAACCTGCGGGCCCGCGCCGCCCGCCGCGCCCCGGACGCGCCGGGCGTGACCTCGGACCTGGAGCTGTGGGTGGAGCCGGAGGTCTGGGAGGACTTCCGGCAGCGGCTGGCCGCGCTCTTCGACGAGCTCCACGAGGCGGCGCGGGCCCCGCACGCCCCCGGCACGCTCGGAATCGGGGCCACGGTCATGGCGTTCCCCCTCAGGGAGCAGGAATCAGCACCGGAACCAGAATCGGAGTGACTGTGAGCCAGGAAGAATCACCCGCCGGCACGCTGTTCGACCTTCTGCGGGAGCGCCGCACCGGCGTCCTCGTCACCCTGAAGCGGGACGGGCGCCCGCAGTTGTCCAATGTGGCGTTCACCTATGACGACAAGACCCGTACCATCCGCATTTCGGCGACCGACGACCGTGCGAAGACCCGCAATCTGCGCCGCGATCCGCGGGCCAGCTTTTATGTCTCCACCTCCGATCTCGGGGCGTATCTGGTCGCCGAGGGCGAAGCGGAACTGACCCCGGTGGCCGCGGATCCGCACGACGCCACGGTGGAGGAACTGATCGACGTCTTCCGCGCGATCCAGGGCGAGCACCCGAACTGGGACGAGTACCGCGCCGCGATGGTCGCCGACAAGCGCCTGGTCATCACCCTGCGCGCCGACCGGGCCTATGGCTGGGGCCGCGGTTCGGGAGCCGTCAGCGGCCCAGTGGAGTGACGCTCCCGCCCGGGGCGGAATTCGCCCCTTTCCCCGGCCCGAAATCCCGCCGAGTTTCCGCGGGTTGAAATTCGGGGCGAATTTCCGGCAGGGTTCCGGCATGGACGCCATCGAAAGAGATTTCTACCGGACGCAGAGCCGGGTCAGTGATCCGGGCAGCCCCGCGGCCTTCGCCGGGCTCCCCGCGGAACCGCGCGCGCTGGCGGAGGCGGTGCGTGGTCTGCTCGTACACCGCGAGGAGTCGGAGCACCTCTTCGGGTACGCGCTGCCGCGGGAGCGCAAGCACACCGAGGCGGAGACGCGCTATGCGGCGGACATCCTGGCGGCGGTCCGCGGCCTCGACGACGCGCCGCTGGACCGGCCGCGCGACCCGGCACGGCGATTCGCCGGGACCTGCCGGGACTTCGCTCTGCTGCTGTGCTCCGCCCTGCGCGCCAAGGGCATACCGGCCAGGCCCCGCGTCGGGTTCGCCACCTACTTCACCCCCGGGTTCCACGACGACCACTGGGTCACCGAGTTCTGGGACACCGGACGCGGCTGGCTGCTGGCGGATCCCCAACTGGCCGCGCCCGAGCCGGCGAAGGGGTACGGGATCGACTTCGACCCGTGCGACGTGCCGCGCGACCGGTTCCTGGTGGCCGGGCGGGCCTGGCAGGACTGCCGCAGCGGCGCGGCCGACCCGGAGGCGTACGGGGTCGGCGGCATCGGGCTCCAGGGGCTGTGGTTCGTGCAGAACAACGTGGTGCGGGACCTCGCGGCGATGAACGGGGCCGAGGTGCTGCCGTGGGACGCCTGGGGCCTGGCCGACGCGCCGCCCGGACAGCCGCTGGAGGCGCTGGCAGCCGGCGATGTGGCGCTGCTCGACTCGGCGGCCGAGTTGAGCGCCGCGGGCGGCCCGTTCGCTGAGATCCGCCGCCTCTACCAGGAGCACAAGGCGCTGCAGGTGCCCACCGCCGTCACCTCGTACACCACCTATCTGGGGGAACGCACCGTCACCCTTCGCTGACGGGCCGCGCCGACCGGCCGCTCCGACCGGTCGGGAAGGCTTGCGGACAGGAACTGACCGCAAGCCTTCCTACGCTGGACACCATGACGACCCGCCCCACCCCTCACGCCCGCCCGGCCGCCCCTGCCCCCGCCGCAGGTGCCACGCTCGACCGGCGCACGCTCAACCGCTCGCTGCTGGCACGGCAGTCGCTGCTGCACAGGAACGCGGTCGGCGCGGCCGAGGCGATCGAGCGGTTGGTCGGCATGCAGGCCCAGGTGCCGCAGGACCCGTATGTGGGACTGTGGTCGCGGGTGGCGGACTTCGCGCCGGACGAGTTGTCGGACCTGCTCAGCAGGCGTGCGGCGGTACGGATCGGTCTGATGCGCTGGACGATCCACCTGGTGACCGACAGGGACTGCCTGGCGCTGCGCCCGGTGATGCAGCGGGTGATCGACCAGCGGATGCTCGGCACCTTCCGCAAGGCGCTCGCCGGGCTCGACCTGAACGAGGTGGTCCGCGCCGCCCGCCCGCTGCTGGAGGAGCGGCCGATGACGACCAGTGAGCTGGGCGACCGGCTGCGGGAACGCTGGCCCGACCGCGACCGGCTCGCGCTCGGCGCCGCGGTCGGCGCCCGGCTGCCGCTGGTCCAGCCGCCGCCGCGCGGCCTGTGGCGCACCTCGGGCGCGGCCCGCCATGTCCCGGCCGACACCTGGCTCGACGCCGCCGCCCTCCGCCCGGAAAGCCACCCGGACCCGCACCCGGACACGAAAACAGGCACCGACACCGACACCGGAACCGACACCGCCGTCCTGCGCTACCTCGCCGCCTTCGGCCCCGCCTCCGCCGCCGACATCGCCGTCTGGTCGGGTCTCACCGCGGTCCGTACCGTCCTCGCCCGCCTGGCCGACCGCCTCGTGAACTACCGCGACGAGCGCGGCACCGAGTTGTACGACGTGCCCGGCGCCCCCTTCCCCGGACCCGAGGTCCCCGCTCCCCCGCGCTTTCTGCCGCAGTACGACAATCTGCTGCTGTCGCACGACGACCGCTCCCGGGTCTTCCGCACCGACGACGACCGGGCGCGCGTCGTGTACAGCGGCCGGGAGCGGCGCGGCACCTATCTGGTGGACGGTTTCGTCCACGGCATCTGGCGCCTCGACGAGCGGCGCGACGGCGCGACGCTGGTGGTGGAACCGTTCGGCGAGTGGACGTCCGCCGAGGACCGGGCGGCGGTCGAGGCGGAGGCCGCCCGCCTGCTGGCGTTCCTCACGGACACCGGCCGGTCCCGTACCCACCACGGCCGGTCCCACATGACCCGGGATCAGGCCGGCGCACTCACCGTGGACATGAGAACCGGCGCCTCCACCGCGCAGGGAACGGTGGAGACGCCGGAACCGGAAGAGGACCGTCAGTAGACGCTGACGCCGTAGGCGCTGAGCGCCTCCGTCACCGGCTGGAAGAAGGTCGTGCCGCCGGAGGTGCAGTTGCCGCTGCCGCCGGAGGTCAGGCCGATGGCCTTGGAGCCGTCGTAGAGGGAGCCGCCGCTGTCGCCGGGCTCGGCGCAGACGTTGGTCTGGATGAGGCCGTAGACGACCTCGCCGTTGCCGTAGTTGACGGTGGCGTTGAGGCCGGTCACGGACCCGCCGTGGATGCCGGTGGTGGAGCCGCGGCGCTTGACGGACTCGCCGACGTACGCGTTCGCGGCGCTGGTGATGTCCTGGCTGCCGACGGTTCCGCTGTGGGCGACGGAGGAGTCGTAGCGGACGATGCCGTAGTCGTTGTTCGGGAAGCTGGTACCGACCGTCGGGCCGATGTACGTGCCACCGCTGGTGTAGTAGTCCGGGTAGCCCTCGGTGCAGTGACCCGCGGTCAGGAAGTAGTACGTGCTGCCGCTGCGGACATTGAAGCCGACCGAGCAGCGCCAGCTGTCGGTGTAGATCGCGTCGCCGCCGGAGAGCAGCTTGCTGAACCTGCCCGCGACCCGGCTGATGTGCACGGCGTCGCCGTAGCCGGCCGTGGACTGCTTCAGGCGCGCCAACTGGGCCGCGGTGACCCGGCTGTCGACGGTGACCGACAGGGTGTCGCTGCGCGGGTCGACGGACCAGGCGCTGCCCGCGATGTCCGCGGCCTTGGTGGCGTCGGCCGCCTTGGCGAGCTGCGCGGCGCTGTGGGCGACCAGCCGGGGGGTGGCGCCCGCGGCGCGGACGGTGTCGGCCGCCGCCTGGTTGGTGACGTTGACGACGGTGGCCTTCGAGGCGGTGTCGTAGTAGGTGCCCGCGGTGCTGCCCGTGCCGAGCGACGCGGCGACGGAGGCGGCGGTGGCGGGGGTGGCCTTCGCCGTGGGGGCGGCGACGGCGGACGGCAGCGCGAACGCGGTGGCCGCCAGCAGGCCGGAAGTGACGGCCAGCAGTTGGATGCGTCGGGTGGTCTTCACGCGGTTCCTCCTGTGGGGTGGAGGGTGGATTTGTCGGTGTACCGTCAGACTCGCTCCGATATTCGAACTCGTCGTGTGCCTGACAAGTACACAGGAGTATTCAGACCTCACAGGAAACACACAAGGGGGCATTCGGCCGCGACCACCCGCGCCCCACCATGGATATGACGGCACTTCAGCCGCGGGAGCCCCCCTCCCGCGGCTGACCTCAGGACACCGACCTCAGCAGCCGCAGTCGCAGCATTCGCAACACTCACAGCACTCGCAACAGTCGCAGCAGTCCGAGCACCCGTCGCAGTCGCAGCTGTTGCACCAGGCGTCCCGGCGCTGCCCGCTCCACGCGTCGTCGTGCTCGCGGCAGCAGAGCTCGCAGGTGCAGCACATGCCCGTGTAGACCAGGCACCCGGCGAGCAGTCCACGGCGACGCGGCGGCTCGGGGGGCGGCGGGAAGCCCCCGCCGGGGAAGCCGGGACCGCCGGGCGAGTAAGGGTTCTGCCCCGGTCCGCCCGGCGCGTACGGGCTCTGCCCGGGACCACCGGGCGCGTAGGGATTCGGCCCGGGACCGTACGGGTTCCCACCGGAGGCGTACGGCCCGTCGGCCGGCCCCGCCGCCGTCCCGTGGGAGCAACCGCCCGTGCCGAACGCCCTGTCCACCGACCGTCCCAGCTCGTGGACGAGGAGCATGTGCGTCAGCCGCCCCGACGTGGACCCCGCGAAGTCGGCGTCCTTCAGGGCCAGGCGTATGCCGTGCAGAGCGTCGTCGCACAGCCGGCGGGCCTCGCCGAGGTCCGTGCCGGTCGCGGTCAGCGGGTTCCAGGCGCCGGAGCGGGTGTCGGCGGCCAGGTCCTCGACCGCGTCGAGCAGATGGGCGAGGCGGCCGAAGAGCCGTCCCGCCTCCTCCAGCGGCGCCAGGTTGCCGGGCCGCCCGGCGAGCACCGCGGTGTGGGCGAAGGCCGCCGCGGTGGCCGTCTCGGTCGGTTCCGTGATGGTCAGCAGCGAGGTGCCGGGGCCCGCCGCCGCCTCGATCTCGCTCTGCCGCCCGACCGCGTCGAGCAGCACGGCGGTGTCGAAGCCCAGGTCGCCGCCGGTCCGGGCACCCGCGCGGTCCCAGCGGCGCGCCACCGTACGGGCCGCCGCGGCGACCGGCCGCCGCCTGAACGCCCCGTCGGCGTCCTCGACATGGTCGCGCATCTTCGCCGAGGCCAGCACCAGTGAGACGGCCGCGGCCAGCCGCGCGCCCTCGCCCATGGCCACCGGCGCGGTCCGCATCCCGCGCAGCGGGCAGGGTCCTGCCTTACGCCGCGAATCCACCGCGCCGGGCGTGGACTGCGCCTCGACGAGCACCGAGATCACCAGTCCGTCGTAGTTGGTGGCCATCCGCGCGAACTGGCCGTGCCCGTCACGCAGCGCCAGGCAGAGCCCGCACAGATGGGCGAGCCACGACGCCGCCAACCCCTCCGACATGCGATGACGGCACGGCCTGATGATCCCGAACATGGCTCCCCCGGTGACTGTCCCTGTGATCGGCGGTCATGCTACCGCCAACCACCCACACCCCAGCGGGCGGTCACGCACGGCCTGATTCGGCCGGACGGCCCCCGCCGTCACCCGGAAGTGGAGAGCGCTTCCACCGATCCGTCACCTTGCTTACACCTGTGGCTACCTGACGATCCGCCACTATCGTGTGCACCAGTACCGTCACAAGTCGCCTGCGAGGCGGCAATCCGCTTGGCGCATCCTCCGCATCATGGACGACCATAGGACTGCGGACGGTACCGACCGCGTGTGAGAGAGGAGGCGTCATGGGATCGGTTCGACGGGCGAGTGCCTGGCTGGGCCTCGTCGACGACAACGGCGACGAGAGTTACTACGACGAGGAGTACGCCGACTACGGCGAGGGTTCCGAGCGTGCCGACACCTGGGTGACCGACCCGCGGGTGCGGGTGGCCACGGAGGCGGCCGAGGAACAGGGCCGCCGGATCGCCACCGTCACTCCGGACGGCTTCCGGGACGCGCGTGGCATCGGTGAGCTGTTCCGCGCCGGTGTCCCCGTGATCGTCAACCTCACCGGCATGGAGCCGACCGACGCCAAGCGCGTCGTCGACTTCGCCGCCGGTCTCACGTTCGGGCTGCGCGGCTCCATCGAGCGCGTCGCCACCCGGGTCTTCCTGCTGACCCCGGCCGACTACATGGTGATGAACGCCGACACCGCCCGCGGCGGCGACGGCTTCTTCAACCAGAACTGAGCAAGGCCCTCACCGGACGTCCCGGCGCACTCCGCGTCAGCCGCGGAACGCGTCGAGTCCGGTGAGTGCCTTGCCCAGCACCAGTTGGTGCATCTCGACCGTGCCCTCGTAGGTGAGCACGGACTCCAGGTTGGTCGCGTGCCGCATCACCGGGTACTCCAGCGAGATCCCGTTGGCGCCCAGGATGGTGCGGGCGGTGCGGCAGATCTCGATCGCCTCGCGGACGTTGTTGAGCTTCCCGAAGCTGACCTGCTCGGGCCGCAGCCGTCCGGCGTCCATCCGCTGCCCCAGGTGGTGGGCGAGCAGGATGCCCTTGTGCAGTTCGACGGCCATGTCGGCGAGTTTGGCCTGGGTGAGCTGGAAGCCACCGATCGGCTTGCCGAACTGCTCGCGCGTCCTGGCGTATTCGAGCGCGGACTCGAAGCTGCTGCGGGCGGCGCCCATCGCGCCCCAGACGATTCCGTAGCGGGCGTGGTTCAGACAGCTCAACGGGCCGCGCAGGCCGGTGACCTCGGGGAACACCGCGTCGGCCGGGAGGCGTACGTCGTCGAGTACGAGTTCGCTGGTGACCGAGGCGCGCAGGCTCCACTTGTGGTGGATCTCGGGGGCGGAGAAGCCGGGGGTGTCGGTGGGGACGGCGAAGCCGCGGATCCCCTCGTCGGTCTGCGCCCAGACGACGGCGACGCCCGCCACCGAGCCGTTGGTGATCCACATCTTGCGGCCGCTGAGGATCCAGTCGGCGTCAGTGCCCCCGCCGTCGCGCTTGGCGTAGGTGCGCATCTCGGCCGGGTCGGAGCCGTGGTCGGGCTCGGTGAGGCCGAAGCAGCCGATGACCTCGCCGGCGGCCATGGACGGCAGCCAGCGCTGCTTCTGCTCCTCGGAGCCGAAGCGGTGGATGGCGTACATCGCCAGCGAGCCCTGGACCGACACCAGGGAGCGGATGCCGGAGTCGGCGGCTTCCAGCTCCAGGCAGGCCAGGCCGTACTGGACGGCGCTGGCTCCCGCACAGCCGTAGCCGGTCAGCGACATGCCGAGCGCGCCGATGGCGCCCAGTTCGCGGGCGAGTTCGCGGATGACGGGCAGTTCGCCGCGCTCGTACCAGCCCGCCACATGGGGCAGCACCCGGTCGGCGGCCCAGCCGCGCACGGTGTCGCGGACCGCGCGGTCCTCCGGCGTCAGCAGGTCGTCGAGGCCGAGCGGGTCGTACGGGTCGAAGGGCGGCGGCTTCGCTGCGGAAGGTGCGGGCATGACGGTCCTCCGGCAAAACTAGCGGTGGTAACTGGCGGCTCGCGCCGACGTTACGGCTCAGTCTCCCGCGAGTCCAGACCGGGCGACGGCCAGCGACTCCTGGCGCGCCGGGCGGAGCAGTTCCACCGGTTCCCGGCGTGCCGGAAGCAGGGCGTCGCAGGAGGTCAGAGCGGCGGCCCGGTCCAGGCTGCCGCACTCCATGACCCGCGGCAGCCGCAGCGCGGCGAGCGCGCCGACGAGCAGCAGGGCGGCGCTGACCAGCAGTGTCACATGCAGCCCGGTGACAAAGGCGTGCCGGGCGGCGTGCCGCAGGGCCGCGCCGGGGCCGCCGCCGAGCCGGTCGGCGATGTCGTACGCCTCACCGAGCGAGTTGCCCGCCGCGGCGCCGTCCGCCGCGCTGACACCGGGGGTGTGCGCCACGCCCGGGGTGTAGGCGGCGTTCATCACACTGCCGAGCAGCGCGATGCCCATGCCCGCGCCGAGCTGGTACGACGTCTCGCCGATCGCCGCGGCGCCGCCCGCCTGGCGGGCCGGGGCCTCGCTGAGCATCGACTCGTAGGCGCCGAAGAGGGTGGTCTCCAGGCCGAAGCCGAGCAGGACGAAGGCGGTGGTGAGCAGCATCGGACGGTCGTGCTGACCCATCGCGGTCAGCGAGAGCACCGCGACGGCGGTGAGGACGAAGCCGCTGGAGACCATGGCGCGCGGCCCGAAGCGGGTCAGCAGCCGCGATCCGGCGAGCCCGGCGCCCATCGCGGCGAAGGTGAGCGGCAGCAGCCGCAAGCCGGTCTGGAACGGGCTGAGGCCGAGGACGAGCTGCAGGTACTGGACGGCGATGAGCTCCAGGCCGACCAGGGCGAGCATGGCCAGCACGATGCAGCCGACGGAGGTGGAGAAGGCGACCTGCGCAAACATCTTGATGTCGATCAGCGGGTGCTTTCGCTGCCGCTGGCGGCGTATGAAGAGGACGAGCAGCGCCGCGCCGACGATCAGCGGTACGCACACGGAGGCGTTCAGCGGGCCCGCGCCGGCGCCGAGCCGCTTCATGCCGAGCACCACGCCGAGGACGCCGCCCGCGGCCGTCAGGGCGCCGAGTACGTCCCACGGGCCGTCGGCGCCGCCCCTGGACTCCGGCAGCAGCATCCGGCCCACCACGAGCATGACGGCCATCAGCGGGATGTTGATCAGGAAGACCGAGCCCCACCAGAAGTGCTCGACCAGGAAGCCGCCGAGCACCGGTCCGACCGCGGCGCCGACGGCGGCGACCGCGCTCCAGACGCCGATCGCCATGGCCCGCTCGCGGCGGTCCGGGAAGACCTGTCGAAGTATCGACAAAGTGGCAGGCATGATCATGGCGCCGCCGGCGCCGAGCAGCGCGCGTGCGGCGATCAACACCATGGGGCTGGGCGCGAAGGCGGCCAGCGCGGAGGCGACGCCGAAGAGCCCGTAGCCGATCAGCAGCACCTTGCGGCGGCCGATCCGGTCGCCCAGCGTGCCGAAGAGGATCAGCAGCGAGGCGGCGACCAGCGGGTAGGCGTCCACGATCCACAGCAGGCCCTGCGAGCTGGGCCGCAGGTCCTCGGTGAGCGCGGGCACGGCCACGTGGAGCACGGTGGCGTCGAGCGCCACGATCAGCAGGCTGACGCAGAGGACGAAGAGGATCGTCCAGCGGCTGGCCTGGCGGGTGGCGAACAGGGGGACGGTCGTCGCAGGCCTGGACCTGCGGGTCACGGTCGTCCCTGTCATCTGCGTACCTCCCTGCGCGCTCGCCTTCGCGGCGCCTGGTTCCCCCCGCGGGCCTCCGGCCACTGTCGGGTGATTGGCCAGCGTACGCGACGCAGCTGAGGACCCCCTGTGGCCCAGGTCACACCGTGCGGACGCGGCGCCCCGGCTATCGGACGGGAAACGCCACAGAAAGGTGAGGGAAATAAGCGATAAATAAGAACGGAGCGGCGCGCCAAGGAGGTGTGAGTATCAACACCCGAACATAAACTCCAGCCGCCACGCTATTCCGCCGAAACCACGGCCCGCAAAGCCGCAGTGAGACGCACTCCACATCACATCGTCATTACAAAGCAGCCCGTTCGGCCGAACTGTGCCGTCACACGCTGTAACGTCCTTTGGGTGCGTACCGATGAGAAGCTCCTCCGTCCGGCGGAGCACCCCACGACCCGTGGCGACGTGCCGCGGATGAGCCGAACCCGCGTATGGCTGTTCGGTCTGACGCTGGCGGTTTACGTCGCCATCGTCGTGGGCGTCCTCACCACCTCCAAGCTGGTGACGCTGGACTGGCAGGTCATGCTCTGGCGTCCTTACAAACAATGGCCGCAAATCCACGCGTTCCTGGACTATTTCGTGGTCCTGGGCCAGCGCGGACCGACCGCGGTGATGGTGCTGGCATGGCTGGGCTGGCGCGCGTGGCGCCACCGCACCCTGCACCCGCTGCTGGTTCTCGGCACCTCGCTGCTGCTGCTGAACATCACCGTGGGGGCCGTGAAATACGGCCTCGGACGGCTCGGACCGCACTACGCGACGACCGTCGGATCGGCCGAGATGTTCGCCGGCGGCGATATATTTCCCTCGGGCCACACCGCGAACGCGGTCGTGACCTGGGGCGTTCTGGCGTATCTGGCCACCACGCCGCGGGCCCGGCGGCTGGGCTCCGTGATCAGCGCGCTGCTCGCGCTGGGCGTGGGAGCGACCACCGTCTACCTCGGCACCCACTGGGTCAGCGATGTGCTGCTCGGCTGGGCCGCGGGGCTGCTGATCCTGCTGGCGCTGCCGTGGTTCGAACCGGCGATGGCGCGGGCCGAGGCGTACATCCTCGCCGCCTGGCAGCGGATGCGTGACCGCTCGGCCGGTCCGCTGGCCGCGCCGGTGCCCGCGAGCCCGGTCCTGGTCACCCAGCGGACCGCCACGGGCGACGACGAGCAGGTGCCGAGCCGCGAGACGGTCGGTGCGGGCGCACGCGGCGGCTCCGGCCCCGCGACGGGCGCCACGGCCGTTCCGGGCGCCACGGCCCCGCACGCGCCCGGCAGGCCCCCCACGGGACGCAACGAGCGGACCCCGCTCACTCCCGTCGGCAGCCGCCGCCCGCCCGTCGAGCGTCCCGTACGCCCCAGCGCCACCCCGCTCGCGCACCAGCAGGTGCGCGGCCGCGGCATGGTCGGCTGACCTTCCCCCACCCGTACACCCGGCGGGCCTGCGCGATCGCGGGCCCGCCACGAGCATGCCCGGCCGCGGCCACGGGTCAGCCGGTCAGCCCGCCCAGCAGCGCCGCACCCGGCCCTCCTCCACGGTGAAGTTCAGCCGGCGGGCCATGTACTCCAGCGTCACGATCGCGCCCGGCGGCAGGCTCCTGACCGTCGTCCAGCCCCGCTCACGGGCCCGGAGCTCCGCCTCACCGGCGTCGAGGCCGAGGTACGCGTCGAGGTCGTCCTGCGGGTTCTGCGGAAACTGCGGTTGCGGCGACATGCCCGACACGGTAGGCCCCGGCACTCCCTCCGAGGGCCTTGATCGTCACACTCGTGTCACAGATCGTGCCCTTCCGGTTTACCGATTTCGGGTGAATACCCGCAGGTCAATGAATTTCCCGCGCACACATGTCCCGCACAGCATCTCCGCAATACCCGCGGTTACCCGGCGGTTCGCGGGTGGCCTCCTCGGATGCCCGGATAAGTGACCCGTAACCCGTTTCCGGCCAGTGCGATTACCTGACGCCCCGAAAGGTCCGCCGCACCTTCCTGACGCCCGCCCCGATGGTGTCGGCCACGGTCAGGAAGGCTCCCAGGGTGCCTCCCACGGCCCGGCGCACAGCGGCGCGGGCCCGGTGGCCGGGGCGCGCGCGGGCGTCCAGCAGCGCCTGGAAGAGGCGTACGTGCCGGGCCGCGATCAGGGCGGGGTCGTAGGTCTCGGCGGTGGCCAGGGCGGCGCGGCCCATCGCCCGGCGGCGCTCGTCGTCCTCGACGAGGGTGAGCAGCGCGCCCGCGATGGCGTCGATGTCGCGCGGCGGCACCAGGAAGCCGTTGACACCGTCCGTGACGATCTCGCGGGGCCCGAGCGGGCAGTCGGTGGCGACCACCGGGAGCCCGGCGCGCATGCCCTCCACGATGGTCATGCCGAAGGACTCCATGGTGGAGGTCACGGCCATCACCGACGCCTTGGCCAGCTCGGGCTCCAGCGGGAAGACCGGGCCCATCATCGTCACGTGCTTGCCGACGCCCAGTTCGGTGATGAGCGCGTCGAGCATCGCGCGCCGGTCGCCCGAGCCGTACAGCCGCAGGGCCCAGTCCGGGTGCCGGTCGCAGACGACGGCGAAGGCGCGGATGAGGTCGTCGTACCGCTTGGCCTCGGCGAGGCGTCCCGCGGCGACCACGACGGGCGCGGTGCAGTCGGAGGGCGGGGCGCCGGGGGGCGGGACGCTGTTGGGGATGGCTGTGGCGGGCACGCCGGGCATCCGGCGGCGGTAGACGGCCGCGTCGGCCTCGGTGGTGGTGGTGACGGCGTCCAGGCCCGGGTAGCGGCGGCGCAGCTCCAGGACGAGCCGGGTGGAGTGCGTGTCGAGCGTCAGGTGCTCCTGGGCGACCCGGACGAGGTGGCGCGGCGCCTGGCGGGCGATGTGGACATTGAGCCCCGGCCGGGTGCCGACCAGGACGTCGGTGTCGAGCTCGGCCAGGCAGCGGCCGATGCGCTCGTCGGTGATCGGGCTGTAGATGGCGTGCTGCCGGTCGGAGGACGGGAAGACCGCCGACGGCAGTGCGTGCCGCGGGTCCTCGCGCACGCTGCCGGGGACGTCCCCCCGCGTGTCGGCGAGGTGGCGCAGCCGGATCCGGGGGTCGATCGCGAAGGCGGGCCGCTCGCGGTCGCGGAACACCGAGACGATCTCCACGTCGTGTTCGGCCGCGAGCTGCCCCGCCAGGTTGAAGGTGGCACGGATGGTGCCGCCGATGCCGTACGCGTTGTGAATCAAGAACGTGATGCGCATGTCTGTCCCGTGTCCCCCAGCCGAACAGGCCGTGCGGCCCGCTGACCGACCCTAACAAGACCGTCGGACAACGGGCCGCCGCCGGTCTGGAGTTCGGGAGCGGTCGCAGTACACTTCGCGCGCTTCAGGCGAGGGTGAGCACCAGTCCCACGGCGACGTTGTCCGGGTCGGCGCCGATCGCGGCCTTGTTCATGGCGTAGAGCCGCTGCCAGCCGCCGGTGACGGCGTGGTCGTGCGCGATGGAGGACAGCGTCTCGCCGCGCCTGACGGTGTGCACGCGGTGCTTCTTCGCGGCGAGGCGCTGGGCGCGGGCGCAGACCGGCCAGGCACGCCAGCCCTGCGCCCTGCGCACCCGCTCGGCGACCGCGATCTGCTGGGCGGGCGTGGCGAGGTCGGCGCGGGGGGCGTATTTCGTGCCGCCGAACCGCTGCCAGGTCGGCTGCCAGAACTGCAGCCCGCCGTAGAAGCCGTTGCCGGTGTTGATGTGCCAGTCGCCGCTGCTCTCGCACTGGGCGATCCGGTTCCACACGCCGCGCGGGGCGGTCGCGGGGGCGGCCTTCGCCGGGGCCGCCTTGACCGGAACGGCCTTCACGGGGGCCGCCTTGACCGGAACGGCCTTCGCTGGGGCCGCCTTCACGGGGGCTGCCTTGGCCGGAGCGGCCTGCGCCGGTGGCGGCGCCGGGTGGCCGGCGGGCGGGGCGGGCGTGACGGGCTGCACGGCCGCCGCGGGCTGGGCGGCCACCGTCGGCAGCACCACCAACGCTCCGACCGCGGCGACGGCGACGGTGGCCCGGCTCACGGCCCCTCGCAGTGTGGCGATATGACGATACGACGACTGATCGTTCATCGGGCCACGCTAAGCACATGTCATCGCCGATCCGGGTGAGCCACGGCCCGCGGCCGGACGTGCCCCACCCGGTCGGAGCAACCGGGCGGGGCACACGGCACGGCCCTCGTGAGGCGTCGCCACGGGTGCGGACGGGGCGCGGCGGCCGCCGTCAGCGGCCTGTCACCAGTGCGGCCACCACTGGGGGGCGCCCTGCGGCACCAGCCCGGTCGGGCTGACGGACACGGCGCCACCGGTCAGGAGGGCGCGCGCGGTACCGCGGTCGGCGCGTACGGTCCCGGGCGTGCCGTTCGCCTCCAGGCTCCGGGTCCTGGCCGCCGCTGTGGAGCGCCCGCTCGACAGGGTCGCCGGCTTCGACGGCTTGGAGGGCTTGCTGGGCTTCGACGGCGTCGTTGCCGACGGTGCGCTGCCGGTCGCGCCCGCGCGGCGCGAGCAGACCGGCCAGGCGCCCCAGCCGCTGGCGTGCTGGACCTTTGTCGCTATGTTGATCTGCTGCTCCCGGCTGGCCAGGTCGGCGCGCGAGGCGTAGCTGCCGCCGCCGTAGGACCGCCAGGTGCTCGCGGCGAACTGGAGTCCGCCGTAGTAGCCGTTGCCGGTGTTGATGTGCCAGTTCCCGCCGCTCTCGCACTGCGCGATACGGTCCCACACTCCCTGGTCGGCGGCTGTCGCCTTGCCCCCCGAGGCCAGGACGGCCAGCGGGGCCAGGGCGGCCACGCCGGTGATGAGCGCGGTATGCCGGTACTTGCAGCTCAAGACCATGGAATTCCTCTCCACGGACCCGGGTGTCCCCCTGTGGTGCTCAAGAACCGGCGCCGCTCCCCCACGGATCGGCGCCCGTCCGAACCCGGGCGGTGCGATTTGCACACGGCGGGCGAATCTAGACAGCCGCACGGCCCTGGGCCAAACAATTCCGGTACGTCGCAGGCCAGTTGAGCGTTACCGGCGGTAAGAAGACCGGGAATACGGGTGCTTGGCGTGCACGTATCGTCGTAAATAAGGATCTAAACGGCGCATCAGGTGAGTAGCGTCACATGTCCAACTTGCCGCTCTCCGACGGCTGTTCGACGCAGGGTGAGCGGTCGGCCGGGAATCTCACGCTCGGCGACCGGTAGCGGAATCCCCTCCCCCGCAAAGCGTGACTCCCACCACAGATCGTCCGTTGTCACTATGCGCCGGGGCAGGCCCGGCGATTCGGCCGAATCAGTGACCGCATCACCGCACTTTCAAGGAGACTCCCGTGCCGCCCATGCTCGATGTGAGTGACGAGGTACGTGCCGAGATCGGCGAGGAGGAGACCACTCGGCTGCTCACCGGGGCGAACGCACCCGGCACCTACGACTGCACGTCCTGCCGCACCCCCGGGGACACCGGGCAGGAGCGGACCAGCACCGTGCTGTTCGTCGGCGACGAGACGGCGGTGCTGGCGTTCGCGCACGCCGCGTGCATCCCCTCGCAGGTCGTCCCCGTCACCGAGGAGCAACTGCAGGGCGCCGTACGCAGCATGGGCGGGGAAGAGGGCGGCACCGGCGCACCGGGCGCTCCCGGCATGCCGATGGCGCAGGGCGGCGGCGCGCCGGTCACCATGCCCGACCCCACCCCCCGGCAGGCGGTGCTCGGCATCACCTGCGGTCTGATCATCATCGAGGACACGCTGCGCCCCGCCCTGGTGATCGAGCCGACCGGACCGGTCGCCCGGGTGGGCGCCACCGGCGCGGGCGACGACTTCCTGCCGCTGCTGATCGAGCAGGGCTTCGTGCCCCAGCTCGACCTGGAGGCGCCGCCGTCCCGGCTCGGCGGCTGGTCGGTGCTGCTGGCCACCGGCAAGCTGCACGCCGTCCTGCAGCCCGGCCCCGGCGGGCCCGCGTCCACCGCGTGGTGGCAGGCGCACCAGCCGCTCCAGGTGAGCGAGGGCTGGCGCGCGGCGGTCAACCGTACGAACGAGGTGTACGTCTACGCCGGTCCCGCCGGATCCATCGGCCGCCAGCCGCGCGAGGACCTGATGCGCGACGCGCTGGCCCGCGCCTGCTCCCGCGGCCTGCTGGTGGCCGCCACGATGCCGCTCGCGGGGACCTGACCCCCTCAGGAGCTCAGAGGGCTCGCTTCAGGGGCTCGCAGAGCCGCTCAAGGACCGCCCAAGGGCCGCTCAGAGCCCCTCGGAGGGACCCTCAGGAGTGAACCGCTGTCCGCAGGGGCGCGTACGGAACCACGTACGCGCCCCTCGGCGTGCGCCGTCCGGCCGCAGTGCGCTCAAAGATCTGCATTTCGGTCCAGCAGCCCGCATCCCGGGACATCCCACGTCGTTGGCACATACGTGCACACCTTTGACGCCTCCTCCCGACCCCCGTTCCAGCGTTACATCCCGTCCATGCGCAGTGGGCAGGACACGGCAGGAGGCGGCGGCAGCGCGACGCCCATCTACGACGCTCTCTACTCCGAGTACCGCCGTCTGTTCCGGGCGCTCCCGGGAGACCGGTCGGGCGAGGAGTCGCTGCAGTTCGGCGGGTTCTCGAGCTGGCACGACACTCCGCCGTTCTCGTCGGGGCGGCATCGCGGCCACAGCCCGGCGGCGCTGCCGCCGGGCCGCTCGGAGAATCGCCGGCCGGGCCCGTGAAGGGCTCCGGCCGACGCTGAGGACTACTTCTTGCGGCCGCGCTTCTCGCGGACCCGGACCGACACCTGGATCGGGGTTCCGGCGAAGCCGAACTCCTCGCGCAGCCGGCGCTCGATGAAGCGCCGGTAGCCCGCCTCCAGGAAGCCGGAGGCGAAGAGCACGAACCGCGGCGGCTTGGTGCCCGCCTGCGTCCCGAACAGGATGCGCGGCTGCTTGCCGCCGCGGATCGGGTGCGGGTGGGAGGCCACCAGCTCGCCCAGGAAGGCGTTCAGACGGCCCGTCGGCACCCGGGTCTCCCAGCCCGCGAGAGCGGTCTCGATCGCCGGGACCAGCTTCTCCATGTGGCGCCCGGTGCGCGCCGAGACATTGACCCGGGGCGCCCACTGGACCTGCACCAGGTCCTTCTCGATCTCGCGCTCGAGGTAGTAGCGGCGCTCCTCGTCGAGCAGGTCCCACTTGTTGTAGGCGATGACGACGGCGCGGCCCGCCTCGACGGCCATCGAGATGATCCGGGTGTCCTGCTCGGCCAGCATCTCGCTGGCGTCCACCAGGATCACCGCGACCTCGGCCTTCTCCAGCGCCGCCGCCGTACGCAGCGACGCGTAGTAGTCCGCGCCCTCGGTGAGGTGGACACGGCGGCGGATGCCCGCGGTGTCGATGAACTTCCAGGTGACGCCGCCGAGTTCGATCAGCTCGTCGACCGGGTCGCGGGTGGTGCCCGCGATCTCGTTGACCACCACGCGGTCCTCGTTGGCCACCTTGTTCAGCAGCGACGACTTGCCGACGTTGGGGCGGCCGATCAGCGCGATCCTGCGGGGGCCGCCGATGACGTTGCCGAAGGTCATCTCCGGCGCCTCGGGCAGCGCGTCCATGATGGCGTCGAGCAGGTCGCCGGTGCCGCGGCCGTGCAGCGAGGAGACCGGGAAGGGCTCGCCGAGGCCGAGGTTCCACAGCGCGGTGGCGTCCGCCTCGCCGGACGGGCCGTCGACCTTGTTGGCGGCCAGCACGACGGGCTTGCCCGCGCGGCGCAGCAGCCGGACCACGGCCTCGTCGGTGTCGGTGGCGCCGACGGTGGAGTCCACCACGAAGACCACCGCGTCGGCGGCCTCGATGGCGAACTCCGCCTGCGCGGCCACGGAGGCGTCGATACCGAGGACGTCCTGCTCCCAGCCGCCGGTGTCGACGATCTTGAAGCGGCGGCCGTTCCAGTTCGCCTCGTACGTGACCCGGTCGCGGGTGACGCCCGGCTTGTCCTCGACGACCGCCTCGCGGCGGCCGATGATCCGGTTCACCAGCGTCGACTTGCCGACATTGGGGCGGCCCACCACGGCCAGCACCGGCAGCGGCCCGTGACCGGCCTCCGCCAGGTCGTCGGCCACCTCTTCGAGGTCGAAGCCCTCTTCGGCGGCGAGCTCCATGAACTCGGCGTATTCGGCGTCGCCGAGCGCGCCGGTCTCGCCGTGCTCGTTTGCGTGCTCCATGAGGTCTCTCCGTCGATCAACAGTGGTGGCTGCGGTAACCAGTGTGGTTCAGCGGCCGGTGGCTTGCTTGGCGTACGCCAGGTGGGCGGTGAGCCGCTCCTGGATGCGCAGCGTGGCGGCGTCCAGCGCGCCGCGGGTACGGCGTCCCGAGCCGTCACCGGCGTCGAAGGGCTCTCCGTAGACGATGTCGATCCGGCTGCGCAGCGGCGGCAGCGCGGACACCAGGCGTCCCTCGCCGGTGCTGCCCAGCACCGCGACGGGCACCACGGGTGCGCCGGAGCGCACCGCGAAGTAGGCGAGGCCCGCCCGCAGCTGCGCGAACTCGCCGTCGCCACGGGTGCCCTCGGGGAAGATGCCCAGCACCCCGCCGCGCGCCAGCACACCGAGGGCGGCGGTTATCGCGGTACGGTCGGCGCTCGCCCGGTCGACCTTGAGCTGGCCGATGGCGCGCAGGAACGGGTCGAGCGGCCCGACGAAGGCTTCCTTCTTCACCAGGAAGTGCAGCGGGCGCGGGCAGGTGCCGATGAGCATCGGGCCGTCGATGTTGTGCGAGTGGTTGCCCGCCAGGATGACCGGGCCCTGCGCGGGCAGCCGCCAGGCGCCGAGCACCCGGGGCCGCCACAGGCCGTTCATCAGACCGATGCCGATGCGGCGCCCGACGGCCGCTCCGCGCGGGCCCGGCACCGTGTCCTGCTGGGAGGTCACCTGGGCGCCCGCTTCTCCTCGACCAGAGTGACGATGCACTCGATGACCTGCTCCAGCGTCAGGTCCGTGGTGTCGACCTCGACCGCGTCGGCGGCCATGGCCAGCGGCGAGGTGGTGCGGCCGGAGTCGGCCGCGTCCCGCTTGACCAGGGCGGCCTGGGTGTCGGCGACGCTCAGCGCGCCCTTCAGCTCGCCGCTGCGGCGCGCGGCGCGGGCCTCCGCGGAGGCGGTCAGGAAGATCTTGACGGTGGCGGCGGGGAAGACGGTGGTGCCGATGTCCCGGCCCTCCACCACGATCCCGGCCGGGGCCGCGGCACCGGCGGCGCGCTGCAGCTCGACCATCCGGGTCCGCACCTCGGGCACCGCGCTCACGGCGCTGACCGCCGCGGTGACCTCCTGGGTACGGATCGGGGCCGAGGCGTCCACGCCGTCCACCGTGATGGTCGGGTTGGCGGGGTCGCTGCCCGAGACGATCGACGGCTTGCCCGCGGAGTCGGCCACGGCCACCGGGTCGTCGACGTCGATGCCGTTGTTCAGCATCCACCAGGTGATCGCGCGGTACTGCGCGCCGGTGTCGAGGTAGCTCAGCCCGAGCTTGGCCGCGACCGCCTTGGAGGTGCTGGACTTGCCCGTGCCGGAAGGGCCGTCGATGGCGACGATCACCGGGTTTTCCACAGCGGAAGGCCTTCCTCGTACACGGGAGCGGGGGCGGGCGGGCCGGCCGACGCCGGATGCCATCCCTCAAGGTTACCGGCCGCGCGCTGTGGGCCGCGCCACGCCCTCCCGGGCCCCGTGCGGGCGGGGGCCCGCCCGCCGATCCGGCGTCACTGCCGGATCGACCACCCCTTCTCGCGGAGGGCGGCGGTGAGGGTCGGGGCGGTGCGCGGCTCGACCATGAGCTGGATGACACCGGCCTGCTGCCCGGTGGAGTGCTCGATGCGCACGTCCTCGATGTTGACGCCCGCGATGCCCGCGTCGGCGAAGATCCGGGCCAGCTCGCCCGGCTGGTCGCCGATGAGGACCGCCACGACCTCGTACGTCTTGGGCGCGGCGCCGTGCTTGCCGGGCACCTTCGCGCGGCCCGCGTTGCCGCGGCGCAGGATGTCCTCGATGCCCGCCGCGCCGCCGCGCCGCTTGGCCTCGTCGGCGGACTGCAGGGCGCGCAGCGCCGTCACCGTCTCGGCGAGGTCGACGGCCACGTCGGCGAGGACGTCGGCGACCGGTCCCGGGTTCGCGGCCAGGATGTCCATCCACATGCCGGGCTCCGAGCCCGCGATGCGGGTGACGTCGAGTATCCCCTGCCCGCACAGCCGTACCGCGGTCTCCTCGGCGTGTTCGAGCCGGGCCGCGACCATGCTGGAGACGAGCTGCGGGGTGTGCGAGACGAGGGCGACGGCCCGGTCGTGCGCGTCGGCGTCCATGACGACGGGGACGGCGCCGCACAGGGCCACCAGCTCCAGCGCGAGGTTGAGCACCTCGGTCTCGGTGGCCGGGGTCGGGGTGAGCACCCAGGGGCGGCCGTCGAAGAGGTCGGCGGTGCCCGCCAGCGGGCCGGAGCGCTCCCGCCCGGCCATCGGGTGGGTGCCGATGTAGTGCGTGAGGTCGCAGCCGAGCACTTCCAGCTCGCGCCGCGGGCCGCCCTTGACGCTGGCCACGTCCAGGTAGCCGCGGCCCAGGCCGCGCCGCATGGCGTCGGCGAGGGAGGCCGCCACGTGCGCGGGCGGCACGGCGACGATCACCAGGTCCACCGGGCCGTCGGGCGCGTCCGTGGTGCCCGCGCCGATCGCGGCGGCGGTACGGGCGGCCGACGGGTCGTGGTCGGTCAGGTGGACGTCGACGCCGCGCTTGGTGAGCGCGAGCGCCGCGGAGGTGCCCATCAGGCCGGTGCCGACGACGAGCGCCGTCCTCACTGCGTGATGTCCTTGCCGAGGATGTGCGCGTCCCGTTCCCATCGGACGGCTCCGCGGACCGCTCGTACCGCCACGTCACTGCTCCCTCGGCTGCTCGCGTACCTGCCCGACCAGGGTAGTCACGCGCGACCGGCGGCGAGGCGGCCGCCCGCAGGACGAGACGGGCAGGTGGGCGACGCGGCGGCGGTTCGCCGCCGCGTCGCCGGACCCGGTAGAAACATCCCATGCTCTTCCATCTCGTGCCCCTGGACGACTGGCTGCTCGTCCCCGACCGGCCGTACGCACCCGCCTCGCTGCTGGAGGAGGGTTTCGTGCACTGCTCGCCGGACGAGAGCTCCGTGCTGGCGGTGGCCGACGCCTTCTACCGCGAGGTGGAAGGCCCCCTGATGGTGCTGCTGATCGACGAGGAGCGGCTGCGCGCCGAGGTGCGGGTGGAGGCCGCGGCGCCCAAGCCGCCGCCGGGGGTGCCCGAGGGCACCAGGTTTCCGCACATCTACGGCGCCATCGAGCGCTCGGCGGTGACCGGAATGCTGGAGGTCGTACGGGATCCGTACGGCCGTCCGCTGCGGCTGGCGGCCTGGTCGTAGCCCCGGCGCGGTCCGGCGGCCGGTGGCCTCCGTCGTCCCTCGGGCACCGTGATCACCGTGCGAAGCACCGGAAACTCCGGCGCTTGGTCGGACTTCATGACGATAATCGCCCTCATGCGCGATTCTCTGGGGCACACTCTCGTCCGCGACCACACGGTCTACGCCTGTGTGATGGGGTCGCGCGCGTTCGGTCTGGCCACCGACGGGAGCGACACCGACCGGCGCGGTGTCTTCGTCGCGCCCACCGCGCTGTACTGGCACTTCGACAAGCCGCCGACGCATGTCACCGGGCCGCGCGACGAGCAGTTCTCCTGGGAGCTGGAGCGCTTCTGCACGCTCGCGCTGCGCGCCAACCCCAACCTGCTCGAGTGCCTGCACTCGCCCCTGGTCGAGTCCGCCGACGACACCGGCCGCGAACTGCTCGACCTGCGCGGCGCGTTCCTGTCCCGGCGCGCCGACAGCACCTTCCGCGGCTACGCCGCCCAGCAGCTCAGCAAGCTGGAGGCCGACATCCGCAACCACGGCGAGCCGCGCTGGAAGCACGCCATGCACCTGCTGCGGCTGCTGATCAGCTGCCGCGACCTGCTGCGCACCGGCCGCCTCACCATCGACGTGGGCGACCAGCGCGACCGGCTGCTGTCCGTCAAGCGCGGCGAACTGACCTGGGACGAGGTCCGCACCTGGATGCGCACCCTCCACGAAGAGGCCGACACCGCCGCCACCCGCACCCCCCTGCCCGCCGACCCCGACACCGCCCGCGTCGAGGACTTCCTCCTCCGCGTCCGCCGCACCTCAGCCGCCACCACCCTGACCCCCGCCCTCCCACAACAGGCCCAGCACGCCTAGCTCCTCCCCGTACTCGATCCGCCCCGCCCACTCCCCGGGCCACGCGCCGGCCCCCAGATGCGCGCCCGCGAAGGCCCCGGTCAGACAGGCGATCGAGTCGGAGTCCCCCGAGCTGCACGCCGCCCGCCGCAACGCGGTGACCGGCTCGTCGGGAAACAGCAGGAAGCACAGCAGCCCGGTCGCCAGCGCCTCCTCCGCGACCCACCCCGCCCCGGTCACCAAGCACGGATCGGCCTCCTCGTCCCCGGCCCCCAGCGCGGCCTCCAGCCGGTCCAGCACCGCCAGGCACTCGTCCCAGCCGCGTTCGATGAAGTGTCCGGGCGTCGGGTCCTGCGCGTGCGCCCACAGATCACCGAGCCAGTACTCGTGGTAGTACGACCGGTTCGCCGTCGCGTACTCCCTCAGCCGCCGGGGCAGTTCGGCCGGCCGCACCCCGTCGGCGAGCTGCCGGATCGCGTACCCGGTCAGATCCGACGCCGCCAGCCCGGTCGGATGCCCGTGCGTGACCGCCGCCTGGAACTGCGCCACGCCCGCCCGGGCCCGCTCGGACAACCCCGGCACCAGAGCCGCGGGCGCCACCCGCATATTGGCGCCGCACCCCTTGGAGTGGATCTGGCTGGCCTCCTGCCAGATCCGCCGGGGGTTGCTGAGCAGTTCGCACGCGGTCATGCAGGTACGGCCCGGCGCCCGGTTGTTGTCCGGCGAACGCCACCAGGCGACGAACTCCTCACGCAGCGGACGCTCCAGCGACGACGGCGTCAGGGAGCCGCTGCCGGCGGCGGTGCGCAGGGCACGGCCGAACGCCAGCGTCATCTGGGTGTCGTCGGACACGAACGCCGGGGTGATCAGCTCCATCTCGCGCCAGGGCCCGCACTTGGCCTCGATCTGGGCGACGGTGTTGAACTCCGTCGGGAAGCCCAGGGCGTCACCGAGGGCAAGGCCCGTCAGAACGGCGGTCGCGGTGGCATGCGGGGCGGTCATGCGGCGGCCTGCCTGGTGCGGACCACGAGGGCGTGGAGGGCGTCGTAGGCGGTGGGGCGGCCCCGGTCCCACATTCGGGACTGTGTCTGCTCGCCCTCGCGCAGCCCGATGACCTCGGGCAGCGGCAGCAGATGCACACCGCGCAGGTCGACGTCGGAGTCGCGGGACGGGAACCCGTACAGATGCGCGCCGGAGACGGTCGCGAAGAGCAGCGGGTGGCCGCGGCCGAGGAGTTCGGCCACGACCGGGCTGAGGTCGGGTACACCCGCGTCGCGCAGGGGGTCGGCATGGAGGGTCATGAGGCCATCCAAGCCGCTGCCCCGGCCCGTTGGCGAGCGGTTAGAGGTCGACCTCCTGCATCAGCATGCCGACCTCGGTGTTGGTGAGCCGGCGCAGCCAGCCCGACTTCTGGTCGCCGAGCGGGATCGGCCCGAAGCTGGTGCGGACCAGCTTGTCGACCGGGAACCCGGCCTCCGACAGCATCCGCCGCACGATGTGCTTGCGGCCCTCGTGCAGGGTCACCTCGACGAGGTAGTTCTTGCCGGTGTTCTGCACCACGCGGAAGTGGTCGGCGCGCGCCCAGCCGTCCTCCAGCTCGATGCCGTTCTTGAGCTGCTTGCCCAGGTCCCGCGGCAGCGGTCCCTGGATCGCCGCGAGGTAGGTCTTCTTGACGCCGTACCGCGGGTGCGTCAGCCGGTGCGCCAGCTCGCCGTGGTTGGTGAGGAGGATCAGGCCCTCGGTCTCGGTGTCCAGCCGCCCGACGTGGAAGAGCCGCGTCTCGCGGTTGGTGACGTAGTCGCCGAGGCACTGGCGGCCGTCGGGGTCCTCCATGGTGGAGACCACGCCGGCGGGCTTGTTCAGGGCGAAGAACAGATACGACTGGGTGGCCACGGTCAGCCCGTCGACCTTGACCTCGTCCTTGTCGGTGTCGACCCGCAGGCCCTGCTCGGTGACGATCCGCCCGTTGACCTCGACGCGCCGCTGCTCGATGAGCTCCTCGCACGCCCTGCGGGAGCCCATACCGGCCCTGGCCAGCACCTTCTGCAGCCGCTCGCCCTCCTGCTCGGCGCCGGGGAAGGTCTTGGGCAGGTTCAGCTTCGGCTTGCTGTGCCGCTCGCGGTTGCGCTCCTCGATCTGGGCGTCCAGCTCGCGGGGGCGGGCCGGGGCCGGCTTGCGGCCGCGGTTGCCCGTCGGGCGGTTGCTGTCGGGCTTGGTGCGCGGCATGCCGCCGGGCTTGTTCGCCCCGGACTGGCCCGTGGTGCCGACGTCGTAGCGGCGCTCCTCGGGGCGGGGCTTGCTCTTGCGCGGCTGGGCCTCGTCGCCACGGCCGCGGCCGTCGCCGCGCCTTTCGCCGCCACGCCTGTCGCCGCCACCGCCCCGGGGGTTCCGGTTGCCGCCGCTGTTCCTGTCGCTGCTTCGCATCAAGTGTCCGTAGTCGAGGTGTCGTCCGGTGCGTCCGGATCGAAGGACGGAAGGCCCTCCTGGGACTCCGCCTCGACCGCGTCCGCCTCCGGCAGGAACGGCGCGAGTTCCGGCAGCTCTTCAAGGCTGCGCAGGCCCATACGTTCCAGGAAGTAGTTCGTCGTCCTGTACAGGATCGCACCTGTCTCGGGTTCCGTCCCACCTTCCTCGACCAGACCGCGCTGCAACAGGGTCCGCATGACGCCGTCGCAGTTCACCCCGCGGACCGCGGAGACCCTTGAGCGGCTGACCGGCTGGCGGTACGCGACGACCGCCAGCGTCTCCAGCGCCGCCTGGGTCAGGCGGGCGTGCTGGCCGTCGAGGACGAACTTCTCCACGGCGGGCGCGAAGGCGGGCCGGGTGTAGAAACGCCAGCCTCCGGCGACCAGCCGCAGGTCGAAGCCGCGTCCTTCGGCGGTGTAGTCGTCGGACAGCTCGCGCAGCGCCTTGGCGACGGCCCGTCGCGGCCGCTCCAGGACCTTCGCGAGGTGCTCCTCGGTGGCGGGCTCGTCGACGACCATGAGCACCGCCTCCAGGGCGGGCTTCAGCTCCAGCTCGGCGGTCGCCGCGGCCAGGAGGCCGGTCGGCGGGGCCTGGAGGGCCGTTTCCGGCACCTCGACGACCGTCTCGGTGACATCCGCCACGTCGGTCACTGCGGCTCTCCGTTCCGGGCCGCGGCGGGCTTGGCCGCGGCCTCCTGGTCGAATTCGTCGGTCACCAGCGGGGTGGCCGCGCCGTCCTGCTCGCCGCCCGTCCAGCGGACCTGGAGCAGGCCCAGCGCCTCCTCCTGGTCCAGGACCACCGCCTTCTCCCGGTACAGCTCCAGCAGCGCCAGGAAGCGCGCCACGACGGTGAGCGTGTCCGGGGCGTCCTCGGTGAGCCGCCCGAAGCTCGCCGCGCCCAGCTCCCGCAGCAGCGCGATCACATGCGCGGCCTGCTCGCGCACGCTGACCAGCGGGGCGTGGATGTGGTCGACGTACACCTGCGGCCGGGGCTTGGGCAGCATCGCCTTCACCGCGAGCTGGGCGAAGCGCTCGGGGCCGATGCTGAGCACCACCTCGGGCAGCAGTTCCGCGTGCTGCGGCTCCAGGCCGACGGTACGGGGGTAGCGCAGCGCCTCGTTCTCCAGCCGCTCGGCGAAGATGGCCGCGATCTGCTTGTACGCCCGGTACTGCAGCAGCCGGGCGAAGAGCAGGTCCCTGGCCTCCAGCAGCGCGAGGTCCGCCTCGTCCTCGACCTCGGCGGACGGCAGCAGCCGGGCCGCCTTCAGGTCCAGCAGGGTGGCCGCGACGACCAGGAACTCGGTGGTCTGGTCGAGGTCCCAGTCCGGGCCCATGGCGTGGATGTACGCCATGAACTCGTTGGTGACCTTGGACAGCGCCACTTCCGTGACGTCCATCTTGTGCTTGGAGATGAGGCCGAGCAGCAGGTCGAAGGGCCCCTCGAAGTTCGCCAGCCGCACGGTGAACCTGCCGCCGCCGTCAATCGCCTCGGGCTCGGCGACCGACGCGGGCTCGGCGACCGCCTCCGCGGCGGGCGCGGAATCGGGCTCGGGCTCCACCTCCACGGGGGGCTCCGGCTCCGCGGCAGGCTCCGGTTCCGCGGCGGGCTCGGGCTCGCGCGGCGCGGGGATGTCCTCGGCCGGGGGCACCTCCACCGGGGGCGCCTCGGGCTCCGGCGGGCGTGCGCCCGCACCGCTGCCGAGGCGGCGGCGGTTCTCTCGGGGTGGGGTGGTCGGCATCGCGGTCCAGGGTGCGGGGATCAGGACGGCAGGCTATCTCCCCCGGCTTCCGGACCGGGTCACCCCGCCCCGGACGCGCCCCGCGGGGGTCAGCGGCCCCGCAGGCGGCGCACGAGGATGCTCGCGTCCCCGCGGGACTCCAGGTCGGCCAGGACGACTGCCACGGCCTCACGGACGATCCGGCCGCGGTCGATGGCGAGCCCGTGCTCACCCCGCAGCACCAGCCGGGCGTGCTCGAGGTCCATCAGCTCCTCGGCGGAAACGTAGACGGTGATCTTCTCGTCGTGCCGCTCGCGCCCGCTGGGGCGGCGGCTGGGCCGCGGTGCCTTGCGCCGCGCGGCCTGGGGCTGCGGCTGTGCGGTGATCGGGGGCTGGACCGGCGGTGGGCCCTGCTGCTGCGGGGCGGTCGTCACGGCCGTCCGGTCCTGCGCGGGCTGGCCCTGGGACGGCACCTGGCCGCCGCCGGGAGCCCCCACCCGCTCGCCGGTCCGCTCCACGGTCCGGTCGGCGGTGAGCGGCCTGCGGTTGGGCGGGATGTCCCGGCCGTTGTGCTCGGTACGGTCACCGGGCGCCTCGGTGGCGGGCCGCGCCGCCGCCTCGTCGTCCTGCGTCTCGCTCTCGGGGACCGGTCGCAGCCGCTCGCCCTGGGCAGTCCCGTTCTGCGCCTCGCCGCCGGGGTGCTGCCGGGGCTGAGGTGCCTGGAGCGCCGCGCCGCCGGTGGTACGGAACAGTTCGTCGGCGCCCGGCAGACTCACTCGGCGTGGCACCGGGCGAGCACCTCCCTGGCGAGCTGACGATAGGCGGCGGCACCGACGGAGTTGGACGCGTAGGTGGTGATCGGCTCACCGGCGACCGTGGTCTCGGGGAACCGTACGGTCCGGCCGATGACCGTGTGGAAGACGTGCTCGTCGAACGCCTCGACGACGCGGGCCAGCACCTCGCGGCTGTGCACGGTGCGCGAGTCGTACATCGTGGCGAGGATGCCGTCGAGCTCCAGCTCGGGGTTGAGCCGCTCGCGGACCTTCTCGATGGTCTCGGTGAGCAGCGCGACCCCGCGCAGCGCGAAGAACTCGCACTCCAGCGGCACGATCACCGAGTGCGCCGCGGTGAGCGCGTTGACGGTGAGCAGGCCGAGCGAGGGCTGGCAGTCGATCACGATGTAGTCGTAGTCGGCCATCAGCGGCTTGAGGGCGCGCTGCAGTGTCGACTCGCGCGCGACCTCGCTGACGAGCTGGACCTCGGCGGCCGACAGGTCGATGTTGCTGGGGAGCAGGTCCATCCCGGGCACCGCGGTCTTCAGCAGCACCTCGTCCGCCGCCAGCCCGCGCTCCATCAGCAGGTTGTAGACGGTGATGTCGAGTTCCATCGGGTTGACCCCGAGGCCGACCGAGAGCGCGCCCTGCGGGTCGAAGTCGACGAGCAGCACCCGGCGGCCGTACTCGGCCAGCGCGGCGCCCAGGTTGATGGTCGAGGTGGTCTTGCCGACCCCGCCCTTCTGGTTGCACATCGCGACGATCTTGGCGGGACCGTGGTTGCTCAGCGGGTTGGGGATCGGGAAGTACGGCAGGGGCCGGCCGGTGGGGCCGACGCGTTCGCGGCGCTGCCGGGCCGCGTCCGGTGCGAGGGTGGCGGCGTACTCCGGATCCGGTTCGTACTCGGCGTCCGGGTCGTAGAACTGGCCGTCCTGCAGGTCGTTGTCGTTGAAAGGCGCCATGGCGTAAGCGGGTTGCGTCTCTGTGTTCGGCTCGGACCGGCGGGATTCGAAGGTGCGGACCGCGACGGAACCAACGGTCATTCCTGGTTGACCACCCCCGGGAGCAAATGTCGACTCATTCACAAGTCGTCTTACCTCCTTGGTGACCAGGAAACTTCTCAACAGGTCAGCGTGACTACAGCCGACGATTCGCGACTCTATGGCGTGTCGGTGGTTCACAGCAACACAATCCGCCGGACACGGCATGATGTGTCGGCAACCGAACACCCCGCTGTCAAGGGCGTAAGCACACGAACGGCCGGGTCTTGACGCACAAGACCCGGCCGGGGGCGCGTAGTTGACGCGCCTGGTCACCACATGTGCGGGTCAGCCCAGAAGGGTGTGCAGGTCGGCGGAGTCGAGGCCGTGCGCCTCGGCCACGGGACCGTAAACCACCTGTCCCTCATGCGTGTTGAGACCGAGGGCGAGAGCCGCGTCACGTCGCAGCGCCTCGCGCCAGCCGCGGTTCGCCAGTTCGACGATGTAGGGCAGCGTGGCGTTGGTGAGCGCGTACGTCGAGGTGTTGGGCACCGCGCCCGGCATGTTGGCGACGCAGTAGAACACCGAGTCGTGCACCATGAAGGTCGGTTCGGCGTGCGTGGTGGGACGCGAGTCCTCGAAGCAGCCGCCCTGGTCGATCGCGATGTCGACAAGTACCGAACCCGGCTTCATCCGCGACACCAGCTCGTTAGTGACGAGCTTGGGCGCCTTCGCGCCGGGGATCAGCACCGCGCCGATCACCAGGTCGGCGTCGAGCACCGCCTGCTCCAGCGCGTACGTGTTGGAGGCGAGCGTCTGCACCCGGTTGCCGAACACCTTGTCGGCCTCGCGCAGCTTGTTGACGTCCTTGTCGAGCAGGGTGACGTGGAAGCCGAGGCCGAGCGCGATGGTGGCCGCGTGCCAGCCGGAGACGCCGGCGCCGATGACGACCGCGGTGCCCGCGAGCACGCCGGGGACGCCGCCGGGCAGCACGCCGCGGCCGCCCGCGGAGCGCATCAGGTGGTAGGCGCCGACCTGCGGGGCGAGCCGGCCGGCCACCTCGGACATCGGGGCCAGCAGCGGGAGCTGGCGGTTGGCGGTCTCCACCGTCTCGTACGCGATCGCGGTGGTGCCGGACTCCAGCAGCGCGTCCGTGCACTCGCGGGAGGCCGCGAGGTGCAGGTAGGTGAAGAGCGTCTGGTCCTTGCGCAGCCGGTGGTACTCCTCGGCGATCGGCTCCTTGACCTTCAGCAGCAGGTCGGCGGTGGCCCACACCTCGTCGGCGGTGGCGAGGATGCCCGCACCCGCCGACACGTACTCCTCGTCGGGGATGGACGAGCCGTTGCCGGCGCCCTGCTCGACGAAGACCTGGTGTCCGTTGCGTACGAGCTCGTGCACGCCGGCCGGGGTGATGGCCACGCGGAACTCGTTGTTCTTGACCTCGCGGGGGATGCCCACCTTCACGTCGATCACGGTCCTGTTCGGGTACGTCCGAAGACTGGAGTGGAGGAAACCGCACACCTCAGTCCTGACATGGTGCACGAAAGCACGACACGTCGGACCTGAGCACGATGTCCGCGGCAGTGCCCAGTCTAGTGAAGGAAGACTCTCTGTCTAGCCTTACAAAGTGACTACTTTGGCCGAGGGCATTGGCAGTTTCGTAGGCATGCACGCAGGGGATCTTCAGTTCTGGGGTTGTTGACCCGGATTGAGCAGCTGATTCGCGGCCGCGCGCTGCAGGCCGGCGCCGCTCGGATCGCCGAGCCGGTCGAGCGTGTCGGCCAGGCGCAGCAGCACCGCCGCCTCCAGCCGCCGCTCCCCCGCCTTGCGGGCCCAGTACAGGGCGTCGCGGCAGCTGCGCAGCGCGTCCTCGGGGTAGCCCGCGTACTCCTGGACGCGGGCCGCCTCGGTCAGCGCGCGGGCCTGCGCGGGCAGGTCGCCGAGCCGCCGGTAGATTCCGGCGGCCGCCCGCCACTCGCGCAGCGCCGGCCCGTACCGGCCGCTGTAGGTGAGCAGCGCGCCGATCCTGCCGTGCAGCCGGGCCTGGTGGCCGGACTCGCCGCGGGCCTGGCGCAGCGCGAGCGCCCGGCCGTACCAGTCGGCGGCCCGCTGCAGGTCGCCGCTCTGCTGGTAGGTGCCCGCGAGCGCTTCCAGGACACGGCCCTCGGCCTCGGGGTCGGCGCCCGCGCGGGCCGGTTCCAGGGCCGCCCGGTACCGCTCCAGGGCGCGGGCGCCGCGGCCCGCGGCGACGTCGAGGTCGGCCAGGTTGATCAGCGCCGCCGCCTTCTCGCGGTGCAGGCCGCGGCGCTCGGCGACATCGAGGACGAGGCCGTGCAGTTCGTAGCGCTCGGCGGCCATCGCGTCACCGCGGGCGCCCCGGCCCGCGCCGGGGAAGGCGGTCAGCGCCTGGACCAGGACGGCCACCAGCCGCCGGGCCAGGGTGTCGAGCGCGCCGTCGGCGACGGCGGCACGCGCCGAGGCGAGCAGCGCAGGCAACCGTGAGCGCAGCCAGTCGGCGGCGGCCGCCCGGGAGCCGAACCGCAGGCCGGTGGGCGCCCCGCCGTCCTCCTGGGCCTCGGGCGCCTCCCCGGCCAGCGCCGCCCGGCAGGACTGCAGCAGCCGTACGGTCCGCTCCAGCATCCTGGCCCGCGCCAGGCGTACGTCCTCCGGCCGGTCCCCGGTCTCCAGCAGCGCCCGCAGCAGCGGTTCCAGGCAGCCGGGCAGCCGGTACTGCGGCGGCGGCGCGGCCGGGGTGGAGCCGGTTGCCGTGAGCAGCGCGCCGGAGACGAAGTCGTCGAGGGTGCTCTGCGCGGCGGCCACCGAGCAGCCCGCGAGCGCGGAGGCCACCTGGGCGTCCACCATCCCGGCCGGGGCGAGCGACAGCAGCCGCAGCATCCGGGCGGCCGTCGGCGGCAGGTCCTCGTACACCAGCCGGAAGGCGCGTACGAGTTCGCCGGGTGTGCTGGCGCGGGCGGCGGCGGGCTCGGGCGGGTTCTCGGCGGAGACCGCGCGCAGGCGGGTGGCGGCGTCGGCGACGGAGAGCCGCGGGAGGGCGGCGAGCCAGGAGGCGACCAGGCGCAGCGCGGTCGGATGGCCGCCGACCTCCTGGACCAGGGTCTCGGCGGCGCGCGGGTCGCAGGTCACCCGGGTGGAGCCGATGACGTGCGAGAGCAGTTCGACGGCGGCGGGGGTGTCGAGGCCGCCGAGGGTGCAGGGGCGGACGTCGGGGATGCCGGAGAGCGGGCCGTCCGAGGTGGCCACGACGAGGCTGTCGGGCGCGTCGGGGAGCAGTCCTTCGAGCTGGTCGGCGCGCACGACGTCGTCGAGGACGAACAGCATCCTGCGGTCGGCAGCCGCGGCGCGCAGCGCCGCCGCGGGGTCAGCGGTGTCCTCGGCCTCGGGCGCGCCCATCGCGCGCAGCAGCGTACGGGCCGTCTGCGCGGCGGGCACGGGCTCGCCGTCGTCACCGGTCAGCCGTACGAAGAACCGGCCGTCCCGGTACCGCTCCTCGACCTCGCCCGCCAGCCGCAGCGCCACCGCGGTCCGTCCCGCCCCCGGCCGCCCCGCCACGAGCAGCACCCGCGCCCGCCGGCTCACCGTCCGCCCCAGCCCCGCCCGCCCGATATCCCCCCGCAACCCCTCCAACTCCCGCTCCCGCCCCACAAAGACGCCGGCTGCCACCGGCAAGGTGGAGGGCACCGCGGCAGGCGCCGTGGGGGCGGCGGCTGGCTTGGGGGCGGCAGGCGCCGCGGGCGGCGTCGATCCGCCGGGCGGCGCGGGCGGCGTGGACCGGGCAGGCGGCGCGGCCGCCGCGGCTGGCTTGGGGGCGGCAGGCGGCGCGGGGTGGGAGGGGGTGGCGGCCTCGCCGTGTGGTGCGGGGTTTTCGGCGGACCGGCCGGTGGCGGGCTTCTGGCTCGCCGGCTCTTCCGTGCTCGCCTCGCTCCCGGAGCGGCGCGTCTTGCGGCCCGACCCGGGGGGCTTCCTTCGGGTTTTGCGGGGGGTTTCGGGGTCGGGGGGCGAGGGCGGGGTGGGGGCGGTGGGGGGGTCCAGCGCCTGGTCCGTCACGACACACGCTCCCGGCTCACTCGGGGACGTCCGCGCAGCAGGCCGCCTGGGGCGCTGCTTCGCGGCTACCGCGTCGAGCCTAGTTCACCTGAGCGACCCGGCCCCGGGCCGCGGCGGGAGTGACGCGGCCAGGGGCCTCAATGATCACCCCATCGGATCATCAGACAGTGAACGGACGGGCGGGCCACGGCGCCTCCGCCGCCCGGAGCGCCTCGGGGCCCTCCCCGTCGAGCGCGGCCTGGAGCGCGAGGACGCCGATGATCAGACAGGCGTTGTGCAGCTCGCCCGCCAGGGCGCCGCGGACCAGGTCCGCCAGCGGCACCCGGGCCACCTCCATGTCCGCCTCCTCCTCGGAGACGTCGAACCGCTCGCCGTCCGCCTCGGACACGTTCCGCGCCAGGAAGACCCGTACCGCCTCGTCCGAGCCGCCCGGTGAGGTGAACACGTCGATGAGGACCCGCCAGTCCTCGGCCTTGACGTGCGCCTCCTCGTACAGCTCGCGCTGCGCCGCGTGCAGCGGGTTCTCCCCGGGGATGTCGAGCAGTCCCGCGGGGATCTCCCACAGCTTGTGGCGTACGGGGTGCCGGTACTGGCGCAGGACCAGCACCCGGCCCTCCTCGTCGAGCGCGAGCACGGCCACCGAGCCCGGGTGGACCTGGTAGTCGCGGGTCGCGGTGGTGCCGTCCGGCATGACGACCTCGTCGGTGGCGACACTCGTCTTCTTGCCGGTGAACGGCGTGGCGGTCGCCGTGACGCGCCACTCCTCCGGGGTGTCCTTCAGCATGCTGCGCCTCTCGAACGGAATACCTCGAACGCCTGTCTGGTCCAGCTCAGCCCTGCTGGCGCGCGACCGCGGCCTTGACCAGCCCGGCGAAGAGCGGGTGCGGGCGGGTCGGCCGGGACTTCAGCTCGGGGTGCGCCTGGGTCGCGACGAGGTACGGGTGCACCTCGCGCGGGTACTCGACGTACTCGACGAGCTTGTTGTCGGGCGAGACGCCCGAGAAGACGATCCCGGCGCTCTTCTCCAGCTCCGCGCGGTAGGCGTTGTTGACCTCGTAGCGGTGCCGGTGCCGCTCCTCGACGTACGGCTGGTCGCCGTAGACCTCGCGGACGATGGAGCCCTCGGCGAGCTTCGCCGGGTAGGTGCCGAGCCGCATGGTGCCGCCCAGGTCGCCCTTGCCGCCGACGATGTCGAGCTGCTCGGCCATGGTGGAGATGACCGGGTGGCCGGTGGCCGGGTCGAACTCGGTGGAGTTCGCGTCGGCGATGCCCGCGAGGTTGCGGGCCGCCTCGATGACGACGCACTGCAGGCCCAGGCAGAGTCCGAGCAGCGGGATGCCGTTCTCACGGGCGAAGGTGATGGCCGCGACCTTGCCCTCCACACCGCGGTCGCCGAAGCCGCCGGGCACGCAGACCGCGTCGACCTCGCCGAGCTGCGCCGCCGCGCCGGCCGGGGTCTTGCACTCGTCCGAGGTGACCCACTTGATCTGGACCCGCGCGTTGTTGGCGAAACCGCCCGCGCGCAGCGCCTCGGTCACCGACAGATAGGCGTCGGGCAGGTCGATGTACTTGCCGACCAGCGCCACCTTCACCTCGTGCGCGGGCTCGTGGACCCGCTTGAGCAGGTCGTCCCACTGCGTCCAGTCCACATCCCGGAAGGGCAGGTCCAGCCGCCGGACGACGTACGCGTCCAGGCCCTCGGTGTGCAGCACCTTGGGGATGTCGTAGATCGACGGCGCGTCGATCGCGGCGACCACCGCGTCCTCGTCGACGTCGCACATCAGGGAGATCTTCCGCTTGATCGCGGTCGGCACGTCGCGGTCGGCGCGCAGCACGATCGCGTCGGGCTGGATACCGATGTTGCGCAGCGCCGCGACCGAGTGCTGGGTGGGCTTGGTCTTCAGTTCGCCCGACGGGCCGATGTACGGCAGCAGGGAGATGTGCACGACGAACACGTTGTCGCGGCCGACCTCGTGGCGCACCTGGCGGACCGACTCCAGGAACGGCAGCGACTCGATGTCGCCGACGGTGCCGCCGACCTCGGTGATGACCACGTCCACGTCGTCGGCGGCCATCCGCCGGATACGGGACTTGATCTCGTTGGTGATGTGCGGGATGACCTGCACGGTGTCGCCCAGGTACTCGCCGCGCCGCTCCTTGGCGATGACCGTGGAGTAGATCTGGCCGGTGGTGACGTTCGCGGAGCCCGCGAGGTTCACGTCGAGGAAGCGCTCGTAGTGGCCGATGTCCAGGTCCGTCTCGGCGCCGTCGTCGGTGACGAAGACCTCACCGTGCTGGAACGGGTTCATGGTGCCCGGGTCCACGTTGAGGTACGGGTCGAGCTTCTGCATGGTGACCCGCAGGCCGCGCGCCTTGAGCAGCGCGCCGAGGCTGGAGGCCGTCAGCCCCTTGCCGAGCGAGGAGGCCACACCGCCGGTGACGAAGATGTGCTTGGTCGTCGTGGATTTCGGCGCAGTTGCCAAGAGGGGGCTCCCGTGGTCGCGAGGTGAGGGTCGGGACGGTGCTCGTACGGGGAGCGCCGTCGCGGCGGTTCAGTGGTTCAGCCCACCGGCCCACGGGCTACCAGGGTAACAGCGACTGGGCCGCGCTCCTCCACAGCGGCGTCGGGCGGCGCGGCCGGCGGACGGCTTTTGGCTGCTCGGGAGGGGCGCGCCGGGCGGGTGCGGCACATGTGTCGGGCGTACACCCGACCGGCGCAGTGAAGATCGCCGAACATGCGCACGTCCCGCCCCGACGTCGTATCCTGCTCGGACGCATTGCTGCGAGCCGGCCGGCACGGCACCATCCCCGCCCGCTCCCGGATCATGAGCTCGTCGAATATTCCCTGACCGCAAGACCGCCCCCCGGGCAGGGGCGGCGCCGTCGTTCGACTGGAGTTGCACGTGGCCGGGCGCATCGAGGACTACGCACTCATCGGTGACATGCAGACCGCCGCACTGGTCTGCCGGGAAGGCACGGTCGACTGGCTGTGCCTGCCCCGCTTCGACTCACCGGCGGTGTTCGCCGGGCTGCTCGGCACCGAGCAGCACGGCTTCTGGCGGCTCGGTCCCGCGCACTCCGGCTCCGCCGACCCGCCGGACGCGACGCGCCGACGCTACCGGGGGGACTCGCTCGTACTGGAGTCCGAGTGGGACACCGACCGCGGCACGGTCCGGGTCATCGACTTCATGCCGCCGCGTGACGGCGCCCCGCAGCTCATCCGGATCGTGGAGGGCGTCAGCGGGCGGGTGCCGATGCGGTCCAGCTTGCGGATGCGTTTCGCGTACGGGCAGGTCGTGCCGTGGGTGCACAAGGTCGGCGACCGTACGGTGGCGGTGGCCGGGCCCGACTCGGTGTGGCTGGACACCGAGGTCGACACCTACGGCAAGGACCTGACGACGTACTCCGAGTTCACCGTGGCGCCGGGCGACCGGGTGGCGTTCACCATCAGCTGGGAGCCCTCGCACAAGCCGCAGCCGTCGCTGCCCGAGCCCGAGGTCGCGCTGGCGAACACCGAGGACTTCTGGCGCGAGTGGGTCGAGCAGTGCACGTACACCGGCCCGTACCGCGAGGCGGTGATCCGGTCGCTGATCACGCTGAAGGCGCTGACCTACGGCCCGACCGGCGGGATCGTCGCGGCGCCCACGACATCGTTGCCGGAGGACATCGGCGGGGTGCGGAACTGGGACTACCGCTTCACCTGGCTGCGGGACGCGGCCATCACCCTGTCGTCGCTGCTGCGCACCGGCTACCGCGAGGAGGCCCGGGCCTGGCGCGAGTGGCTGCTGCGCGCGGTCGCGGGCGACCCGGAGAACCTGCAGATCATGTACGGCATCGCGGGCGAGCGCGAGCTGGGCGAGAACGAGCTGCACTGGCTGCCGGGTTACGAGGGCTCCACCCCGGTGCGGATCGGCAACGGGGCGGCGCACCAGCTCCAGCTCGACGTGTACGGCGAGGTCACCGAGGCGCTGCACCTGGGCCACATGACCGGGCTCGCCCGCAACGACTACGCGAGCGTGCTGCAGCTCAAGCTGATCCGCTACCTGGAGAAGCACTGGAACGAGCCGGACGAGGGCATCTGGGAGGTCCGCGGCCCGCGCCGGCACTTCGTGCACTCCAAGGTGATGGCGTGGGTCGCCGTCGACCGCACGGTGAAGCTCATCGAGTCCGGCGAGGTCGACGGCCCGCTGGAGCGGCTGCGCGAGCTGCGCGACGAGATCCACTCCGACGTGTGCGAGAAGGGCTACGACCGGGAGCGCAACACCTTCACCCAGTCCTACGGTTCGCGGGAGCTGGACGCCTCGCTGCTGCTGATCCCGCAGATGGGTTTCCTGCCGCCGGACGACAAGCGGGTGATCGGCACCATCGAGGCGATCCAGCGCGAGCTGTCCACCGAGGACGGCTTCGTGCTGCGCTACCCGACCTCCAGCGGCGACGCGACGGGCGACGAGAACCTCGACGGGCTGCCCGGTGACGAAGGGGCCTTCCTGGCCTGCTCGTTCTGGCTCGCCGACGACCTGGCGATGATCGGCCGGGTCGACGAGGCCCGCAGGCTGTTCGAGAAGCTGCTGGACCTGCGCAACGACCTGGGGCTGCTGGCCGAGGAGTGGGACCCGCGCCGCAAGCGGCAGGTGGGCAACTTCCCGCAGGCGTTCAGCCATGTCCCGCTGATCGACACCGCGCTGCGGCTCACGGCCTGCGGGGCGTTCCGCGGCTGAGGGCCGTGCGGGCCGCCGGTCGTCGGTCCTACTCGGTCAACTCGTCGTAGACGCTGAGCACCTGGGCCACCGTGTCGTCCTCGGTGGGCCAGGTGGCGGCCTGCGCGCGTCCGGCGGCGGCCAGGGCCGTACGGCGGGCGGGATCGCGGAGCAGTGCGGTGACGGCGTCGGCGAGGGCCACTCCGTCGCCGTACGGCACCAGCATCGCGGCCTCGCCGACGAGTTCGGGGGTGCCGCCGACGGCGGTGGCGACCAGCGGCACGCCCGCGTGCAGCGCCTCCTGGGCGATCAGCGCGCGGGCCTCCCAGCGGCTGGGCAGCACCACCAGGTCGGCGGCGGTGAGCAGTTCCGGCACGTCGTCGCGGCTGCCGAGCAGCAGGACCGGCAGGTGTTCGGCGTCGATACGGCGTTCCAGCGCGGCGCGGTGGTCGCCCTCACCGGCCACGGCGACCAGGGGTGACGGGTCGAGTCCGGCCCAGCGGGCTGCGGCGTCCAGCAGTGTGTCGTACCCCTGCCGCTGCTCCAGGCGGCCGACGGCGAGCAGCAGCGGGCGGTCGTTGGCTCCGAACTCGGCCCGGGTCTTCTGCCGCCGCCGCTCGGCGTCACCGGGAGGGCGCGGCGGGCGCGGCGCCGGGCGCGGGACGGCGGCCGGGGCCAGCCGGACGTCGCGGGCGCCGTGGCCGCGGGCCCGGTCGACGAGTTCCGAGGAGACGCCGAGGACGACGGTGGCGCCGCGCAGCGCCCGGCGTTCCAGCCAGCGCATCAGCAGGCCGCCGTGTCCGCCGCCCCCGCTCTCGACGGGCGCGTCGCCGTCGTGCCAGCTCACCACCAGCGGGGTGTGGCGGCCGCCGAGGGCGACGGCGGCGAGCAGTCCGGCCCGCAGGCCGTGGGCGTGGACGACCGCGGCGCCCGCGAAGACCGTGCGCAGTGCGCCGACCGCCGGGGCGTCGGCGGCGGCGTTGGTGCCGCGGCCGATGTCCACGGGTACGAAGCGGGCGCCGGTGCCGGGGAAGGCGTAGTCCGACTCGGCCGCCGCGGGGCCGCAGACCGTCACCTCGACGCCGCGCGCCACCAGGCCGCCCGCCAGTGAGCTGACATGCGCGCCCGACGCCGCGCCCAGGACGTGCACGGCGTGCAGCGGCCCCTGGCGGGGAATCGACATGCTGCTCACGCGGGGAGTTGCTCCTGACTGGGCACGGGACGGCGGGTGTTGGGCCGTACGGGCGGGGGTGACCTCTCCAGGATGCCAGGCCCCGCTGTCGGCTCGGTGGCCCCGAACGCGCTCCCACCCGCTCACACGCCCATGGGATCACCCAAACGGGTGTGCCACACGGCCCCAGGAGTCAACGTGCCGTACTCCCGGTGCATTCCACAACCGTTCGTCGGAGGAAATCCGGTCCCCCGCCGCGGTCATGGCGATCAGCACCGTGGCGTGCAGCAGCAGGCCCGCCCGCCCGTTGGCCATCACGATGGCCGTGCCCAGGGCCGCGCCGAGCGCGTGGGCGCCCGCGTCGCCGAGCATCGTCCGCTCGCTGAGGTCGTCGCCGAGGACCGCGGCCGCGGCGCCGACCGGTGCCGCCACGAGCACCGCGGCGGGGCCGGACCGCAGCAGGCCGGGCGCGCCCGCCGCGATGACCGCCTTCGCGGCCCGGCCGGGCTTCATGTCGACCAGGTTCACCGCGTGGGCGGTGCCGGCGATCACCACCGCGGCGAGCAGCTGGTCGGCGGGCCGCACCTTGAGCAGGGTGCCCGCGGCCAGTCCCGCGGCGCCGATCCCGAAGAGCTTGACGGCGCCGGAGGTGAGCCGCCCCTCGCCGAGTGCCCGCAGATGGGCGCCGAATCCGCGCTCCGCGGCGCTGCCCCGCTGGTCGTCGTAGGCGCCGCACGCCCCGGCGGCCAGCGCCGCGCCGACCGAGGCGATCCTGGCCCGTACGCTCACCCCGCGGGCCCCCGCCATCGCGGCCGCCGCCCCGGCCGCCACCGCCAGCCCGCCGAACAGCTCGACGCCGCGGCCCGCGTGGTTGGTGCGCTGCCACAGCCGCGCCTCGACCGGGGGTTTCCTGCGCAACTGCTCGTAGGCGGCCCGGGTGGCCCCCGCCGCGGCCATCGCCACGGAGACCCGTCCGGCCTGCCCCTTCCTACCGCGTCCACTCATCGCGCTGCCTCCCCGTCCCGTCGTCGAGTCCTGCCCGCCCGCACCACTCCCTCACACAGGACGCCGGCGCCCCACGACGACAGCCGTCCGGCCCGGCGGCACGCACCCGCCACCGTCGCCACCACCGCGGGCGAAGCTCCCGCGACGACGCGCCGTACGTCCCGCCGCGCCGTTCCGCCGTGCCCGGGCGCCGCCCCTGGAGCCGCCGCCCGTGCGCGACCGCTCGTGGGCCGCGCCTTCCGTCCTTCCGGGGCACCGGCCTCTGGCCCGCCACGGCCCGCGGCCGTGCCTCCCACGCGGGGCACGGGCGGCCCGCCCGTACCGCCGCCCCGCGCGGGGCTGTTCAGCGGGACGCCTTCGCGGCGGCGAGCAGTTCCTCGGCGTGGGCGCGGCCGAGTTCGGAGTCCTCCAGGCCGGCGAGCATGCGGGAGAGCTCCTTGACGCGCTCCTCGCCGTCGAGGACGGTGACGCCGCTGCGGGTGACCGAGCCGTCGTTGGTCTTCTCGACCAGGAGCTGGCGGTCGGCGAAGGCGGCGACCTGGGGCAGGTGGGTGACGACGATGACCTGCGCGGTGCGCGCGAGCCGGGCCAGCCGCCGGCCGACCTCGACCGCCGCCTTGCCGCCGACACCCGCGTCGACCTCGTCGAAGAGGTATGTCGGCACCGGGTCCGACCCGGCGAAGACCACCTCGACGGCGAGCATCACCCGGGACAGCTCACCGCCCGAGGCGCCCTTGGCGATGGGCCGGGCGGGGGCGCCGGGGTGCGGGGCGAGCTGGAGTTCCACCTCGTCGGCGCCGGTCGGCCCGAAGGCCACCGGACGGCCGCCGACCTCGATACCGGACTCCGCGTCGGCGCTCTCGGTCTGCCGGATGGCCACCCCGACCCTGGCGTGCGGCATGGCCAGCTCGGCGAGTTCCGCGGTGACGGCCGCGGCGAAACGGTCCGCCGCCTCGCCCCGCGCGTCGGTCAGCCCCTGGGCGAGCGCGCCGAGTTCGGCACGCAGCGCGTCCCGCTCCACGGTCAGCTCGGCGATCCGGTCGTCGTCGCCCTCGAGTTCGCCCAGCCGCGCGGCGCTCTGCTCGGCCCAGGCCAGCACACCGTCGATGTCGGTGCCGTACTTGCGGGTGAGGTGCGCGAGCACGGCCCTGCGCTCCTCGACGGCCGCCAGCCGCAGCGGGTCGGCGTCCAGGTTGTCGGCGTATCCGGCCAGCTCCCCGGCGACGTCGCCGAGCAGGATGCCGATCTCGCCCAGCCGGGCGGCGAGCGTGGCCAGCTCGGGGTCGTGGGCGCTGACGGTGTCCAGCGCGCGCTGCGCACCGGCCACCAGGGTGCCCGCTTCCACGCCCTCGGGGTCCTCGGGGTTCCCGGCGAGCGCCGCGTGCGCGAGGGTCGCGGCGGACGCCAGCGCCTCGGCGTGGCCGAGCCGGGCCGCCTCGGCGGCCAGTTCGGTGTCCTCGCCCGCGTACGGCTCGGCGGCGGCGATCTCCTCGATGCCGAACCGCAGCAGATCGGCCTCCTGGGCGCGCTCACGCGCCCGGGTGGTCAGCTCCTCGAGTTCGGTGGCGACCTCGCGCAGCCGCCGGTAGGCGGACCCGTACTTGTCCAGCGGTACGGCGACGGCGTCGCCCGCGTACCGGTCGAGGGCCTCGCGCTGCCGGGCCGGGCGCAGCAGTCCCTGCTGGTCGGTCTGGCCGTGCACCGCGACGAGGTCGTCGGCGAGTTCGGCGAGCAGCCCCACGGGCACGCCGCGGCCGCCGACATGGGCCCGTGAGCGTCCCTCGGCCGACACCGTACGGCTGATCAGCAGCGCGCCGTCGTCGAGCTCCGCCCCGGCCTCCTCGGCGCGCACCGAGGCCCGGTCACCGGGTCCGATCGTTATCCGGCCCTCGACGACCGCCGCCTTCGCGCCGATCCGCACCAGCGCGGGGTCGGCCCGGCCGCCCAGCAGCAGGCCGAGACTGGTCACGACCATGGTCTTGCCCGCGCCGGTCTCGCCGGTCACCGCCGTGAAGCCGGGTGACAGCTCCACCACGGCGTCCTCGATGACTCCCAGCGACCTGATCCGCATTTCCTCCAACACGGATACGACCATACGAGGTTTGCGGCCCGGCGCGCGACGCCTGTCGGTCGCGGACCTCGTCCGGGGCGTTATTGCGGTGCGCCCCGCCAGCCCGCGACCGGGAGGGCGAACTTCGCCACCAGGCGGTCGGTGAAGGAGGCGTGGTGGAGCCGGGCCAGCCGTACGGGTACGGCGCCGCGCCGCACCTCGACGCGGGCGCCGGCGGGCAGTTCGACGGTCCTGCGCCCGTCGCACCACAGCACGCCGTGCGGTGTCTTGGGCTGCACCTCGACGGCGAGCACCGACCGCGGCGAGGTCACCAGCGGCTTGGCGAACAGCGCGTGCGCGCTGATCGGCACCATGAGCAGCGCCTCGACCTCGGGCCACACCACGGGGCCGCCCGCGGAGAAGGCGTACGCCGTGGAGCCGGTCGGGGTGGCGCAGACCACGCCGTCGCCGCCGAAGCGGGAGACGGGGCGGCCGTCGACCTCGGTGACGACCTCCAGCAGCCGCTCGCGGGACGCCTTCTCCACCGACGCCTCGTTCAGCGCCCAGTCGGTGTGCACGATGTGGCCGTCGTTGCGCACCAGCACATCGAGGGTCATCCGCTCCTCGACCTCGTACTCCTTGGTGACGACCCGGTCCACGACCTTGTCGAGGTCGTCCCGCTCGGCCTCGGCGAGGAAGCCGACCCGGCCCAGGTTGACGCCGAGCATCGGCACCCCCGAGGCGCGGGCGAACTCCGCGCCGCGCAGCAGCGTGCCGTCGCCGCCCAGCACGATGATCAGCTCACAGCCCTCGACGGCACCGGGTCCGACCTCCGCGACCAGTTCCACGGCGGCGGGCAGCGGCAGGTCGACGGCCTCCTCGGCCAGGACCCGCACCCCGATCCCGCAGCGCAGCAGCCCGGTCACCACACGGTCGGCGCTGCGGATGGCGGCCGGACGGCCGGTGTGGGTGAGCAGGAAGACGGTACGGCTGGTCTGCGTTTCGCTCTTCGTCGTCAACGGGGCCCCTCCGCCACAGCACGGTCGACATCGGCCGGATCCAGAGCGGGCGCTCCGGCGCGCAGCCACAGAAAATACTCCACATTTCCGGACGGTCCAGGCAGTGGACTGGCGGTGACGCCCAGCACCCCGAGCCCCAGCTCGGCCCCCTGTGCCGCGACCTTCCGTACGCTCTCGGCCCTGAGCTGGGTGCTGCGGACGACGCCGCCGCTGCCCAGTCGTTCCTTACCCACCTCGAACTGCGGCTTCACCATCAGGACGAGGTCCGCGTCGGGCGCGGCGCAGCGGACGAGGGCGGGCAGCACCAGGCCGAGCGGGATGAAGGAGAGGTCGCCGACGATCAGGTCGACGGGGGCGCCGCCGATGTGGTCGACGGTCAACTCCCGTACGTTGGTGCGGTCCTTGACGGTGACGCGGTCGTCGCTCTGCAGCGACCAGGCGAGCTGGCCGTAGCCCACGTCGACCGCGACGACCTCGGTGGCGCCGTTGCGCAGCAGCACATCGGTGAAGCCGCCGGTGGAGGCGCCCGCGTCCAGCGCCCGGCGGCCCTCCACGACGAGGCCGCGCGGCAGGAACGCGGCGAAGGCGCCGGCCAGCTTGTGGCCGCCGCGCGACACGTAGTCGGGCTCGTCCTCGTCCTTGGCGACCACCACGGCCGCGCTGGTCTCGACCTGCGTCGCGGCCTTCGTCGCGGTCGCGCCGCCGACGGTCACCCGCCCGGCGGCGATCAACTGGCTGGCGTGCTCCCGCGAGCGCGCGAGGTTCCGGCGCACCAGCTCAGCGTCGAGTCGGCGTCGTGCCACGTACGGTTCAGCTCCTGTTCTCGTCCAGCGCGGTCAGCGCGTCCCGCAGCCCGCGGTGCACATCCTCGTACACCTCCACGTGTTCGGCGGTCGCCAACCCGTCGGCGTCCGCCAGCCGCTCAACCGCCGCGTCGACCTCGGCATTCCCCGTCACCTCGACCACCACCCCCAACGGCGCGACCCCCCCGAGGTCCTGCCCCTGCTCCTGGGCCTCCTCCTCCACGTCACTCACCCCGCCCCTCCCCCTTCCCACCCGCGGCCTTCTTCGCCCCACCCACAGCGGGCCCCACAGGCGCCGACTTCGTCGCGGGCTCCTCCCCCGCCTCCCCGGACCGCACCCCGGACCCCGCCGAAACAGCGGGCCCCACCGGCGCGGACTTCTTGGAGGGCGCCGTCTTGGAGGGCGCCTTCTTGGCAGGCGCCTTCTTGGCGGGCGCCGTCTCGGAGGGCGCCTTCTTCGCCGCGGCCCGTGCTGAAGACGCGGCCTTCTTGGTGGCCTGCCCCGCTGCGGTCTTCTTCGCCGCACTCTTCTTTGCGGGCGCCTTCTTGGCAGGCGTCTTCTTGGCAGCGGCCCGGCCACCAGCGGAAGCCGCGGGCGCAGCCGCCGTGGCAGAGTCCTCGCCTGCGGCAGCGGCCCCCGCGAGGCCGGGCTTCACCGCGGGAGCCTTCTTCGCAGGCGCCTTCTTGGCCGCAGGCCGTCCGCTCGCGGACACTCCGGCGGCGGCCGGAGGGACAGCGGACGCGGTGGCGTCCTTGCCGCCGCCAGCGCTCGCGGCGGTCTTCTTCGCGGGAACCTTCTTCGCCGCACTCTTCTTCGCAGGTGCCTTCTTGGCAGCGGCCCGGCCACCAGCGGAAGCCGCGGGCGCAGCCGCCAGGGCGGAGTCCTCGCCTGCGGCAGCGGCCGCCGCGAGACCGGGCTTCACCGCGGGAGCCTTCTTCGCAGGCGCCTTCTTGGCCGCAGGCCGTCCGCTCGCGGACACTCCGGCGGCGGCCGAAGAGACAGCGGACGCGGTGGCGTCCTTGCCGCCGCCAGCGCTCGCGGCGGCCTTCTTCGCCGCACTCTTCTTCGCGGGAACCTTCTTCGCGGGTGCCTTCTTCGCAGCGGGGCGTCCGCCGACGGAAACTCCCACGACCGCCTGAGGCGCAGCCGCCTCGGCGGCGTCCCCGCCCGCCGCGGGCCGCGCTGCGGGGGCCTTCTTGGCGGGCGCCGTCTTGGAAGCACCCCGTCCACCGGCGGAAGCCACCGAGCCAGGCTTCGCCGCAGGAGCCTTCTTCGCCGCGGGCCGCCCCGCGGGAGCCTTCTTGGCGGCGGGCCGCGTCGGAGGGGCAGGTGGCGGGTCGACCTTGACGTGGTGGAGGGGGGGTTCGGTGGTGGGGCGGGGGGCGGGTTCGGAGGGGGGTGGGGGCGGGGAGGTGGGGGTTTCGAGGTTGCGGATGCGCCGCTCGAGCGTTTCGAGCACGACCCCGACCTTCGTCACCTCGTCGGCAAGCCGACCCACCCGCCCCATCGCCTTGTCGACTTCCTCCCGGATGATGCCGAGGAGGAGGTCGCGATTGGCCCGGCCGGAGGCCATCAACTCGTCGGCGAGCGTCTGCACCTCCGGGGGAATCGCGGAGCCGATCCTGCGCTGGACGGCGTCCACGTCTATTCCCGACTGGTCGAGCAGTTCCCTGGCCGCACCGACCGTACGGCGCCGGGTGGCCTCCGTCAGCCCGCCCGCGATCTGCAGACACGTACGCAGTGCGTCCCGCATGGCCCTCACTCCTCGCCTCACCGTTGACGTATGACGATTGACGTTCGACGTCTGTGACCATGACGCTACCGCCTTCGGCCGCCGCGGCCCGAGCACGGTCGCTGCGGTACCGTCGTCCGGACGTACCGCGACCTGGGGAGACCGCACCGATGGCGACCATCGAGGAGTGCCGCGCCGCGCTCGGGCAGCTCGCGGCCAACCTGGCCAAGGCCGAGGGCGGGGTGAAGGACGCTGCGGCGCTCGACCGCTCGCTGAGCTGCCGGATCACCGATCTGGACATCACGTTCGTGGGACGGCTGTGCGGCGGGCGGATCGAGGACGTGACGACCGTGCCGGGCGTGCCGAAGGAGAAGGCGCAGATCCGGCTGACGATGACGGGCGACGACCTGGTCGCGCTGGTCGGCGGGAAGCTGAACTTCGCCAAGGCGTGGGGCAGCGGCCGGGTCAGGCTGCAGGCGGGCCTGCGGGACGTCCTGCGGCTGCGGTCACTGCTGTAGCGGCGGCGGCAGCCGCCTTCACCGCGGCGGCGACGGACGCGCGCCGCGCCGCCGGAACCACCAGCGGCGTACCGCTCTCCGGGTCGTCGATGATCCGGCAGCGCACCCCGAAGACGCGTTCCACCAGTTCCGCGGTGATGATCTCGGCGGGCGGCCCCTGCGCCTCGATCCGGCCGTCGCGCATGGCGATCAGGTGGGTGGCGTAGCGGGCGGCCTGGTTGAGGTCGTGCAGGACGGCGACCAGCGTGCGGCCGTGCTCCTCGTGCAGGTTCGCGCACAGGTCGAGGACGTCGAGCTGGTGCTGGATGTCGAGAAACGTGGTCGGCTCGTCGAGCAGCAGCAGCGGCGTCTGCTGCGCCAGCGCCATGGCGATCCAGACGCGTTGCCGCTGCCCGCCGGAGAGTTCGTCGACATAGCGATCGGCGAGCGCGGCCACACCGGTCGCCGCCATCGATTCGTCGACGATCCGTTCGTCCTCCGCGGACCACTGCCGCAGCAGCCCCTGGTGCGGGTAGCGGCCGCGGGCGACCAGCCCGGAGACGGTGATGCCGTCGGGGGCGACGGAACTCTGCGGCAGCAGGCCCAGCGTCCGGGCCACCGCCTTGGCGGGCAGCGTGCCGATCGCCTGGCCGTCCAGCAGGACCCGGCCCGCGGCCGGCTTGAGCAGCCGCGACAGTGCACGCAGCAATGTCGACTTACCGCAGGCGTTGGGGCCGACGATCACGGTGAAGGAGTGGTCGGGGACGGCGACCGACAGATCCTCGGCGATGACCCGCTGGTCGTACGCGAGGGTCACGGATGCGGCGGCGAGGCGGGTCATGCGGGGCTCTCCGGGGGTGAGGTCTGCGGGGGTATCGGAAGGCTGGGCGTCACGTCGACGAGTCGACGTGCCAGGGCGGCACGAGGTGAGGTGCGGAGCGAGGTGCGGGGCGAGGTGCGGGGCGGCGTCACATCCGGCCTGCCTTCCGCTCGCTCACCAGCAGCCACAGCAGATAGCCGCCGCCGAGCACCCCGGTGGCCACACCGACCGGCACCTGCCCGGAGGCGAAGGCCCGTTGGGCGGCCCAGTCGGCGCCGACCGTCAGGAAGGCGCCCATCAGCGCGGACGGCAGCAGGCCGACGCCCGGCGAGCGGGTGAGGCGGCGCGCGAGCTGCGGCGCGGTGAGCGCGATGAACGCCACCGGTCCCGCCGCGGCGGTCGCGGACGCGGTGAGCAGTACGGCGGCGAGCACGGTGGTCAGCCGTACGCGTTCGACGCGTACACCCAGCGCGTGGGCCGCGTCGTCGCCCATCTCGGTCATCCGCAGCGCCCGGCTCTGGGCGAGCAGCACCGGCATCAGCAGCGCGCAGGCGCCCAGCAGCGGCCAGACCTGGTCCCAGTCGCGGCCGTCGAGGGAGCCGGTGAGCCACACCACCGCGCGGGCGGCGTCCACGAAGTCGGCCTTGACCAGCAGATAGCTGTTGACGGCGGACAGCATCGCGGAGGCGCCGATACCGACGAGCACGAGCCGGTAGCCGTGCACCCCGCGCTTCCAGGCCAGGAGGTAGACGGCGACGCCGGTGAGCAGCCCGCCCCCGACCGCCCCGGCCGACACCTCGTAGGAGCTGCCGTGCAGCAGCACCACGACGACGAGGGCGCCCGCCGCGGAGCCCTGGCCGAAGCCGATCACGTCGGGGCTGCCGAGCGGGTTGCGCGAGACCGTCTGGAACGCGGCCCCCGCCATCCCGAGCGCGGCGCCGACCAGCAGTGCCACGACGACCCGCGGCAGCCGCAGTTCGCGGATGACGAACTCCTGCCCGGCGGTGCCGTGTCCGGCGAGGGTGCGCACCACGTCGACCGGGCCGATGGCGTAGTCGCCGGTGCCGATCAGCGCCACCGACACGGCGAGCGCGGCGAGCAGCAGCAGGACGCCGACCAGGGCGGCCCGCCGGTCGACGCGGACCGACAGCCCGCCGCGGGTGCGCAGGGCGCCGCCCCGCGCCACGGGCGAGGTCGGGCGGGCGTCGGACGGGTGCGCGTCGGGCGTCAGCGCGTCGCTTCTCACAGCTCGGCCATCTTTCTGCGGCGGACCAGGACGATGAAGACCGGGCCGCCGAGGACGGCGGTGACGATGCCGACCTGGAGTTCGGCGGGCCGGGTGGCGAACCGTCCGATCACGTCGGCGCCGAGCAGCAGCACCGGCGACAGGACGGCCGCGTACGGCAGGATCCAGCGCATGTCGGGGCCGGTGATGCCGCGCACGATGTGCGGGACCATCAGGCCGACGAAGACGATGGGCCCGCACGCGGCGGTGCCCGCACCGCACAGCAGGGTGATGGCGATCATCACGAGGACGCGGGTTCGGGTCAGTTCGGCGCCGAGGCCGCGGGCGGTGTCGTCGCCGAGCGCGACCGCGTTGAGCGGCCGGGCGCACGCCAGGGCCAGGACGCCGCCGACGGCGAGGAAGGGCGCGACATGCCGGACGGTGCTCATGTCGGCGGCGGCGAGTGAGCCGACCTGCCAGAAGCGCATCCGGTCGAGGGCGACGTTGTCGGTGAGTTCGACGGCGCTGGTCCATCCCTGGAGCAGCGCGGTCAGCGCGGTGCCCGCGAGCGCGAGCCGTACCGGCGTGGCCGACCGGCTGCCGCCGACCGCGTAGACCAGCGCCGAGACGACGGCCGCGCCCGCCAGCGCCCACCACACGTAACCGTCCATGCTGGTCACGCCGAAGAAGCTGATCGCGGTGACGACCGCGGCCGCGGCGCCCGCGTTGACGCCGAGCAGGCCGGGGTCGGCGAGCGGGTTGCGGGTGAGGGCCTGCATGGCGGCGCCCGCGACGCCGAGGGCGGCGCCGACCATCAGGCCCAACAGGGTGCGCGGCAACCGTAGTTGACGGATCACCACGTCGTTGTCGGTGCCCGTGGAGTGGAACAGGCCGTGCCAGACCTGGCCGACGGGGATGTCCTTGGCGCCGACGGCGATGCTCGCGACGACGACGAGCAGCAGGATGCCGAGCGCCGCGAGCAGTCCGGCGGCGCGGGTGGCGCCGCCGCGCGCGACGGAGCCGCGGGCACGGCGGGCGGCGGCGCCGGGCGGGGCCGACAGGGCCGATGGGTCCGGTGGGTCCGGTGGGGAGTGACGATCAACCAACACGGAAGTTAGGTTAGCCTAACCTTCGTTCCACCACCTCTCCCTTCGAGCAGAGCGGCTACGCCATGAACACGTCCCGATTCAGCCCAGCGCCCGCGATGTCCCGCCGCGGCCTTCTGGCCATGGGCGGCGCCGCCGGTGCCGGCGCGCTCCTGGCCGCGTGCGGCAGCTCCTCCGACTCCGGGTCCGGTTCAGGCTCCGACTCCGGCGCCAAGTCCCCGGCCGCGGGCGGCATGAAGAAGCCCTCCGGCCCCTGGACCTTCACCGACGACCGCAAGAAGGCCGTCACGCTGGACCGTACGCCCGACAAGATCGTCGCCTACGTCGGTGCCGCGGCCGCCCTGCACGACTACGGCATCGCATGCACCGGGGTGTTCGGCCCCACCAAGCTCAAGGACGGCGCACCCGACGCGCAGGCCGGTGACCTCGACATCGCGAAGCTGACGGTGATCGGCAACACCTGGGGCGAGTTCAACATCGAGAAGTACGCGTCGCTCGGTCCCCAACTGCTGGTCAGCCATATGTACCAGGCGCCGACGCTCTGGTACGTGCCGGACGAGAGCGCCAAGAAGATCCTCGGCATCGCGCCGAGCGTCGGCGTCAACATCGCGGGCGTCCCGCTGACCACCCCGCTCCAGCGGTACGCCGAACTTGCCGCGTCCCTCGGCGCCGACATGACCGCGGGTGCCAACGCCGCCGCCAAGTCCCGCTTCGAGAAGGCGTCCGCCGATCTGCGCGCGGCGGCCAAGGCGGCGGGCGGCATCAAGGTGATGGCCTGCTCGGGCGCCGCCGACGCCTTCTACGTCTCGACCCCGGCGTCCGCCGCGGACCTGAGCTACTACAAGAGCCTCGGCGTCGACTTCATCGTCCCGAACAAGGTGCAGGGCGGCTTCTTCGAGACCCTGAGCTGGGAGACGGCCGACAAGTACGAGCCGGACGTCATCCTGCTCGACAACCGCACCGCGACCCTCCAGCCGAAGGACCTCGCCGCGAAGCCGACGTGGGCGCGGCTGCCCGCGGTCAGGGCGGGGCAGGTCGCCGGCTGGCCGAGCGAGCCGATCTTCTCGTACGCCAAGTGCGCCGCGCAGATCGAGGGGCTGACCAAGGCTGTCGCCACCGCGAAGAAGGTGGGCTGACGCCATGTCCGCCGTGCCGCCCTATCTCTTCTTCCGCCCGCGTGTGGTCCGCACCGAGCGGCTCTCCCCCACCTTGCTGCGTGTCGTCTTCGGCGGCGAGGAGCTGGCCGCCGTCGTGAGCGGCGGCCGGGACCAGCGCTTCAAGCTCTTCCTGCCGCAGCCGGGGCAGTCCACGCCGGTGCTGCCCGAGCCGCTCGGTCTCGACTGGTACGCCGACTGGCGCGCGCTCGACCCCGCGGTCCGCGGGATCATGCGCACCTACACGATCCGCGAGGCGCGCCGCGAACCGGCCGAGGTGGACGTCGACTTCGCCCTGCACGGCGATCTCGGCCCGGCCTCCCGCTGGGCGCAGCTCGCCCGGCCCGGTGACGAGGTGGCGCTGCTCGCGCCCGTGGCGACGGACAACGGCGGTGTCGACTTCCAGCCGCCCAAGGGCACCGACTGGGTGCTGCTCACCGCCGACGAGACGGCGCTGCCCGCGGTCGCGGGCATCCTGGAGTGGCTGCCGACCGGCACCCCGGTCAAGGCGTGGATCGAGGTCGCCCACCCCGACGACCGCATCCCCCTGGCCACCAAGGCCGACGCCGACATCACCTGGCTCATCCGCGGCACCTCACCCACCGTCCTGGACACCCTCACCGCCGCCACCCTCCCCGAGGGCACCCCCTACGCCTGGCTCGCCGGCGAGGCCACCACCATCCGCGCCCTCCGCCGCCACCTCCTCCACACCCGCACCTACCCCCGCCCCACCATCACCTTCACCGGCTACTGGCGCCGCGGCTCCACGGAGGACGACCTGCTGACGGCAGAGGCGTGACCCCGCGAGCACCCGCCCACCCACGGTCCGCAGCCGCCGACGGCGGTCAGCGCACCGCGAGAAGGCCCGCACCCGCCCACTCAGTTGTACGGGTGGGCGGGTGGGAGAAGCCGCGCCGCAGGCGCGCTTCAGAGGTCCAGGCGCGCCAGCGCCTTGGCGGCGTCGAGCCCGCAAGCACCGTCCCCCGCCGCCGCCCAGGCGGCAGCGCAGAGGGCGCGGAGCCCATCCGCAGGAGCCCCCTCGCCGTCGAGGGTGAGCGCGTCCCCGGTCGCGCCCGCGGTCCACCCCCCGCACACGTAGCGCCCGTCGTCCCGCGTCACAGACGGCTGCGCCACGAGCAACCCCCGAAGATCCGGCGCCACATACGTCGGCCGATGCCGCGGCTCCGCGGCGAGCAACTGCCCGGGCGTGGTCACCCCGGTGAGGACCAGCAGCGAGTCGACCCCACCGGCGTACGCCCCCTCGATGTCCGTGTCGAGCCGGTCGCCGACCACCAGCGGCCGCCGCGCCCCCGTCCTGAGCACCGTCTCCCGGTGCATCGGCGGCAGCGGCTTACCGGCGACCTGCGGCGTACCGCCGGTGGCGATCCGTACCGCCTCGACGGCCGCGCCGTTCCCGGGCGCGATCCCCCGCGCGCTCGGAATGGTGAGATCCGTGTTGGACGCGAACCACGGCACACCGCGGTTCACCGCGTACGCCATCTCCGACAGCTGCGACCAGCGCAACTCGGGCCCGTACCCCTGCACGGCCGCCGCGGGCCCGTCCTCCGCGGACTCCACCGGCGTCAGCCCCCGCTCGCGCAGCGCCTCGAACAGCCCCTCGCCGCCCACCGCGAGCACCTTGGCCCCGGCGGGCACCTGGTCGGCGATCAGCCGGGCCACCGCCTGCGCCGAGGTGATGACGTCCTCGGCCTCGGCGGGCACGCCGAGGTGCGTGAGGTGCTCGGCGACGGCCTTCGGCGTACGCGAGGCGTTGTTGGTCACGTACGCCAGCCGCATGCCGTGGCCGCGCGCGGTGTCCAGCGACTCGACGGCGTGGTCGATCGCGTCGCCACCTGCGTAGACGACCCCGTCGAGGTCGAGCAGCGCCGTGTCGTAGGCCACGTCGAGTGGTTCCGCGCTGCCGTTCGGGCTGGTCCGGTCCTTCATGGCGGGCTCGCTCCTCGCGTGTCGACTCCGGCCCCGATCATCCCCTATGGCCGCCGCGGCCGTAGCATGCGCTGATGACCTACTACGGGCACCTCGGAGCGAACGGCCTGCGCCTGACGCCGTTCCGCGGGCTCCGCTACGTACGGGAACAGGTCGGCAGCCTCGCCGCCGTGACCTCTCCGCCGTACGACGTCGTGGTACGTCCCGACGGCCAGCGGCACTTGGAGACCGCCGACCCGCACAATGTCGTACGCCTGATCCTGCCCGACGCGGAGTCGCCGGAGGCGCGGCACCGCAAGGCGGCCAGGACCCTGGCCCGCTGGCTCGACGAGGGCGTGCTCGCCGCGGACCCCGAGCCCGCGCTCTACGTCTACGAGCAGCTCGACGGCGACCACCTCCAGCGCGGCGTCATCGGGGCGCTGGAGCTGAGCCCGCCGGACGAGGGCATCGTCCTGCCCCACGAGGACGTGATGCCCGGCCCGATCGCCGACCGGGCCGCCCTGATGCGCGCCACCGCCGCCAACCTCGAACCGCTGCTGCTGGCCTACCGCAACGGCGACGCGACGGCCCGCGTCATCGAGCGGACGATCGCCGAGCAGGAGCCGCTGCTGGCGACCCGTACCGAGGACGGGATCCGGCACCGGCTGTGGTCGCTCACCGATCCCGCCGCGATCGTGGCGGTCGCCGCCGACCTCGCGACCCGGCAGGCGCTGATCGCCGACGGCCACCACCGCTGGGCGACCTACCAGCGCCTGCAGGCCGCCCACGAACCCGGCACCGCCTGGGACTACGGCCTGGTCCTGCTGGTGGACACCGCCCGCTACCCGCTGCGGGTACGGGCCATCCACCGCGTACTGCCGCTGCTGTCGCCTGCCACGGCGCTCGACGCCGTACGGGACGCCTTCCGCGTACGGCAGTTGCCGCCCGGGTCCCTGGAGGAGGCGCTCGATGCCCTCGCGACCGCCTCCGTGGACGGCAACGCGTTCCTGCTCGCCGGGGACGGCGGTTTCCACCTGCTCGACCGGCCCGATCCCGCGCGGCTGGCCACCGTCGCCGCCGACCGGCCCGACGCGTGGCGCCGCCTGGACGCCGCCGTCCTGCACGGCCTGCTGCTCGACGACGTCTGGCAGGTGCCGGACGACCCCGAGCACATCCGCTACATCCACGACACCGCGGCCGCCGTGGGCCTGGCCGAACATCTGCACGGCACCGCGGTGCTCATGCACCCGGTCGACGAGCAGGTCGTGCTCCAACTCGCCCGCCAGGGCATCACCATGCCCCGCAAGTCCACGTCCTTCGGCCCCAAGCCGGCGAGCGGGCTCGTGATGCGCAGCCTCCAACTCGACTGACCCGTCCTCTACGCGCCTAGACGCGCCGAGGGCGGCACCCGCGGTGTGCGGGTGCCGCCCTCGGCGGTCACTGACGGAGTCCCGTCGCGCGGTCAGTCCTCTTCGCGCTCGGTGCGGCCGCCCCGGTCGTCGTCGCGGTCGTCGCGGTCGGGCTCACGGAACGGCGAGTCGAGGAACGACGGCGGAAGGTCGTCGTCGGCCACGTCGACCAGCTCCTCGGCGGGGGACTCGGCCTTCTCGTGCGCGACGTCGTCCTCCTCGTCGTCCTCGTCCTCGTTGTCGTCTTCGTCGCGGGCGTCGTCGTCCTCGTCGTCGAAGTCGTCGTCAGCGTCGTCCTGGGCGGAGGCAGCGCCCTCGGAGTCGTCGGACCCGGTGCCGGTGTCGGCGTCGGTGTCGTCGGACTCGTCGTCGAAGGCGTCCACGAATTCGACACCGTCGAGCTGGGCGAGCCGGTCGGAGGCGTCGGTGGTGCCGTTCTGGTCCGCCTCCAGCGCCTTGGCGAACCAGTCGCGGGCCTCACGCTCGCGGCCGACCAGCAGCAGCGCGTCCGCGTAGGCGTACCGCAGTCGCGCGGTCCACGGGTGCACCGCGTGGGAGGCCAGTTCGGAGCTCTGCAGCGTGACGACCGCGGCCTCGGTCTGGCCCATGTCCTGCCGGGCACCGGCGGCCACCAGGCGCATCTCCACCTGGCCGGCCTTGTCGAGCTTGTGCACCTCGGGGGCGCCCGCCATCTCCAGCGCGCGCTCCGGACGGCCGAGACCGCGCTCGCAGTCGGCCATCACCGGCCACAGGTCCACGGTCCCGGTCATCCGCCGGGTGGCACGGAACTCCGCCAGCGCCTCCGCGTACCGCTCGCTGGCGTACGACGCGAAGCCCGCGGCTTCCCGTACGGCCGCGACACGCGACGCCAGCCGCAGCGCGACGCGCGAGTACGCGTAGGCCCGCTCGGGGTCCTCGTCCAGCAGCCGCGCCACCATGACGAGGTTGCGAGCCACGTCCTCGGCGAGCGTCTTCGGCAGGCTCATCAGCTCCTGGCGCACGCTGGGGTCGATCTCCTGGCCGGTGACCTCGTCCGGGATCGGCAGCCGCTTGACGGGCTCCCGCTCCTCGCGCCGGTCGTCACGGCCGCGGTTCTCGAACCGCCCGCGGCCCTCGACCACCGGGCGCCGCCCGTAGCCGCGGTCCTGGTCGCCGTCGCGGCGCGGGCCACGGGGACGGTCGTCACGCGGCCCGTCGAAACGCGGCCGGTCGTCACGGCGGTCGTCGCGCCGGTCGTCACGGGGACGGTCGTAGCGGGGCCGGTCGTCACGGCGGTCGTCGCGGCGGAAGCCGCCACGGTCGTCCTCGCGGCGCGGGCCGCGGGGACGGTCGTCACGCGGGCCGTCGAAACGGGGACGGTCCTGACGCGGACGGTCATCGCGCGGACGGAAGCCACCGCCGCCACCACCACCGGGACGGTCATCACGGGGGCGGTCGTAACGCGGACGGTCATCGCGCCGGTCGTCACGGGGACGGTCATCGCGCGGACGGTCGTAGCGCGGACGGTCATCGCGGGGACGGTCATCGCGGGGACGGTCGTAACGGGGCCTGTCGTCACGGGGACGGAAGCCACCACCGCCGCCGGCGCCACCGGGACGGTCGTCACGACGGGGGCCGCCACGGTCGTCCTCACGGCGCGGGCCACGGGGGCGGTCGTCACGGCGGTCATCGCGCGGACGGTCGTAACGGGGCCTGTCGTCACGGGGACGGAAGCCGCCGCCACCACCGGAGCGGTCGTCGCGGGGGCGGTCCTGACGGGGGCGGTCGTCGCGGCGGAAACCGCCTCCGGTGCCACCGGGACGGTCGTCACGGCGGGGGCCGCCACGGTCGTCGTCACGGCGCGGGCCACGGGGACGGTCGTCACGCGGGCCGTCGAAACGGGGACGGTCCTGACGAGGGCGGTCGTCACGGCGGAAGCCACCGCCGGCGCCACCGGGACGGTCGTCACGGGGACGGTCGTAGCGCGGGCGGTCATCGCGACGGTCGTCACGGGGGCGGAAGCCACCGCCACCACCGGCGCGGTCGTCACGGGGACGGTCCTGACGCGGACGGTCATCGCGCGGACGGAAGCCGCCGCCGGCGCCACCGGGACGGTCGTCGCGACGGGGGCCGCCGCGGTCGTCCTCGCGGCGCGGGCCGCGGGGACGGTCGTCACGTCGATCGTCGCGACGGAAGCCGCCACTGGGACGGTCACCGTCCCTCCGCGGTCCGCCGCTGCGGTAGCCGCCGCGGTCGCCGCCGCCGTTCGGGCGCGAGTCCCGGCGCTCGGGGCGCTCGGGCCTGTCTTCTGGCGAGTTGGACATTCGACGTGACTCCTGTCGGATCGTACTGCTGTAGTGCAAGTCTCCCAAAGAGCTGGGCTGGACGCGCACCGGGGGAACAACGAAAAAAGGACCCTTGATCCCAGCGCTTAGGCCGGGACCAAGGGTCCTGAAAGATTGTTCGGCGGTGTCCTACTCTCCCACAGGGTCCCCCCTGCAGTACCATCGGCGCTGAAAGGCTTAGCTTCCGGGTTCGGAATGTAACCGGGCGTTTCCCTAACGCT
>NZ_JBFAXL010000036.1:0-96749 GCF_040680795.1 Streptomyces sp. NPDC051976
CCTCACGCCGGGGGCCGCCGGGCCGTCCCCCCCCGCGGCGGCCGCGGCGGTCCCCCACCCCCGCCGGCGGCGGGCCGCCCCCGGGTGCCCCACCCGGGGGCGCGGGGCGACGCCGGTTCACGCACTACCGACGGAAGGCGGTAAGCCGTGATGGAACAGACGGTTCCCCTGCACCTGAGGGGATTACCCGACCCGCACGTTCTGCGCGCCGCGGGTATCGACGTGCGGACCAGGATCATCGAGCGGTACATCTGCCGCCAGCTCGAACCGTATCTGCATGTGCCCCCGGCCCACCGGATCAGCACCGACAAGTCGCTGCGCAGCCAGGGCGTGGACTCGATCACCGCGCTGGCGCTGCGCCGCAGGCTGGTGACCGCGCTCGGTGTGGACGTGCCCGCGGGCGACCTGCTGCGGGACGACTCGGTCACCGAGGTCGCGGCCCTGCTGGCGGTGCTGGTGGCCGCCCCGGACGAGGACGTGCCGGACACGGTCGCCGACGTCCCCGACGAGGAGCCGCGGTTCACCGCGGCGGGGCACACGGCCCGGTGAGCGGCGCGGTGGAGAGCACGGGGGTCGCCACCGCACCGGCTCTGACCGTCGCGCCGGGGGAACTGCACATCTGGGTGCTGCCCCGGCCATGGACGCACACCGACCCGGCCCCGCTGCCGGTCGATGAGCTGGACGAGAGCGAACACGAGCGCGCCGCGGGCCTGCAGCGGACCGGCGACCGCGTGCGCTACCTCTCGGCCCACGTAGCGCTGCGCCGGCTGCTGTCGGCGTACACCGGAGTGCGGCCGCGCGCCCTGCGGCTCGGCCGGGACCGCTGCCCCTGCTGCGGCGGCCCGCACGGCCGCCCGGTGCTGCTGAACCGGAACCCGGGCCGGTCGCCCGGCTGGCCGCACTTCTCGCTCTCCCACAGCCACCAGGTCGCGGTCGTCGCCGTCGCGGACACCACCGTCGGCGTCGATGTGCAGCGCGTGCCGCCCGCCCACGCGGTACGGCTCTGCCTGCCCGACCTTCACCCCGCGGAACAGGCCGAACTCGCCGCGGTGCCCGGCGGCCGGCGGCCGGTGGCCTTCGCCCGGCTGTGGACCCGCAAGGAGGCCTATCTCAAGGGCCTGGGCACCGGACTGCGCCGCGATCTGGCCGCCGACTACCTCGGCGGCCGGCCGGACTCCCCGGCCAGGCCGCCCGGCTGGTCCGTCACCGACGTGCCGGGACCGCCGGGCCACGCCGCCGCCGCGGCCGTCCGCACCGCCCAGCACCACCGCACCGTCGTCCGCACACTGTCAGCCGACTGCCTCCACGCCGAGGACGCCACGGAGCTGATCGCCGACTCACGCGCGCGGGTGCACCGCGTGCCGCAGGCCGCCACCCGCCGGCCAGAGGAGTGATGGAGATGAACCCCAGCAAGGGAGGGTCAAGCGACATGCCGAACGCACAGTCTCCCGCGGAGGTCCCGGACCGGCTGCAGGAACTCAGCGACCTCAAGGAACTGGCCCGTCAGGGGCCGGACCCCAAGGCCACCGAGCGGCAGCACGCCAAGGGCAAGCTCACCGCGCGCGAACGCATCGACCTGCTGCTCGACAAGGGCAGCTTCACCGAGGTCGAGGCGCTGCGGCGGCACCGTGCGGTCGGCTTCGGGCTGGAGGGCAAGCGGCCGCACACCGACGGTGTGGTCACCGGCTGGGGCACCGTCGAGGGCCGTACCGTCTTCGTCTACGCCCATGACTTCCGGATGTTCGGCGGCGCGCTGGGCGAGGCCCACGCGCAGAAGATCCACAAGATCATGGACATGGCCATCTCGGCCGGCGCACCGCTGGTGTCGCTCAACGACGGCGCCGGGGCCCGTATCCAGGAGGGCGTCTCGGCGCTCGCCGGGTACGGCGGCATCTTCCAGCGCAACACCAAGGCGTCCGGGGTGATCCCGCAGATCTCGGTGATGCTCGGCCCGTGCGCGGGCGGCGCCGCGTACAGCCCGGCGCTCACCGACTTCATCTTCGCCGTCCGCGGCATCTCGCAGATGTTCATCACCGGTCCCGACGTGGTCCAGGCCGTCACCGGCGAGGAGGTCACCCAGGACGCGCTCGGCGGCGCCGACGTGCACGCCAGTGTCTCGGGTGTCGCGCACTTCGCCTACGACGACGTCCGCACCTGCCTCGCCGAGGTCCGCTACCTGCTGTCGCTGCTGCCGTCCAACAACCGCGAACTGCCGCCCTCCGTGGGCAGCCAGGACCCGGTGGACCGCCCCGGCGACGCACTGCTGCAGATCGTCCCCACCGACGGCAACCGGTCCTACGACATCCGGGACGTCATCGAGGAACTGGTCGACGACGGCGACTACATGGAGGTGCACGCGGCCTGGGCGCCCAACATCGTGTGCTCCCTGGCCCGGCTCGACGGCCAGACGGTCGGCATCATCGCCAACCAGCCGTCGTCGATGGCCGGTGTGCTGGACATCAAGGCGTCCGAGAAGGGCGCGCGCTTCGTGCAGTTCTGCGACGCCTTCAACATCCCGCTGATCACCCTCGTCGACGTCCCCGGCTTCCTGCCCGGCGTCGACCAGGAGCACGAGGGCATCATCCGCCGCGGCGCCAAGCTGCTCTACGCGTACTGCAACGCCACGGTGCCGCGGATCTCGGTGGTGCTGCGCAAGGCGTACGGCGGCGCGTACATCGTCATGGACTCGCAGTCGATCGGCGCCGACATCGCGCTGGCGTGGCCCAGCAACGAGATCGCGGTGATGGGCGCGGAGGGCGCGGCCAACGTCGTCTTCCGCCGCGAGATCGCCGAGGCCGACGACCCGGAGGCGATGCGGCTGCGGAAGATCGAGGAGTACCGGGAGCAGCTCGTGCACCCGTACTACGCCGCCGAGCGCGGCCTGGTCGACGACGTCATCGACCCGCGTGAGACCCGGACGGTGCTGATCCGGTCGCTCGCCATGCTCCGCGGCAAGGACGCGGAGCTGTCCCGCCGCAAGCACGGCAACCCGCCGCAGTGACGCCGCCGTCCGGCGCCCGCCCGCACGTTCCGCATCGCCCGCACCGCCCGATGAGGAGGACCTCACCCATGCCCGCCGCAACCACCACCGCCCCGGCTCCCGCTCCCGCCGCCCCGCCGCACCTGGTACGGGTCGGACCGGCGATCCCGGCGCAGGCCCCGTCGCCCGCGCGTGAGGCGGTCCGCCCCCCGGCGGCCGTCATCCCGCTCACCGCCCCTGAGGCGGCCCCGGACACCGCGCCCGTCACAGTGATCCGCGTCGAGCGGGGCGCGGCGACGCCCGAGGAGATCGCCGCCGTCACCGCGGTCCTGCTGGCCCGTGCCGCCGCGGTCGACGCCGCCGCCGACGCGGCCCGCGCCGCCGCCTCCCGGCACCGTGCGGCCGCCCGCTGGCGCGCCCACGCCTTCGCGGGCCCCCGCGCCTGGACCACGCCCACCCCGGGCCTGCTGGCCGGCTGACCCGGCTCCGGCGCGGCTCCCGGATCTCCGGCCCGGCGCCACCCGCACCACCTCACGGCCCCACGCGCTCCGGCGCGTGGGGCCGTGTTTTCGTGTGTCCGCGGCCGGCGCCGCCCGTCGCGGCCGGTCCGGTCCGTCCTCGCCGCGTCCGGTGAAACGGCGTCAGGACCCGGGCGGGGCCGTCACACTGGGTGGATGCGCTCCTACCGCAGGGTCTCCGCCACCTCGCTCGCCGTCGCCGTCATGGCGGTCGGCTCGCTGCTGACCGCGTGTTCCTCGGACTCCTCCGGGGACGACCCGGTGGCGCTGAAGGGGCCGGGCGCCCACACGCCGCCCACCGGCCAGGGCAGCGGCACCCCCGCCTCCGCGCGGACGACCGCCACGTACACCCTGGACACCGGCACCGGGGCAGTGGCGCTGGACGAGACCGTGCGGCGGCTCAAGGCGCGCGCGGCGGCCTTCGGCCTCGACGGGGCGGTGATCGAGGCGCACGGGTCGACGATCACCGCGCAGGCGCCGGGCGACGCCACCGACAAGCTGCGGCAGATCGCCGCCACGGCCAACCTCCTCTTCCGGCCGGTGCTCACCGACGGCGCCGCCACCCCCGAGGTCAGGAAGGCGTACGCCACCCTCGACTGCTCGCCGAAGTCCCACGGCACTGCGCTGCCGTCGATTTCCAGCCAGCCGACCGCGGGGTGCGACCGCGACTTGGGCCAGAAGTACCTGCTGGGCCCCGCGGCGATCGTGGGCACGGATGTGAAGAGCGCCAAGTCGCAGCTGGCCACGGGCGGGCAGTGGGCGGTGGACCTGGACTTCACCGCCGCCGGCAGCGCGAAGTTCGCCGCGATCACCGCGACCCTCTCCCAGCAGACCTCGCCCGCCAACCAGTTCGCGATCGTCCTCGACGGGGACGTGCTCTCCGCGCCCATGGTCCAGCAGGCCATCACCGGCGGCCAGGCCCAGATCACCGGCACCTTCACCCGGCAGCGCGCGGTGGACCTCGCCGCCCTGATCAGCAGTGGCGCGCTGCCTGTGCGGCTGACCGTGGGCAGCGTGACCGTACAGCGCTGACCCCGGCTGCCCCCCGGCGGTCGTCCGCCCGGGGAATACCGATCGGTTTCCGGTGGCTGACCCTGGGTAGGCGCGCCCCGGGCCCGCTCGGGCGGCCGCCGCCCGCGTCGTTACGCTCACAGGCAAGGAACAGCGTTCATGACCACCACCAAGGACCAGCCCGCCAAGGCCGCGGGCCAGTACGCGCTCGGCGGCACGCTGCCGGTCGACCGGCTGGGGTTCGGCACGATGCAGCTCACCGGGCCGGGCGTCTGGGGAGACCCCAAGGACCCCGACGAGGCCGTGCGGGTGCTGCGCCGGGCGGTCGAACTCGGCGTGACCTTCTTCGACACCGCGGACTCCTACGGCCCCGTCGTCGCCGAGCCGCTGCTCAAGAAGGCGCTGCACCCCTACGCTGACGACGTGGTGATCGCCACCAAGGCCGGCTTCACCCGCTCGGGCCCCGGCCAGTGGAGCGCCGTCGGGCGGCCCGAATACCTGCGCCAGCAGGCCGAGATGAGCCTGCGGCACCTGGGCGTCGACCGGATCGACCTCTTCCAGCTGCACCGCATCGACCCCAAGGTGCCGCTGGCCGACCAGGTCGGGGAGCTGAAGCGGCTCCAGGAAGAGGGGAAGATCCGCCACATCGGGCTGTCGGAGGTCGACGTCGACCAGCTCGAAGCGGCGCGGGCGATCGCGGACATCGCGTCCGTGCAGAACCTCTACAACCTGGCCGACCGCCGCGCCGAGGACCTCCTCGACCACGCCGAGACGCACGGCATCGCCTTCATCCCGTGGTTCCCGCTGGCCACCGGCGCGCTGGCCGAGCCCGGCGGTCCGCTGGCCGCGCTCGCCGAGCGCACCGGCGCCTCGCCCTCGCAGCTCGCGCTGGCGTGGCTGCTGCGCCGCTCGCCGGTGATGCTGCCGATCCCCGGCACCTCCAGCGTGGCGCACCTGGAGGACAACACCGCGGCCGCCCGACTGACGCTGTCCGACGACGAGTTCGACGCGCTGACGGCCGCCGGGCGCTCCGGCGCGGGGAATTAGGGCCTGTCCGGTGCACACGACGGTGTCACGGCCCATCAACCCGCGGGCCGCGACACCGATATGACGGCTGGTCAGTAGCGGAGCACCGCCGCGATCCGGCCCATCTCGGCCAGCCTGCCGTCCGGGACGAACAGCACACGGGCGCCGGTCTCCAGGGCCTGCTCGGCGATCTCGTCGACGATGTCGTCGCGCGATCCTCGCTCGCCCGGCGCGGCCGGGACCAGATGGTCGGCGTCGTCGCGGACCGTCGTACGGTAGCCGTCCTCGATGGCCACCACACCGGCCCGGCCCGCGGTCACCGACTGCCACACCTCGTCGACCCCGGCGGCGAACTGCCGCCGCCCGCGCGCGAGATCCAGCTCCGACAGCACGCCCGTCACCTCCTCCTCGGCCCGGGCCCGAGCGGCGGGCAGCACCGCCTGCCACAGCGCCTCGGCCGGGCCCTGGGCCAGCCCGCCCTGCACCACCCGGGCGGCGTCCCTGGTGACGGGGGAGACGTCGTCCAGCGCGGCGAGCGCCTCGGCCTCGGCGACCACGTACAGCGGCCGCGGCTGCGCGGCGAGCACCGCGCCGGCCGCCTCGCCCACCTCACGCAGGAAGCGGCGGGTGTCCTCGTCGTTGAAGGTGCTCGGCACGTCGCCGACGCGCTCCTCGCGCTCCACGTCGGGGAGCGTCAGCGAGCGGGTCATCGGGAAGCCGCCCGAGCTGTGCTCGGTGACGCGCTCCCGGCCGCCGCTCCACAGGGTGCCGCGGTCGGCGGCGACCGCCAGCACCCAGAACGGCTGGTCGGCGGCCTGCGCCGCGATGAGGTTACGGGTCAGGAAGGTCTGCGCCAGCACCACCCGGGGCGCGACCTCGCGGTCCACGGTCCACACCTGGTGCTCGCCCGGGGCGGCGAAGATCGCCAGCCCGTCCTCGGCGTGCACCAGGTCGACCTCGGTCATCGCCTGGTCGAGCTGCCCGACGACGTCGATCCGGTCCGCCCTGGACACCTCGGGATCGGCCTGCACGGCGTCCTTGGCCTCCGCCAGCAGATTGCGCAGCCGTACGGCGTCCTGCGCGTTGTCCGGCTCGCGCCGGTGGGTGGGCATCAGCACCGACACCGCGGGGTAGTGGCGCGGACGCCGCAGGTCGGTGAGGGTGGCGGGGCTCAAAGGCGCGTGCATGGGAGGCCCTTTCCGGTGACGGCGACCCCCCGGGCGGATCCGTGTGTCTCCTTCATGGATAGCTCACCGAGCGCCCACCCGCAGCTCGGAACACCGCCGCGCCCGCGCCCCGTCCCGCTACCACGTCCGGCCGGGTCCTGCGACCCGGCACCGCCCGCGGTCCAGTAGCCGTCGCCCGCCTCCCGGCCCGGCGGCGACGGCTACCGTGCCCGCGCCAGCTCGCGCAGCAGGGCGTCCTCGGCCCACGCCAGGGCCTCCTCGCGGTCCGTGTGCCGGGTGGCGCCGCAGTCCCAGTCCTCGCCCACGTCGCCGACCAGGGCGATCCGGTGACCGGCCGCCGCGACCCTGCGCATCACCACACCGAGCATCGTGGCCGGGGTGGGGTAGGCGATCGCCCGGTGCAGGTCGACCACCACCCAGCCCGGCTCGTCCGGCACCGTCTCGGCGAGCGCGCGCAGCACCCGCTCGGTGGCGGTGAAGTCCAGCTCGCCCTGCGCGGCGACCAGGGCGATCCGGTCGCCGCCCCGGCTCAGCAGCGCCCGCTCCTCCGCCGTCCGCTCACGCCCCGAGGCCGCGCGGGCCGCCGTACCGTGCTCGGTCACCGTGTCCGCCGTCCGCGCCGGGCGGTGCAGCAGGTGCAGACCGAACCGCTTCGACAGCTCGCGGAGCGCGACCACCCCGCGGACCGTACTGCCGGTGCGGTCCAGCGGCGGGCTCCAGCAGGCGATGCCGAAGCGGGCCGGGCTCGCGGCGGCCAGCCCGCCCGAGACACCGCTCTTGGCGGGCAGCCCCACCCGCACCAGCCAGTCGCCCGCCGCGTCGTACATCCCGCAGGTCGCCATCACCGACAGCACCTCGACGGCGACCGCCTCGGGGACCACCGCCTCGCCGGTCACCGGGTTCACCCCGGCGTTGGCGAGGGTCGCCGCCATCACCGCCAGGTCGACGGTGTCCACGCGGACCGCGCACTGCCGGAAGTACACCTCGGCGGCCTCCACCGGATCGGTGCGCAGCGAACCCGCCGCGTGCATCAGATAGGCCAGCGCCCGGTTGCGGTCACCGGTGGCGGACTCCGCGCGGTAGACCTCCTCGTCCACATCGAGCTGCCGCCCCGCGAAGGCGCTGAGCGCGTCGAGGACCCGGTCGAACCGCTCGGCGGAGGAGGCCGCGGGCACCAGGTTGGTGGTGGCGATGGCACCCGCGTTGATCATCGCGTTGGCGGGCCGCCCGGTGCCGTCCTCCAGGCTGATGGCGTTGAAGGCGTCACCGCTGGGCTCGTTGCCCACCCACCGGCTCAGCTCGTCCATGCCCAGCTCGGCCAGCGCCAGCGCGTGCACGAACGGCTTCGACACCGACTGGATCGTGAACAGGGTGCCGGAGCTGCCCGCCTGGTAGCGGTGGCCGTCCATGCTCACCAGCGCCACCCCGAAGTCATCGGGATCGGCCAGCGCCAGCGGCGGGATGTACGAGGCCACCTCGCCCTCCCGTACCGGCAGCAGCAGCCGGTGCACCTCCGCGAGCCCCTCGCTGACCACGTCGAACGCCACCGCTTCGGTCATGGCTCCCATGCTTGACGCAGCTCACCGCCCCCGCAACGCAGCGCCGCCGCGTCACCCGGACGGCTGGCCGCGGGCTGCGCGCGGCGGGGGCGGCGCGCAGCGTGGGGGTGACGGCAGGTGCGCACCGCACGGCCGGACCCGGCCGAGCACGGAGGGCAGCTCCCTTGAGACGAACCCGCATACGTGTCCCCGCCACCGGCCGGATGCGCTCCCTGACGGCGGCGCTGCTGGTCACCACCGCGGCGAGCGGCCTGGCCCTGCTCACCGCCTGCGACAGCTCCACGAGCAACACCAGCGGCCCCACGTCCAGCGGACCGGCCGCCAGCGCGAGCTTCAGCGGCTCGCTCCCGTCGCAGCTGAACTCGCTCGCCTCCGCGGTGCAGGGATCGGCGTCCGCCGCCGCGTCCTCCGCGCTGGCGGCCGCGTCCAGCTTCGAAGCCTCGGTGGAGGCGGGCGCCAGCAGCGCGGCGGCGTCCTTCAAGTCGGAACTCGACGCGGTGAGCGGCAAGGGCAACGCCGTCTCCGACGTCCACCTCACCGGCATCCCCAAGGCGCAGACCGGCGGGCTCACCGCGGTGGTGGTGAACATCACCAACAGCAGCGGCAAGCAGGCTTCGTACGCGGTCCAGGTCGAATTCGCCGACTCCTCCGGCAAGGTCGTCGACACCACGATCGTCGGCGCCAAGGACGTGGGCGCGGGCAAGAAGGCCCAGCCGGTCGCCTTCACCACCAAGGGCACCGACACGACGCTCTTCCCGCGCGTCGCCCGGGCCGTGCGCTACTGACCGCCACCGCCGCCCTCGGGCGGGCCGTATCCGGAGCACCGCCTCCCAACTGCCCGTTTCCCAGGGGCCGCTGCTGACATCCCCCCATCCGTGTGCGAAGCTGCCACGGCGACGAGGGGAGGCGGCGTTGGACGACGAACGCGCCGGGGGAGGGGCGCGGTCGGCCGGGGCGGCGCTGGCCGTCCTGGTGGTGACCGGCACCGTGGTCGCCGCCCTGACGCTGCGGCCGTCCGGCACCGTGTTCGGCAAGGGGTCGGGACCGCTCGGCGGCAGCACCCCACTGGTCTTCCTGCTCGCCCTGGGCTGGCTCGCCGCGGGCCTCGCGCTGGCCGGCCGCTACCGCGCCGAGGTCGGCTACGACCTCGAACTGCCGCCCCTGGCGCAGAGGTTGGCCGAGAGCGTCCGCTACGTCCTGCTGCTGGCGCCGCTGGTGTTCCCGCTGATCCTTCTGGGCCTGCACCGCTTCTCCGCGCGCGCGGGCACCCCGGACGACTCCCTCGGCCCGGCCAAGAAGCGGTCGGGCAAGGACCTTCAGCGGCTGCCGCCGTCCTACGATCACACCCAGCACTACAAGGACTCGCACCACCACTTCCCCTTGAGCGTACGGTTCCTGCTGATCGTGAGCCTGAGCCTGCTCGTGCTGGCCGCGGTCCTCGCCGGAGCGGTGCTGTGGCGGCGGCTGCGGCAGGCCCAACGGCCGCCGCGTACCGGCGCGTTCAGCACCTTCGACAGCGAGCAGGAGGTGCTGGCCGACGCCGTCGACTCCGGGCGGCGCGCCCTGCTCGACGGCGCCGACGCCCGCGCCGCCGTCATCGCCTGCTACGCCGCGATGGAGGAGTCGCTCGCCGACTCGGGTGTGGCGCGGCGTGCCTCGGACAGCCCGCAGGACCTGCTGGAACGGGCCGCGGGCAGCGGGCTGCTGACCGGGCAGGGGGCGGGCACGCTGACCGCCCTGTTCCGCGAGGCGCGCTACTCCACCCACCCCATGGACGACGGCCACCGGCAGCGCGCGGCCGACGCGCTCACCGACATCGCCGCCCAACTCGCCCGGCACGCACAGGAGTCCGGGGCCGCCGGGCAGGATCCCGCCGCGGGCCCGATCGGAGCCGCGCGATGAAGGACCGCCTCACCCGGAGCCTCGGCGCCCCGGGCTCCGTCCGCCACTCGCTCACCCTGCTGTGCGCGATCGCCGCGACCGCCGAGGTGCTGCTCGCCGCCGTCGACGGCCTCGTGGGAGCGGCCACCGGACTGGCGCTGATCACCGTCGTGGGCCTGGCGATCGTCCGCTACGCCGGCGGCGCGGGCGCCCAGGACAGCGGCTTCCGCAAGCAGGTGCGGCTGCTCGGCAGCCGCGCCCCGGCGCTCGGCGAATGGCACCGCATCGTCCGCAAGACGCTCCAGGAACGCGACCCGGTCCACTTCGCCACCACCGTACGGCCGCAGCTGCAACGGCTGTTCGCCGCCCGGCTGGCCGAGCGGCACGGCACCGACCTCTACCGCGCCCCGGAACGCGCCCGGCTGCTGGTCGGCGTCGACCTGTGGCCGTGGCTCGACCCGGCCGCCCCGCCGCCGGGGCCCACGGCGCCGGAACCGGTGCTGCGGGCGCTGCTCGACCGGCTCGAAGCGCTGGACGGCCCGTCCCGGACCGTCGCCGTCACCCCGCCCGCCACCGCATCCACCAGTGAGGAACCGACGTGACCAGCTCGCAGGAGTCGACCGCCCATGACGCCCTGACGCCACGGCAGGCGGGTGAGCGGGCGGCGCGGGTGCTGGAGGAGATCCGCGGCGCCGTGGTCGGCAAGCCGGAACCCCTGGAACTGGTGATGCTCGGCGTCCTGGCCGGAGGGCACGTCCTCATCGAGGATCTGCCGGGCCTGGGCAAGACGCTGCTCGCCCGGTCGTTCGCCACCACGCTCGGACTCGACTTCCGCCGCATCCAGTTCACCCCCGACCTGCTCCCGTCCGACGTGACCGGCGCGCCCTTCTACGACCAGCGCAGCACCGAGATGGTGTTCCGCCCCGGGCCGGTCTTCACCCATCTGCTGCTGGCCGACGAGATCAACCGCACCCCGCCCAAGACCCAGGCCGCGCTGCTGGAGGCGATGGCCGAGTCGCAGGTGTCGGTCGACGGCAGCACCCGCCCGCTGCCCGACCCCTTCGTGGTGATCGCGACGGCCAACCCGATCGAGTACGAGGGCACGTACACCCTCCCCGAGGCGCAGCTCGACCGGTTCCTGCTGCGGGTACGGATGGGCTATCTGTCGGCGCCGCAGGAGACCGGGATGCTGCGGGCGCGCCTCGACCGTGCCGCGCCCGAGGCGGTGCTGCGCACCCTCAGCGGGCCCGGCGAGGTGCTGGCGATGCGGGCGGCGGTGGAGCGCGTCGAGGTCGAGGACGACCTGCTGGCGTACGTGGTGGCACTGGTCGGCGCGACCCGTGCGCACCCGCACATCCAGGTCGGCGCCTCGCCCCGCGGCGGCCTGGCACTGGTCCAGCTCGCCCGCGCCCGCGCGCTGCTCTCCTTGCGCGACTACGTGACCCCGGAGGACGTCAAGGCGGTCGCGGTGCCCGCGCTGGCACACCGGGTCACGCTCAAACCGGAGCTGTGGGTACGGCAGATCGACTCCGACGAGGTGATCCGCGAGATCGTCAGGTCCGTCGCCGCGCCGAAGACGGTGCCGCTGGCGCAGCGGGCCCCGGTCGCCTCATGACCGACCGCGCCGCGGCCGCCGTGGACCGGGCGCTCGGCGGAGCCCAGCCCGAGACCGGCCGCCCCGCGGAACCGCCGCCGCCCCCGCCGACCGGCTGGCGGGCGGGTGAGCGCGCCCTCGGTCTCGCCACCGTCGCCGCGGTGGCCGTGGCCGCCGCGCTGGTCACCGGCCGTCCCTGGCTGCTGGCGCTGGCCGCCGCACCGCTGGCCCTGCTCGCCCTCGCGCTGCCCCGCGAGCCACGCGCCACGCACATGGCCGTGACCGTGGACGTACCGGCGCGGCGGCTGTTCGAGAACGAGCAGGTGACCGCGCGGATCACTGTCACCCACGACGGCGGCGCCGGACGGCTCGACCCGGGCGTCACCCTGGGGCCCGGCGTACGCCTGGACCATCTCACCGTGGGGCGGTCGCTGATCGAGCTGCGGCTGACCGCGACCCGCTGGGGCCGCTGGTCGCTCGGCACCGTCGACGTCGACCTCTACGACAGCGGCGGCGTCGCCCGCCGCACGGTGCGCGCCGACCTCGGCGAGATCGCGGTCTTCCCGCTGCCGACCCGTACCGGCATCACCCCGATCCCCGTCCGGCTGCCGCAGCGCCTCGGCGAGCACACCTCGGTGCAGCGCGGCGAGGGCGTCGAGGTCACCGGCGTCCACCCGTACGTCATCGGCGAACGGCAGCGGCGCATCCACTGGCCGGCGACCACCCGCCGCGGCTCCCTGCAACTGCACCAGTTCGCCGCCGAGCGCGCCGCCGACACCGTCGTGCTGCTGGACGTGCTCACCGACGTCCGCGACCCGGCCACCGCGACGTCGTCGCTGGACGAGACCTTCCGCGCCGCCGCCGGACTGGTGCGGGCGTATCTGCGCACCCACGACCGGGTCGGCGTGGTCTCGGTCGGCGGCGTGACCCGCTGGCTGCAACCGGGCAGCGGCGGCGGGTACTTCTACCGGATCATCGAGAGCGTGCTGGAGGTCCGCAAGGACCTGGCCCACCGCGCCGACGGCGTCAGAAGCCTGCCGCCGCCCGCCCTGCCGGAGGGCGCCCTGGTCTATGTCTTCACCCCGCTGACCGACCAGCGCATCCTCGACGTCCTGCACCAGGTACGCGCCCGGGCCAACCCGATGGTGGTCGTGGAGATCCCGTCCGGCGACCCGGAGACCGAACGCGGCGACAGCGCCGCGGAACTCGCCCTGCGGCTGTGGCGCGCCGACCGCGACGCGATGCGGTTCGCCCTCACCCGCAGCGGCATCGCCGTCGTCACCCACGAGCCGGGCCGCACCCTCGACCTGGCGCTGGCGCCCCTCCTGCGCACCCGTATCCAGGGAGCCCGCCGATGACCTCGCCGACCGCCTCGCCGACCGCCCCGACCGCGGGCACCACCGGCGCCGGCCGCGCGCCGCTCTCAGGCGACCGGCTCGCCGCCCGCTGCCTGGGCACCGCCCTCGCCGTGGCTGCCTGTAACCCGCCGGCGGCCGTACGGGTCACCCCGGCCGCGCTGCTGGGGATCGCCCTCGTCGCGGCGGCCGCGTGGTGGGCGGCGCCGATCGTGGACGCGCGGCCGGTGCAGAATTCGCTGCGCTGGTTCCATGTGGCGGAGCGACGGCGGACGACCCTGCTCGCCGCGGGCTCGGTGGTGCTGGCGGCGGTGTCGGACCCGCCGGTCTGGCTCGCGGCCTGCGTGACCGGGCTGTTCGTCGCCTACCTGCTGGTCACCGACGTCTGGACCCGCGGCTCCACCGCGCCTCCCGGCGCGGTCACCCGGACCCCGGCGCTGACGGCGGCGGGCGCCGCCGCGGTCGTCTTCCTGGTCGCCACCGTCCCGCTGGCCGCCACCAGTTGGGCCCGGCTCCCGGCCGCCCTCGCCCTGGCCGCGACCGCCGCCTGCGTCGCCCTGGCCCTGCGAGGCCCCCGGCCACCGCGCTGAACAGCCCGAACGCAGGACACCGCGGGCGCGGCGTGCGGTAGGGTCGGTGCCGTCAGTGACCGACCGCGAGAAGCCGGGGAGGTGGGAACCATCACCGCTGCGACAGGCCGGGTGCTCCCGCCGTACGGCCGTGCGGTCTCTCCGACGTAGGTGAGGCCGGGGAGCGCCCCATGGGCTTCCCGAAAGGCTTTCATGTCGGACTTCGTCACACCCCTGCGCGAATCCACCGTCGTCACCACCCTCAGAACCGCGGGCTGCGTCTTCGCCGAGGACGAGGCGCGGATCCTCGTCTCCTCCGCACGTACTCCCGGAGAACTCGCCGCCATGGTGGAGCGGCGGGTGGCCGGACTGCCCCTCGAACACGTCGTCGGCTGGGCGGAGTTCTGCGGTCTGCGGATCGCCGTCGACCCCGGGGTGTTCGTGCCCCGCCGCCGCACCGAGTTCCTGGTCCGGCAGGCCGCCGCACTCGTCTCGCCCGGCGCCGTCGTGGTCGACCTGTGCTGCGGCGCGGGCGCGATAGGCGCCGCGCTGGCCGCGGCCCACGACGACATCACCCTGCACGCCGCCGACCTCGACCCGGCGGCGGTGGTCTGCGCCCGGCGCAATCTGGGCGCGGGGGGCGGTCTGGTCCACGAGGGCGACCTCTACGCGGCGCTGCCCGCCGCACTGCGCGGCCGGATCGGCGTGCTGGCCGCCAACGTGCCCTACGTGCCCAGCGAATCGGTCGGCTTCCTGCCGGCCGAGGCCCGCGACCACGAGGCGCTCCTCGCCCTCGACGGCGGCCCCGACGGCCTCGACGTGATGCGCCGGGTGGTGGCCGGGGCGCCGTCCTGGCTGGCCCCGGGCGGCTCGCTGCTCGTCGAGACCAGCGAGCGCCAGGCGCCGCCCGCCGTGGAGATCTTCACCGCGGGCGGCCTGACCACCCGGGTGGCGACCTCGGAGGAGCTCTACGCGACCGTAGTGATCGGCACCCGCCCCGCCCTCCCGGCGGGCGACGCCACGTCGCGGACACGCCCTGGGCCGCGTTTCCGCGGATCACGCGTGGACCGCCCATGACTCGCCGACAGGCGAGTGCCTTACTCCGGCCGGTCGAGCGCGCAGTCCCCGCACAGCGCGCCCGCCCGGTCGGGTGCCGCGCGGTAGATGAGACAGCAGCTGCGGCGGCGGAAGGCGCGGCCGGGCGGGGCCGCCGTCGTGCTCGTACCGGCCAGCGGCGGCCGGTCGAGCAGCAGCGCGGTCACGGCGCGTACCCGGGCGGCGGACGCCGGGCGGGCGGCGGCGAGCATGGTGGCGGCGCCGTTCAGGGCCGAGGCGGTGTTGCCCCACAGGATGTGCGGGGACACCCGCCACGGCGCGACGGCGTCGGCCAACTCGCGTACCGGGCCGTCGAGTACGTGCCGGGCGAGCGCGTCGGCGAGCCGTTCAGGATCGGCGTCGGCGTCGGCGTCGGCGCCGACGGTGACGGCGGAGTGCGGGAGCGACAGCGGCCAGGGTCCGCCGAGGGTGGGCTGCCAGCGCAGCCGCGCCAGGCTCACCCCGGTCGGGGCGGCGCCGCCCAGCACGGCGACGGCGAGTGCGGGGGAGACCAGCCGTGCCACCAGGCCGAGATGGGCCACGGACGCGGCGACCCGCTCCTCGACGGCGTCCGGCCGCTGCCCGCCGCCCGCCGCGAGAAAGCCGCGGACGGCCGCGATCCGCTCGCCCAGGACGGCGGGATCGTGGGCGAGTTCGCCCATCGAGCGCCACGGCTCGCGCGGCGGCGCGTCGTCGGGGTGTGTCAGGGCGGCGAAGAACGGCCCGAGCGCGGCCAGTTCGGCGATCAGCGGCTCCGCGGTGGAGGCGGAGGCCGGGTCCGTGAACGACGCAGGGGCCGGCGGCTGGGCGGCCGCCGGCCCCGCTTGAGTCGGTTCGCTCACGCGCCGACCGGGTCCACCCGGGTGGCGCGGGCGGAGGCCGTCGCCGCCCGCGGGCTCAGCACCCGCTCGGCCAGCGGCCCGAAGGCCAGCCCGATCACCGTCCACAGCAGGAGCTGCGCGGCCACCGAGTAGAAGCGGAAGGAGAACAGCACGTCGGCCGGGAACCCCGGATAGACGATCCTGCCCTTCCCGTCGGTCAGCGGCAGCGGCGTCTCGGTCGCGTGGTTGCCGAAGTGCTCCTTGTTGTACGCGAGATGGCCGAGCGACGGCAGGACGAGCATCACCACGCCGATCGCCACCACGAACGCCCCGGCGGCCAGCAGACTGGCGTTCCAGTTGCCGTACCGCTCCTTGAGGCGCTGGCCGAGCCACACCGCCCCGACCAGGAACAGCAGCGAGAACAGCACCATCAGCAGATACAGGCCGCTGCGGGCCTTGATGGTGTCCTCGTGGCCGATGGCGGGCGGATTGGCCGGGTACTTCAGGAACGGCACCAGGTAGATGCCGAGGAACCCGCCGCCCGCGACCAGCAGCGCCAGGGGACGCGCCCGCAGCCCGCCGGTACGGCCCAGGCACACGCAGTACGCCACGGCGAAGAGCGCGCCCATCGCCATGCCGAAGAAGATCATGCCGACGCCGATACCGACGTTGGCCTGGATGCTCCGGCTGAACAGATCGGGGCCCGCCGCCTCCGCGGGCAGCCCCGCGGCCTTGTCGAGCGCCGCCTGCGCGGCGTCCCGGCCACTCTCGTAGTCGATCGCCTTGTTGATCTGCGGCTCGGCGAAGATCCTGGCGAACAGGAACGCGAGCAGGCCGGCCACCGCGCCGACGAGGACGCCGCGCAGGATGAGTTTCTTTTCCATGTCGAGTTTTCCGTCGGTCCGCTCAGCCGGTCAGTGGCAGGGGAAGCCGAGGAAGTGGCGGGCGTCGTGCACGAACTCGTGGATGTGCATGTCCTTGCCGAACACGGAGACGGCGCCCTGGTCGACACCGATGAAGTAGTAGACGGCGAACGCCAGAAGCGCGGTGCCGACCAGCCACATCACCGCCTTCGAGATGGGCATGACAATCGGCGTGGCGGACGTGGTGGGTGCGGACACACTGCTCACGGGTGAGCCTCCTTCAGGGATTCAGCGTCCCTCGGTCGAATGGGGCGTCGTGACGGCGAAGTATCTGACTCACCGGTTGTCTCCTCGATGGACACCGGATTCACAGTGGCGCGACCGTGCCGGATTCTCACCAGCTTCCTCACGCCATCACGGGACAAAGCGTATGGGCGGCTGAATGGGCACGTCAATCGTGCCCACCCCGGCTGTGACATACGCCGCTTGACCGCCGCGGCGCATCAACCGATCGGTGGACCACCGGGATCCACCGGATCGGCGCCAGGAGCCGCCCGCTGGTCGATCCGCCGGAAGGGCCCCGCACGGGATTGTCGAGTCAACGGCAGAACGCCGGACGGTCGCCCGAGGAGGCACGGGGAATGTCGGTCATCGAGGTCGAGCACCTGCACAAGCGGTACGGGAACGACGTGGCGGTCCACGACGTGTCGTTCAGCGTCGAGGAGGGCGAGATCTTCGGCGTCCTCGGCCCCAACGGGGCGGGCAAGACCACCACCGTCGAGTGCCTGTCGGGCCTGCGCCCCGCCGACGGCGGCCGGGTCTCCGTCCTCGGCCTCGACCCGCGCGCCGACCGCGACGCGCTGCGCCAGGTGCTGGGCGTACAACTCCAGGAGAGCGGCCTGCCGGACAAGTTGAAGGTCCGCGAGGCGCTGGAGCTGTACGCGTCCTTCTACGAGCGGCCGGTCGAGGTGGCGCCGCTGATGGAGCGGTTGGGGCTGGCGGACAAGGCGGACACCCGGTTCAAGAACCTCTCCGGGGGCCAGAAGCAGCGGCTGGCCATCGCGCTGGCGATGGTCGGCGGCCCGAAGGTGGTGATCCTCGACGAACTGACCACCGGGCTCGACCCGCACGCCCGCCGGAGCACCTGGGAACTGGTGGAGCAGGTCCGCGACGCGGGCGTCACCGTCCTGCTGGTCACCCACTTCATGGAGGAGGCCGAGCGGCTGTGCGACCGGCTCGCGCTGATCGACTCCGGGCGCGTGGTGGCCGTCGACACCCCCGCCGGGCTGGCCTCGCGCGGCGGGCAGACCCAGCGGATGCGGTTCCGGCCGTCGGCGCCGCTCGACGAGGAGCTGCTGCGGGCACTGCCCGAGGTGACCACCGTGACCTGGCACGGCCCGCAGATCGAGATCGGCGGCACCGGGAACCTGGTGCAGGCCGTCACCTCGCTGCTGGCCCGCCGCCACATCATCGCCGCCGACCTGCGGGTCGAACAGGCCAGCCTCGACGACGCCTTCATCGCGCTGACCGGCCGCGACGAGCTGGTCTGAACCCGCCCCCTTCCGCCCCTCACCCGAACCACCAGAAGGAGAACCAGACATGAGCGTGCAGGCCCTGCCCACCCTCAGGATGACCAGGAAGGGCTTCCGCACCCTGACCGTCACCCAGGCGAAGCTGCTGCTGCGCGAGCCCGCCGCACTGATCTGGCTGGTCCTGCCGGTGGCGATGGTGGTGATCTTCGGCAACATCCCGGCGTTCCAGACCGCGCAGAAGACCCTGGACGGCAAGAGCGTCATCGACGTCTACGTCCCCACCATCGCCGCGATGGTCCCGCTGTTCGTGGCCTTCACCGCACTGCCGACGACGATGGCCTCCTTCCGCGAGAAGGGCGTGCTGCGCAGGCTGTCGGTGAGCCCGGTGCCCGCCGCCGGGATGCTCGCCGCGCTGCTCGCGGTGGTCGCCGCCGTAGCCGCCGTCGGGGTCGTGCTGATCACCTCCATCGGCGCGCTGGCCTTCGACGTCCAGGCGCCGGCGAACCTCGGCACGGTCTTCGTCGCCTTCCTGCTCGGCAGCACGGCCGTCTTCGCCCTCGGCCTGATCGTCGCCGCCCTCGCCAGGACCGCGGGCGAGGCCAGCGGCCTGGGGGTGCCGCTGATGGTGCTCAACTTCTTCTTCAGCGGCCTGTACTTCCCCGTGGCCCAGATGCCGCACGTGCTGCAGCGCATCGGCGAGTTCGTCCCCTTCGGCGCGGTGATGGCGGCCTGGGCGGGCACCGGATCGCTATGGCAGCACCTGGCCGTGCTGGCGGCGTACACCGTGATCGGCAGCCTGGTCGCCGCCCGCGTGTTCCGTTGGGAATGATGGACCGGTGAACGAGGATGTCGCGCAGGAGCGCCGTGAGCGGCTCCTGGAGAACCTGCCCTACATGGGCCTCGCCGTCTCCCTCGTGCTCGTCGTGGCCCTCGGGCCGCACACGGCGGGCACCCTGGGGGCGGCCGTCGGCCTGTCCGCGGCGGCCGCGCTGTGGCTGCGCTTCGCCGGGGTGCCGTACCCGACGCCCGAGGGGAAGCGCGCCCGGGCGATCGTCTTCTTCGCGGGCCTGCTCGTCCTGATCGCCGCCACGGTCTACGTCAGCCCGCTGTTCGGCTTCTTCGGCTTCACCGGCTACCTCAAGGTGGCGGTCCTGCCGCGCGGCCTGTGGGTCCCGGCCATCGCGCTCAACGCGGCCGCGATGGCCACCACCCAGGTCGGCGGGTTCGCCAATCTGCACGGCGGCACGCTCGTGGTCTACGCCGGGCTGGTGCTGGTGAACATGGTCGTCGCCGGGGTCATCACCTACCAGGGCATCGAGGAGGACATCCGCAGCAGGCAGCGCGCCAGGGACCTGTCCGCACTCGCCGAGGCCAACCGGCGGTTGCGCGAGACGATGGACGAGAACGCCGGACTGCACGCCCAGCTCGTCACCCAGGCCCGCGAGGCCGGGATCCTGGACGAGCGGCAGCGGATGGCGGGCGAGATCCACGACACCCTCGCGCAGGGCCTGACCGGCATCGTCACCCAGCTCGAAGCGGCCGAGCGGTTCGACGCCGACCCCGAGCGCCGCGCCAGGCACCGGGAGCTGGCCCGCACGCTGGCCAGGGAGAGCCTGGCCGAGGCGCGCCGCTCGGTGCAGGCGCTGCGGCCCGGCCCGTTGGACGAGGCCGCGCATCTGCCCGAGGCGATCGAGGAGCTGGCCGGGCGCTGGTCGCGGACGTCAGGGGTGACCGTCCGTGTCGAGGTCACCGGCGCCCCCGTGCCGCTGCCGCCCGCGGTCGAGGTGGTGCTGTTCCGCACCGCCCAGGAGGGACTGGCCAACATCGCCAAGCACGCCGCCGCCTCCCGGGCCGGGCTGACCCTGTCGTACACCCATGAAGTGGTGGTCCTGGACGTGCTCGACGACGGCAGCGGCTTCGACGCGCGGCCGGCCGCCGACGGCCGGGCGGCGGGCGGCGACAGCTACGGGCTGACCGCGATGCGGCAGCGGCTGCGGCAGGTCGGCGGCGCGCTGGAGATCGAGAGCAGCCCCGGCGACGGTACGGCGATCAGCGCGCGGGTGCCCGCGGGGTGGCACGTGGGGGTTCCGGTGGCGGTGGACAATGACGTGTGACCATTCGCCTGCTGATCGTCGATGACCACCCGATCGTCCGGGACGGGCTGCGCGGTGTCTTCGACGGCGACCCGGACTTCGAGGTCGTCGGCGAGGCCGCGGACGGCGCCGAGGCCGTCGACCGGGCCGCGGCGCTGGCGGTGGACGTGGCGCTGATGGACCTGCGGATGCCGCGGATGGGCGGCGTCGAGGCGATCGGCCTGCTGCGCGAGCGCGCCCCCGGGGTCCGGGTGCTGGTCCTGACCACGTACGACAGCGACGCCGATGTGCTGCCCGCGATCGAGGCGGGTGCCACCGGCTACCTCCTCAAGGACGCGCCGCGCGACGAGCTGGTCCGCGCGGTGCGCGCCGCCCACCTCGGGCAGGCCGTGCTCGCCCCCTCGGTGGCGCAGAAGCTGCTGGGCCACGTCAGGGCGCCCGCGCCCGCCGTCCCCGACGTCCTCACCGACCGGGAACTGGAGGTCCTGCGCCTGGTCGCGGCCGGTTCCACCAACAAGGAGGCCGCGAAGACGCTGTTCATCAGCGAGGCCACCGTCAAGACGCATCTGCTGCACCTGTACGCCAAGCTCGGCGTCCGGGACCGCGCGGCGGCGGTGGCCGCGGCGTACAGGAGCGGGCTGCTCAGCTAGGGCGCCCGGGATCCGCCGCACGGTCGCCGGGCCGCCTGAGAGGCGCGCGGCGGCGGGGCGGGGGATGATGGGAACGGATATGCGAACGCGCGTGGGCGGAGCGCGGCCCCGGACGCCGCCACGGCCCCGATCGGGAGGCCCCATGGAGTACCCGGAAGCGTACGAGCTGGTCTTTCAGGCGCCCGCGGTGGAGGACGACGTGGTGCGCGTCCACCGCACGTCGAGCGCCGGCGCGGGCGGCTACCCGATCTACGAGGACGAGACCGGGATCGTCCGCGCCGAGATCAGCGCGGACGGCGAGGTCCGGATGGTCGCCAGCGGCGGCCACCAGGCCCCCGGCGTGCCCCGGGCGGTCCGCACCGCCCACCGCTGACGACCGGCTCCTCAGAAGTCGGCCTCCTCGCCCCCCATCAGGAGCGCGCGGTCCCGTGCGGCCACCACCGCCGCCGACAGGCTCGCGATGTCGTAGGCCCCGTGGTGGCGGCGGCCGTTGACGAAGAACGTGGGCGTGCCCGAGACGCCGCTGAGGTCGGCCGACTCCACGTCCAGCTCGACCCGGTGGGCGCCGCGCCGCTTGCGCAGCGCCTCGTGGAAGGCGTCCACGTCGAGCCCGATCTCCTTGGCGTGGGCCAGCAGGTCGCGCGCCTTGAGGGCGTCCTGCCGGGTGATCAGCAGATCCCGCATCGCCCAGAACTCGCCCTGCTCCGCGGCCGCCTCGGCGGCCTCCGCCGCGAGTTGGGCGTGCGGGTGCACATCGGTCAGCGGCAGATGCCGCCAGACGTAGGCCACGTCGCCGAAGTCGGCGAGCAGTTCGCGCACCACGCTCTCGGCCTGGCCGCAGTAGGGGCACTCGAAGTCGCCGTACTCCACGACCGTGACCGGCGCGTCCAGCGGGCCGCGTACATGGTCGCGCTCGGGGTCCACGGGGTCGGCCAGGTCCACCACGGACTGCGCGGTGCCCAGCAGCGCCCGCGCCCGGCGGGCCCGCGGCAGCCGGGCGGTCACCAGCGCCACCGCGGTGGTGCTGAGCATGGCGAAGACCACCGCGCTGAGCACGCCGATCTTCGCCTCGTCGAGTTCCCGGCCGTCGAAGGCGAGGGTGGCGATCAGCAGCGACACCGTGAAGCCGATGCCCGCGATCGAGCCGCCGCCGAGCACCGCGGCCCAGCCCACCGGCGGCCGCATCCGGCCCTTGCTGAGCCGGGTGGCCAGCGCGGACGTCCCGACGATGCCGAGCGGCTTGCCGAGCCCGTAGCCCAGCAGGATGCCCAGGGTGATCGGCGAGGTGAAGGCGTCGGCGAGCAGCGAGCCGTTGATCTTGATCCCGGCGTTGGCCAGGGCGAACAGCGGCACGATCACATAGCTGCTCCACGGGTGCCAGATCTGCTGCAGCCGGTCGTTGGGGGAGACCGCGGAGGCGATGCCGAGGCGCGCCTCCCGCTCCAGCTCCGCGGTCGGCTGCTCGCGGAAGGACCGGAACAGCCCCGTGGCCCGCTCCAGCGCGTCCCGCGGTGCCGGGTAGGCGTACGACATCAGGCCCGCCACCAGGCCGACGACCAGCGGGTCGACCCCGGAGTGCAGGAACGCCACCCAGGCGGTGACCCCCAGCACCGTGTAGACGATCCCGCGCCGCACCCCGCAGTTGCGCACCCCCAGCATCGCCGCCAGTGCGCCCACGCCGATCAGCAGCGGTGTCCAGGTGATGTGGTCGCTGTAGGCCACCGCGATCACCGCCAGCGCCAGGAAGTCGTCCACCACCGCCACGGTCAGCACGAAGGTGTGCAGCCGCCGCGGGAAACGCGAGCCGAGCAGCGCCAGCATGCCCAGCGCGAAGGCGGTGTCGGTGGACATCGCGGTGCCCCAGCCGTGCACCGAGGAGCGCCCGGCGTTGACCGCGAGGTAGATCGCGATCGGCACGACCATGCCGCTGAGCCCGGCGAGCAGCGGCAGCGGGATCCGCCGCCGGTCGCGCAGTTCCCCCATGTCGAACTCGCGCCGCGCCTCCAGCCCCACCACCAGGAAGAACAGCGTCATCAGGCCGCTGTTCACCCAGTCGCGCAGATCCAGGTCGATGCCGTGGTCGCCCAGCGTCACGGTCAGGTGCGTCGTCCACACCGAGTCGTAGCTGCCCGGCGCGATGTTCACCCAGGTCAGCGCGGCCAGGGTGGCGGCCAGCAGCACCGCGGCGCTGCCCGTCTCGGTGCGGATGTACGCCCACGCCGCGGCCGCCGTCGTACGGTCGCTCTCGGTCCGACCCGTCAAGGGCGTCGCAGACCCCCGGAACATCCAGCCTCCCACCAGTGCTCTTGTCTCCTCACACCCTGGCACGTGCGGGCCCCCGGCGGCGCGCCGGGCCGGTGGACGGACACCCGCCGCGTCCGCTCGTGAAGGGCGTACGCGATACCGCCCGCGTGCGGCCCTTGGTGGGAGGATGGATAACGGCTGGGAACACCCGGCCGGCGACCAGACGCAGGACGACGAGGGGCGGTCGGTAGTGGCGGACGATGCCGTGATCGGCCGGACCGGGGAGCTGCTGATCGGCACCCGCGGTACCGCGGGGCCCGGAGAGGTCCTGGTATCGGTCCGCGGCGGTACGGAGGCGTTCCTCGCCTGGTCGGAGGAGCCCCTGCCGCGGGGGACGACCGTGCTCGTGGTGGAATCCCGTGGCAGCCGTCAGGTGGACGTCATCGAGTGGGCGGATCCGCTGGACGCGCTGGACGCGCTGGCCGAATGAGCCGGCGCAGGTGAAGGAGACGAAGGATGTTCGGTTACCGCGTTCCCGCGCCGGATGAGGCGATGCTGATCTCCGGCGGTCGGCGTGGACTGGGGGGTGCGCCGTTCCGTGTGGTCACCGGCCACGGGAAGTTCGTTCTCCCCGTCTTCCGCAAGACCCGCTTCCTGACGCTGGCCATGTGCGAGGCGGAGGTCGCGGAGACCTGTGTGACGAAGCAGGGCATCGCGCTGACGGTGAAGGCCGTCATCGCCTTCAAGGTCGGCAACGACCACGAGAGCATCGTCAACGCGGGCCAGCGGTTCCTGTCCGACCAGGACCAGATGTCGATCCTGACCGGGCGGATCTTCGCCGGTCACCTGCGGTCCATCATCGGCTCGATGACGGTCGAGGAGATCGTCACCGAGCGGCAGAAGCTGGCCACCGAGGTGCTGGAGACCTCCAAGACGGAGATGGCCAAGATCGGCCTGAGCGTGGACTCGCTGCAGATCCAGTCGATCGACGACGGCGACACCGGCTACATCGACGCCATGTCGGCGCCCCACAAGGCGGCCATCCAGCGGCAGGCGCAGATCGCCCAGGCGCAGGCCACCCAGGCGTCGGTCGAGGCGCAGCAGGTCGCGGCCCGCAACCAGGCCGAGTACGCCCGGCAGACCGCGGTGGTGCAGGCGGAGTACTCGGCGCAGATCGACCGGGCGCAGGCCCAGGCCGCCCAGGCCGGTCCGCTGGCCCAGGCGCACGCCCAGCAGGAGGTGCTGGCCGCGCAGACCGAACTGGCGCTGCGCGCGGCGGAGTTGCGCCAGCAGCAGCTGGTCGCGGAGATCGTCAAGCCCGCCGAGGCGGAGGCCGAGCGGATCAGGGTGCTGGCCGTCGCCGACGCCGAGCGGATGCGGATCCAGGCCGCCGCCGCGGCCTCGCACGACCGGGTGGCGCTGGACCGGATGCTGATCGACCAGCTCCCGCAGATCGTCAAGGAGGCGGCAGGCGGACTGGCCGGCGCCAACGTCAACGTGCTCAACGGCGCCGACGGCCTCAGCGAGATCGCGGCGGGCCTGGTCAGCCAGGGGCTGACCATCCTGGACTCGGTCCGCAAGAACCTCAACGGCGGCGACGGCGGCACGGGGGAGGACTCCGACAACCTGCCGGCGCTGCGCGGCCTGGTGAGCCCGTCGGACGGCCGCAACGGCAAGGGCAAGGGGAAGGGCGGCGCGCCCAACGACGGCCCGATCGACGTCGACTGACCGGCCCGCCGATTCGCACCGACCGAAAGGGCCAGGACCTCCGCTACCGCGCGCGGAGGTCCTTGACCCGCTGGATCTTGCCGACCGAGCGCTCCAGCGTCTCCGGGTCCACGATCCGCACCTCGACCGTCACCCCCACGCCGTCCTTGATCCCGCGGGCGATCGCCTCGGCGCCCGCCCGGCGGACGTCCGCGGGGGTGTCGGCGCGGGCCTCGGCGTAGACCGCCATGTGGTCCATCCGGCCCTTGCGGGTCAGCTCGATCCTGAAGTGCGGTGCCACGCCCGGGGTGCGCAGCACGATCTCCTCGACCTGGCTGGGGAAGACGTTGACGCCGCGCAGGATGATCATGTCGTCGCAGCGGCCGGTGACCTTCTCCATCCGCCGGAACGCGGGCCTGGCGGTGCCGGGCAGCAGCCGGGTCAGATCGCGGGTGCGGTAGCGGATGACCGGCAGCGCCTCCTTGGTCAGGGAGGTGAAGACCAGCTCGCCGCTCTCGCCCTGCTCCATGACCTCGTCGGTGAACGGGTCGACGACCTCCGGGTAGAAATGGTCCTCCCAGATGTGCAGACCGTCCTTGGTCTCCACGCACTCCTGCGCGACGCCGGGGCCGATCACCTCGGACAGGCCGTAGATGTCGACCGCGTCGATGCCGACGCGCTCCTCGATCTCGCGCCGCATCTGCTCCGTCCAGGGCTCCGCGCCGAAGATGCCGACCCGCAGCGAGGTGGAGCGCGGGTCGACGCCCTGCCGCTCGAACTCGTCGAGCAGGGTGAGCATGTACGACGGAGTGACCATGATGATCTCGGGGCGGAAGTCCTGGATGATCTGCACCTGACGGGCCGTCATACCCCCGGAGGCGGGGATGACCGTGCAGCCCGCGCGCTCGGCTCCGTAGTGCGCGCCGAGGCCGCCGGTGAACAGGCCGTATCCGTAGGCGACATGGACCTTGTCACCGGGGCGGCCGCCCGCGGCGCGGATCGAGCGGGCGACGACGTCGGCCCACATCGACAGGTCGTTCTCGGTGTAGCCGACCACGGTGGGGCGGCCGGTGGTGCCGCTGGAGGCGTGCACGCGCCGCACCTCGGACATCGGCACCGCGAACATCCCGAACGGATAGGTGTCGCGCAGATCGGCCTTGGTGGTGAACGGGAACCTGGCGAGGTCCGCGAGGGTACGGCAGTCGTCGGGGCCGACACCGGCCGCGTCGAACTTGCGCCGGTACAGCTCCACATGGTCGTAGGCGTGCCGCAACGTGGCCCGCAAACGGGTGAGTTGAAGCGCCGTCAGCTCCTCGCGCGTCAGCGCCTCGGCCGGGTCCGGGGAGCCGGTCTCTTCGCCGCTCATGATCTCGCCTCCGCTCCGGCGCCGCCGCCGGTCTCGCTGTCCGCTCCGCGCAGCGCCCGGCTGCGGCCGCGGAACTCGGCCACCAGCTCGTCGCCACGGGTGACCCGTACGTCGTAGATGCCGCTGCGGCCGTAGCGGGCCCGCTCCTGCGCGGTGGCCAGCAGGGCGTCGCCCTCGTGCGCCGGGGCGACGAAGTCGATGTCGGCCGCGGCGGCGACCGTCGGCGCGCCCCGGGTGTTGCAGGCGCACGCGAAGGCGGTGTCGGCGAGCAGGAAGACATAGCCGCCGTGGGCGATGCCGTGCCCGTTGACCATGGACGCGGTGACGATCATCCGGGCCACCGCGACCCCCTCGCCGATGTGCAGCAGCTCGATCCCGAGACCGCCCGACGCGCGGTCGGACGCGAACATCGCCTGCGCCGCGAGGAGCCCCGCATCGCTGCCCTGAGTCACCGTTGCCCACCGTCCTGTGGAGGTGCCGACCGACCATTCGGTCCGGCCGCTCTCCCGCTAAAAAATCAGCATCGGGGCAGGCTGTCAAGGTCGCCCGTCCCGGACCTGTCGCGCAGGGCCGGTACGAGGGCGGCGAGCATCAGCGCGGCGGTGGCGGCGAACGCCGCCGGGTAGCCGGTCCAGGCCGCCACCGCGCCGAAGCCGACCGCGCCCGCGCCCATCCCGGCGTCGTAGCCGACGTTCCACAGCGCGCTCACCGTGCCGTATCCGGAGGCGGGGACCCGGGCGTACATCAGCGACAGGGTGGAGTTCTGGGCCACGCCGAAGCCGACGCCGAACAGGGCGACCCCGCCGAGCACCGCGACCGGGCTGGTGGTGAGCGCGGTGAGCAGCATCCCGGCGGCGGACAGCAGCAGACCGGGCAGCACCAGCCCCGCCGGGCCCCGGCGGTCGCCGATCCGCCCGGCGAACCAGCGGGCCAGCGTGGCCGCGGCGGGCTGCACGAAGAGCGCGGCGGCCACCAGGCCCGAGTACCGGGCCGGGACCGCCAGCGGGAGGAAGGTCACGATGATCCCGGCGCCCAGCGCGGTGGTGGCGAACACCAGGGCGGGGCGGGCGAGTGACGCCGTGCGGAGCCCGGCCACGACGCCCACCGGCCGCTCGGCGGCGGGTCCGGCATCGGGTCCGGCGGCGGGCTCGCGGCCGGGCAGCCCCGGCACCACCACGACGACGGCCAGCGCGAGCACCCCGCCGGCCAGCGCGACGGGCGTGTAGCCGACATGCGCGGCCAGCCACACGCCGAGCGGCAGGGCCAGCAGCGACGGCACCCCGGAGACGATGCCCGCCAGTGCCAGGCCCTCGCCGCGCCGCTCGGCCGGGATCAGGGCCGCCGTGAGCGCGCCGCCCGCCACCACGGTGAGCGCGAAGCCCAGGCCGCGCACCAGGCAGACCGCCGCGATCCACACCATGCCGTGCCCCGCGGTCAGCACCAGCGCGGGCGCGCCCAGCAGCACCAGGCCCGCGCTCAGCGCCCACCGGTAGCCGTAGCGCGCGACCAGCCGCGGCGTGGCCAGCTCACCGAGGACCGTGGAGAGCATCAGCGCCCCGGTGGCCAGGCCCGCCGCGCCGCCGCCCCCGCCGGAGTCCTTCGCGTAGAGCGGGACGACCGACAGCAGCAGGAAGAAGCTCGCCGAGGCGCCGATCACGGTCACGAACCGCAGCAGCAGCGCACGGGTGACCAGCGGCGGCCTGGCGGCGGCACCGACGGCGGCAGCGGCGTCCGGCTGCCCGAGGAGCTTGCTCGAAGAGGTCATGTGCTCGACCGTAGGTTCCCGCCGGATCGCCAGTAAGCTCCATTTCCATGCCGCTGGAGTGGGCCGGTTTGTCGCCGGACCTGTTGCTCGTGATCGACCGGGAGAGCGCGGAGCCGCTGCGCGCCCAGCTCGAACGCCAGGTGCGCGACGCCATCAGGTCCGGCCGTCTGCAGGTCGGGGAGCGGCTGCCCTCCTCGCGGGAGCTGGCGGCGGGGCTCGGGCTCTCGCGCGGCCTGGTCCAGGACTGCTACGCCCAACTCCAGGCCGAGGGCTATCTGGTGACGCGGGTCGGCTCGGCCACCCGGGTCGCCGCCGGTGCCTGCGGGCCGCCCGCGCACGCGACCCCGCCCGCCGCCGCGCCCCGCCTCGTCGCCGACTTCCAGGCGGGCGTCCCCGACCTCGGCGGCTTCCCCGTCGCCGACTGGATGTGGGCGATGCGGGAGGCGGCCCGCACGATGCCCACCTCCGCCCTCGACTACGGCGACCCGCGCGGCAGCGCGCGGCTGCGGGACGTCGTGGCGGGCTATCTGCGCCGGGTGCGCGCCGCCGCGGCCGACCCCGAACGGCTGGTGATCTGCTCGGGCCACGCCCAGGGCCTCAGCCTGTCGCTGCGCGCCCTCGCCCAGTGCGGCGTCACCACGGTCGCCTACGAGGACCCCGGCGCGCCCACCCTGATCTCCGCGGTCGCCGCGTGGGCGGGCATGACGGCCGTCCCCGTACCCGTCGACGCACGCGGCATCGACGTGGCCGCGCTCGACGCGACCGGCGCCCGCGCGGTGGTCGTCACCCCCGCGCACCAGTGGCCGACCGGGGTGGTGCTCGCCGCCGAGCGGCGGCTCGCGCTCATCGAGTGGGCGGTGCGCAGGGACGCGGTGATCATCGAGGACGACTACGACGCGGAGTTCCGTTACGACCGCGAGCCGGTCGGGGCGCTGCAGGGGCTGGCCGCCGACCGGGTGATCGGTATCGGCACCGTCAGCAAGTCACTGGTCCCCGCGCTGCGGATCGGCTGGCTGCTGTGCCCGCCCGCGCTCGCCGGGCAACTCGTGGAGAACAAGCGGCTGAACGACCGCGGTTCACCCACGCTGGACCAGCTCGCCCTGGCCCGGCTGATCGAGTCCGGCCGCTACGACCGGCATCTGCGCCGGATGCGGGCCACCTACGCCGCCCGCCGCACCGCGCTGGTCGACGCGCTTGCCCAGTACGCCCCGGGCGTCGAACTCACCGGTCTCGCCGCGGGGTTCCACGCCGTCGGCCACCTCGGCGATGCCGACGAGCAGGCCGTCGTCACCGAGGCGCGGAAGCGGTCCGTCGGCCTGTACGGGATGAGCGCCAACCGCTCGACGCGGTCGACCACTCCCGCCCAACTCGTCCTGGGATTCGGGAACGTGAACGAGCGGGCCATCGCCGAGGGCATCGCGGCGGTCGCCGATCTGCTTGCCTGACCGCCCTGTTCACGTCTTCCCGAACTTCATGTACGTGAATGCGGGACACGAGTGTGTACGACGCTAGGCCGACATCCCTGCCCTGTCAACGCCCTTGGCGCGCATCACGCGAGCTCTGTCAGACCTCTTGACGTGCGGCCCGAAGAGCAACACCCTTGTGCGTCAAGCAGGTTAGGAACCTTTCCTAACTAATCGGCGGCTCGCCCCCACAACCGTCAAGGAGCTCGGACCATGGCTCGACCCGTGAAGCGGCTGGCGTCCCGCGCCGTCGCGGCCTGCGCGTCGTTCGGACTGCTGGCCACCGGCGGCGGCACCACAGCCAGCGCCGCGACCGCCCCGGCCCACCCCTTCCCCGCGCACGTGACCTACCAGGTCGGTGTGATGCCCAGCGCCTCGCAGGCCACCCGGGACGCCGCGGTCCAGAAGGCGTACGACTCCTGGAAGAGCACGTACCTGGTCAAGGGCTGTGCCTCCAACGAGTACTACGTCTCGACCAAGGGCGACGACGACGCCCCCAACAACGGCACCGTCTCCGAGGCGCAGGGTTACGGCATGAACATCGTGCCGCTGATGGCCGGTTACGACGCCAACGCCAAGGCCGAGTTCGACGGCCTGTGGCAGCTGGTGAAGGACCACAAGGACGGCGACGGCCTGATGCAGTGGCAGCTCGACGGCAAGAGCTGCAAGTACGCCGACAGCGGCACACCCGACTCGGCCACCGACGGCGACCTCGACATCGGCTACGGGCTGATCCTCGCCGACAGGCAGTGGGGCGGCTACACCGCCGACGCCAAGGCGTGGCTGGCCTCCTTCTACGCCCATGACGTCGCCTCCGACGGCCACCTCAAGTGCGAGGACGACGGACCGGGTACGGACACCCGCCCCTCCGACATGATGCTCGACCACCTGCGGGCCTTCGCCGCCTACGACAGCGCGCACGACTGGAACAAGGTCGTCACCCGCACCGAGGCCGTCATCAGCGAGTTCACCGGCACGTACTCCTCGTCCGCCGGACTGCTCTCCGACTTCGTCGTGGGTGCCAACACCACCACCCCGAAGCCGGCCCCGGCCAACTACCAGGAGGACCAGCCCGACAACATCGTCGGCTACAACTCCCTGCGCGTGCCCTGGCACATGGGCACCGACGCGCTGGTCAACGGCTCCTCGACGGCCGCCGTCGCCTACGCCACCGCCAAGAAGGAGTCCGCCTGCCTGAAGTCGCTGTCCGGCGGCAACCCGGCGAAGGTGCAGCCGCACATCAAGCTGAACTGCGCCAACGGCAACGTCTCCGGTGACACCCAGGCCGAGGAGGCGGGCGACTCCGCCGGTCCCTCCGCGATGGCCGCCGGCGACCAGGCGTGGACCGACGCCATCTGGAAGCAGCTCGCCACCAACCCGTTCGGCGACGCCTACTACGGCGAGACGATCAAGATGCTGGTCTACCTCGTCATGGCGGGCGACTACTGGAACCCCGCCACCGCCTGACCCGGCCGGCCCCCGCACTGCTCCTCCGTACGCCCTGCGACGGGACCGCGGGCGTACGGGGGAGCGCCAACTCCCTTACGGGAAGCCCCACTCCCTCATCCTCCACCCCCCACCTCTGGAGGCAGTCATGCACGTCCACCCGCACACTCGAACCGTCCTCGCCGCGAGCGCCGCGGCCGCCGCGGCGCTGGCCCTGACGGCCGCGGGAGCCGGATCCCCGGCGTCGGCCGCGCCCGCGGCGCGCACCGTAAACGTGTCCACCGCCGACCAGCTGACCGCGGCGCTGGCCGGCGCGCAGCCCGGCGACACCATCAAGCTCGCCAACGGCACGTACCAGGGCGTGTTCACGGCCGCCGTGCCGGCCACCGCGTCCGCACCGATCACCCTGACCGGCGGCGCGGGCGCGATCCTCGTCTCACCCGGCGTCTCGCCCGGCGTCAACGGGTACGGCCTGTGGCTCAACGGCGCGCCGTACTGGCACGTGAAGGGCATCTCCGTCGCCAACAGCGTCAAGGGCATCGTGATGGACGCCTCGCCGCACGTGACGATCGACGGGGTGACCGTCAGCAACATCGGCTACGAGGGCGTGCACTTCCGCTCCGGCAGCGACCACGGCCTGATCGAGAACTCCTCGGTCCACGACACCGGCACCACCCACCCCGAGTACGGCGAGGGCGTCTACATCGGCTCGGCGAACAGCAACTGGGACAAGTACGCGGGCCCGACCGGCGTCGACGCCTCGGACTACGTCCAGGTGCTGAACAACCACATCGGCCCCGGCGTCGCCGCCGAGGGCATCGACATCAAGGAGGGCACCCACTCCGGAGTCGTCCGCGGCAACACCCTCGACGGCACCGGCGAGAAGAACAAGAACTCCGGCGACTCCACCATCGACGTCAAGGGCGACGGCTACGTCATCGACGGCAACAAGGTCTCGCACCCGTTCCTCGACGGCTTCCAGGTCCACAACGTCTACGACCCCTACGGCTGCGGCAACACCTTCACGAACAACACGTTCACCATCAGCGCGGCCAAGGGCTACGGCATCAACGTCACCGACAACAGCGGCTGCAAGACCAAGAACACCGTGGCCTCGTCCAACACCTCCAGCGGGGGCAAGGGCCTGACCAACATCCCCGTCACCAAGTAACCGACCCGGAGTACAGACATGACAAGACGCCCATCCGTCCGTGGCGTGGCGGCCCTCTTCGCGGTGGTGACGGCCGTGCTCGTCGCGCTGCTCACCGCGCAGCTCGGCTCCTCCAGCTCGGCCTCCGCCGCGTCCAACCAGCAGGCGTTCCTGACCTTCTACGGCTGGTACGACAACACCCCGCCCGGCGGCGACATCTCCTACCCGGTGCTGCACGACACCGCGGGCGGCACGGGAACGTACGCCGACGCGATCACCTTCGCGTCGTCGACGGCGGAGGTCCCCAAGGGCAAGCGGATCTGGGTGCCCAGAGTCGGCAAGTACTTCATCCTGGAGGACTCCTGCGAGGAGTGCAGCGCCGACTGGAGCGGCCACGGGCCCAACGGCGGCCCGAACCTCTACCACTTCGACCTGTGGCTCGGCGGCCAGGGCGGCAACGCCTTCAACGCCATCGACTGCGAGGACGCCCTCACCCACTACAACGACGACAACACCCCGACGCTCGAACCGGTGATCATTGACCCGCCGTCCAACGAACCGTACGACTCCACGCCGATCTTCAACACCAAGACCGGCGCCTGCTACGGCGGGGCCCAGCCCAACACGACCGTCGGCCAGTACAAGAACGTCTCCACCGGGCAGTGCATCGACAACCCGGGCAACAGCACCTCCACCGGCACCACGCTGGCCACCAAGGCGTGCGACGGCAGCGCGGAGCAGACGTTCACCTTCCACGGCGCGTTCCTGGTGAGCAACAACCACTGCGCCAGCATGTCGGGATCGGCCATCAAGCTCGCCGCCTGCGACGGCGGACCGAACGAGCAGTGGTCGGTCAACCCGAACCTGACGATCTCCGACATCCAGACCGGAAAGAAGTGCTTCCGGGCCACCGGCAGCACACTGAGCGCGGGCAGTTGCTCGGGCGCCGCGAGCCAGTGGAACTTCACCCCCGCGGGCGGCACCCCGCCCACCAGCCCGCCGCCCACCACGCCGCCGCCGACCACGCCGCCGCCGACCACGCCGCCGCCCGGCGGTGACACCCTGCTCTCCCAGGGGAAGACGGCCACCGCCTCGTCGGTGGAGTCCTCCTCCTACCCCGCGAGCAAGGCCGTCGACGGCAACCTCACCTCCACCCGCTGGGCCAGCAAGGAAGGCGTCGACCCCCAGTGGATCAGCGTCGACCTCGGCGCCTCCGACCGGATCAGCCACGTGAAGCTCAGCTGGGAGGCGGCGTACGCGAAGTCGTACACGGTGCAGACCTCGGACGACGGCTCGACCTGGACCACGATCTACTCGACCACCACCGGCAACGGCGGCACCGACGACCTGACCGGGCTGAGCGGGACGGGCCGCTACGTCCGGGTCAACGGGACGGTCCGCGGCACCACCTACGGCTACTCCCTCTACGAACTCCAGGTCTACGGCAGCACCTCCTGACCTGACCGCACACCGGCCACCGAAGCTCCCCCGGCGCCGACCGGGGGAGCTTCCCGGTGGTGTGGCAGGATGCCCTCGCCGTGCCTCACGGCCTCGGCATCCCCACGCGGAACAGAGCAGCAGTATGCTGCGGCGCCTGCCTCCCGAGCCGGAACGGGCCCGGTGGCGAGCGCCACGAAAGGAACGTCGCAATGCGGGAGTTCACCTACACCGGCTGGACCACCCGGGTGGTGTTCGGCACCGGCACGCTCGACGGCCTGCGGGAGGAGGCCGAACGGCTCGGCCGCTCCCGGGTGCTGGTCCTCACCGGTCCCCGCCAGGCCGCCCTGGCCCGCAAGGTACGCGGCCTGCTCACCCCGCTGGCGGTCGGCGAGTTCACCGCCGCCGCCCCGCAGACCCCCGTCGAGGTCACCCGGCAGGCTCTCACGGCCGTACGGGAACTCGGCGCCGACTGCCTGGTGGCCGTCGGCGGCGGCTCGGTCACCGGGCTCTCCAAGGCGCTGTCGCTGCGTACCGGACTCCCGCAGATCGTCGTGCCCACCACCTACGCGGGCTCCGAGGCGACCCCCGTACTCGGCGAGACGGAGGACGGCGTCAAGACCATCCGCTCCGGCCCCGAGATCCTGCCCGGCACCGTCGTCTACGACGTCGCGCTCACCCTCGGGCTGCCGGTGCCGCTCTCGGTCACCAGCGGCATCAACGCGCTGGCGCACGCCGTGGAAGCGCTCTACTCCGAGCAGGCCGACCCGGTCACCGACGAACTGGCGCTGCGGGCGATCACCCTGCTGGCCGGGGCGCTGCCGGCGATCGCCGCCGACCCCGCGGGCACCGACGCGCGCGCCGCCGCGCTGGAGGCCGCCTGGCTGGCCGGCACCTGCCTGGGCACCGCCAGCATGGGCCTGCACCACAAGCTCTGCCACACCCTCGGCAGCGCCTTCGGGCTGCCGCACGCCGAGACCCACTCGGTGCTGCTGCCGCACGCCATGGCGTACAACGCGCCCGCCGCGCCCGGCAGCATGCGGCGTATCGCCCGGGCACTGGGCGCGGCCGACGCCCCGACCGCCGTGTACGACCTGGTCCGCGGTCTGGGCGGGCCCACCTCGCTGCGTGAACTGGGCCTGGCCGAGGACGACCTGGCGCGGGCCACCGAACTCGCCATCGCCACCCCGTACCCCAACCCGCGCGCCGTCACCCGCGACGGCGTCAGCTCGGTGCTGCGCGACGCCTGGCAGGGCGTCCGGCCGAAGCCCGCCGACCCGGCGGCGGCCGGGCTCGGCACCCTCCTCGACCAGGTCACCGCCAGCTTCGCGAAGGCGCCCGACGCCCGCACCCGGGAACTCCTCACCGACCTGGTGCGCCGCCTGCACGGCTTCGTCGCCGACAACGGCCTCACCGACGAGGAGTGGGGCCACGCCGTCGACTTCCTCACCCGCACCGGGCAGACCAGCGGTCCCACGCGGCAGGAGTTCGTACTGCTCTCCGACACCCTGGGCGTCTCCAGCGCGGTCGACCTGCTCACCAACTCCCGCACCGCGGGCAGCACCCCCTCCGCGGTCCTGGGCCCGTTCTACGTGCCGGGGCCGCCGGAGATGGCCGACGGCGCCGACATCGCCGAGGGCCTGCCGGGCGCCCCGCTGCACGCCGCCATCGAGGTGACCGGGGCGGACGGCCGCCCGCTGGCGGGCGCGGTGGTGGACGTCTGGCAGGCCGACGGCAAGGGCTTCTACGACGTGCAACTGCCGGAGCTGGAAGGCCCGGTGCTGCGCGGGCGGTTCAGGACCGACGAGGCGGGCCGGCTGCGGTTCCGGTCGATCGTGCCCCGGGAGTACCCGATCCCCGCCGACGGCCCCGTGGGCCAGATGCTCAAGGCGGTGAACCGGCACCCGTTCCGCGCCCCGCACGTGCACTTCATGATCAGCGCCCCCGGCCACCGGCGGCTGGTCACCCAGCTCTTCGTGGACGGCGGCGCCTACCTGGACTCCGACACCGTCTTCGGCGTCAAGGACGCCCTCGTGGTGGACTTCCCCGAACGGCCGGGCCCCGCCCCCGACGGCACGCCGGGGCCCTGGCACGCGCTGGAGTACACCTTCCGGCTCGCCGCCGGGTGACGGGCCCGGCGGGGCCGGTCACCCCACGGCTCCACCGGGACGTCAGGCCGCGAAGCCGCCGTCCACGGCGATGGCGGCGCCGGTGACATAGCGGCCGCCCTCGCCGACCAGGTGGGCGACCGTCTCGGCGATGTCCGACGGCTGACCGTAGTGGCCCAGCGCCGTCAGACCGCTCTGGAAGTCGGCGCTCGGCCCGTCGGCGGGGTTCATGTCGGTGTCGATCGGGCCGGGGTGGACCAGATTGGCGGTGATGCCGCGCGGGCCCAGCTCGCGCGCCAGCGCCTTGGTCATCCCGGTCAGCGCGGTCTTGCTCGTCGCGTACAGCGTCCCGCCCGCGAAGGCGACCCGCTCGGCGATGCAGCTCCCGATGCTGACGATCCTGCCGCCCTCGGTCATGTGCCGAAGTGCCGCCTGCGCGGCGACGAACGGCGCCCGCACATTCACCTCCAGCACATGGTCGATGTCCTCGAGCGTGATGTCCTCCACCGGACCCAGCAGGCCGACGCCCGCGTTGTTCACCAGGATGTCGATGCGCCCGAACCGCGCCGCGATCTCCTCCACCGCGGCCCGAACCGCCCGCGGGTCAGCGCTGTCGGACCGTACGGCCCAGGCGCGGCGGCCCATTTCGGTGATCTTGTCCACCACCCGCGCCGCGCGCTCCTCGTTGCCCCGGTACGTGAGCGCGACATCCGCCCCGTCGGCCGCCAGCCGCAGTGCCACCGCCTCGCCGATACCCCGGCTGCCGCCGGTCACCAGTGCCACCTTGCCGTCGAGCGTCGCTGCCATGATCGTTCAACTCTCCTTCGTCTCCTCTGACATGACGATGCTCGGCGCTCGGGGCAGGGGAGTCTGGCGGCATCCGGACGTCGCGCTCGGCGACGTGCTGAGAGGCGTGGCAGGCCGGGCGCGGCGGCGGTTGATGAGGACCACCCCGAGCACGGAGACCGCGCCGCCGAGCAGGGCAGCCGGGCGGGGGACCTCGGACAGCCAGACGAAGGAGACGGCGAGCGCCACGGGCGGCACCAGGTAGAGGGCCGCGGTGGAGGCCGACAGCGGCAGCCGGGCCACCGCGTACCCCCACAGGACGAACCCGAGGGCGGAGGGCAGCAGACCGAGGAAGACCGCGGCCACCAGCGCCCCCGCCGACGCGCCGGCCACGCCGTGGACGGCGGCGGGCGCCAGCGGCAGGGCGAGGACCGTGCCCGCCACCATCGCGTAGGTGGCGACCTCCAGGCCGCCGCGGTGCCGCAGCAGCGGCTTGGACGCGACGTGGTAGACGCCCTGGACGACGGCCGCGGCCAGCACGACCAGCGCCCCGGAGGAGAACCCGCCCGCGCCGCCCGCCAGCGCCACGACGGCCGACCCCGTCAGCGCCACGACGCTGCCGACGACGACCGCGCGGGTGATCGGCTCCGCCAGGAAGCCCGCGCCCAGCAGGACGCTGAAGACCGGCGCCACCGCGATCAGCAGACTCGCGGTCCCGGCCGCCACATGGACCTCGCCCCAGTTGAGCAGCAGTTGGTACGCGGTCATGCCGGTGGCGCCGCACAGCGCGATCAGCGGCAGGTCCCGGCGCCGCGGCGGTCGTACGCCCGCGAAGGGCGCCACCACGGCCAGCGCGACGGCGGCGACGGCCAGCCGCAGGAAGGACAGCGCGGCGACACCGAGGCCGTCGACCCCGACCCGGATGGCGGGGAAGGCCGAGGCCCACAGCACGACGGTGCCCGCGAGGGCGAGAAAGCGGGGGGAGGCGAGGGCCGCGGTCGCGGAGGCGGCCGGTGCGGTCGAGGTCGAAGCGGTGGTGGTCGAAGCGGTGGCGGTCACGCTTTCCAGGCTGCGTCCGGTACGACCAAAGGTCCAGTTAGTCTTTTTCTGCGAAACCGTAAGCTGAGCTATTCTTCGCTCTTCGCGCCCCGCCGGGCCCGGGAGCGGTAGCCCGCGATCTTCGCCAGGTTTCCGCAGCGCTCCATGGAGCACCAGCGGCGGCGGCGGGCCTGCGAGTCGTCCAGGAAGAGCAGGGAACAGGCCGGGTTCTCGCACTCCTTGACGCGGGCGAGCAGGGGGCCCGAGACCAGGAGCACCGCGTCGCGGGCGACCGTCGCCAGGGTGGCGGGAGCGGGGTGCCGGGCCTGCCAGAGCGGTGCCGGAAGCGGCCCGCCCTCGCCTTCGTCCTCACGGACGGCGAGTTGCGGGATCAGGTCGGGGCGGGCCGCGGCCTCGTTGACCCGTACGACGTCGGCCGGGTCCGGCGTCCGTCCGTCCATCCCGCCCCGCACCAGCCGGTACAGCGCCTCGCGCAGCTCACGGGCGTGGGCCAGATCGGCCGCGGCGGCCGTGGGTGCCTCCGGTCCGCCGGTCAGACCCGCCTCGGTGATCCAGCGCGCCAGCGCCGCGGTGTCGGGCAGCCGCTCGACGGGCGTGCCGTGCCGCTTGCCGAGCGTGGCCACGAAGTCGAGGCACGGCCGCCCGCCGATGAAGGGGAACGCCATGACGGGGTCGGCGGCGGAGGCGGCGGACATGTCGGCCTGTGCGGCGGTGTTCGCGCTGGTCGGGTCGGTCGTGCGGGCCATGGGGTGACTCTAGCAGGTTGACACCGGTTCATGTGGTGTCGCAGGATCGACACCAGTTGAACCGGTGTCGACGAGAGAGCAGGTGTCAGCATGCGTGCGGTGCGGGTAGAGGAGTTCGGTGGTCCCGAGGTACTGGTCCCGGTGGAGGTGCCGGATCCGGTGGCGGGACCGGGGCAGGTACTGCTGAGGGTCGCCGCGGCGGGGGTGAACCGGGCGGACGCGCTCATCCGGGCGGGCAAGTACCACCGCGCCGGACGGCCGCCGCTGACCCCCGGGCTCGAAGCGGCCGGGACGGTGCTCGCGGTGGGGGAGGGGGTCACCGGATTCCGCCCCGGCCAGCGTGTGATGGCGATGGCCGAGTCCAACAACCCGGGCTTCTACGCCGAGTTGGCGGCCGTGCCCGCCCACAAGGTGGTGGCGCTGCCCGACGGGGTCGATCCGGTCGCGGCGGCCGGACTGCCCGTCGCCTGGCTGAGCGCCTGGTACAGCCTGAACCACCTGGCCCGGCTGGCGAAGGGCGAGACCGTCGTCGTCCAGGCCGCGGCCAGCGGTGTCGGCAGCGCCGCCGTACAGATCGCGGCGGAGGCGGGCGCGCGGGTCGTGGCGGTGGCACGTACGGCCGACAAGACGGAGTGGGCCGCGAGCCTCGGCGCGCACGAGACCGTCGACACCTCGGTCTTCGAGGGTGACGCGGTGGTCGACGAGGTGCTGCGGCTGACCGGCGGGGAGGGCGCCGACGTGGTGCTCGACACCGTCGGCGGCGACACCTTCGGGTACAGCCTGCGCCAGGCGGGCTTCGCGGGCCGGGTCGTCGCCCTCGCCAATGTCGCGCTGGCGCCCAGCACCATCGACACCCGGCACTTCTACCCGAAGAACGTCTCCATCCACGGCTTCCAGATCACCGGCCTGGTCGAGCACGGCTACGACCCGCGCCCCGATCTGCTGGCGCTCGTCGAGCGGGTGGCCACCGGTGCCTACCGGGTGCCGGTGGAGGCGACCTTCCCGCTGGAGCGGGCCGCGGCGGCGCACGAGCGGCTGGAGCGGCGGAGCAACCGCGGCAAGGTCGTCCTCACCATGGGCCAGGACTGAGCGGCCCGCTCACCGCGTGGCAGGCGAAGCAGAAGGAAACCTTTGCCCATTGCCGGAGGATCTGTAAGGATTTCTGCATGCTCGATGTACGGCGCCTGCGGATACTCCAGCACCTCGCCACCTACGGCACGGTCGCGGCGACCGCCGAGGCCCTGCATCTGACCGCCCCGGCCGTCTCCCAGCAGCTCGCCGTGCTGGAACGCGAGGCCGGGGTGCCGGTCCTGGAGAAGCAGGGGCGCACCCTGCGGCTCACCGCGGCCGGCGAACTCCTGGTCGCCCACGCGGAAGTCGTCCTCGGCGACCTCGCCGCGGCGGAGTCCGACCTCGCCGCGCTGCGCGGCGGCACGCGCGGGATCGTGCGTGTCGCCGCCTTCGCCTCGGCCGCCCGCACCCTGCTGCCGGGCGTCTGGCAGCGCCTGGCCGCGGCCCCCGTCGGCCGCGCCCTGGCGCTGCACCTGGTCGAGCAGGAACCCGACGACGCGCTCGAAGCGCTGCGCAAGCGCGAGACCGACCTGGCCGTCGTCCACGGCTACACGGTGCTGCCGCGCAGCTTCCCGCCGGGCTGCGAGCAGTCGAAGCTGCTGGACGACCCGGTGCTGCTCGCCCTGCACCCCGACCACGCCGCCCGCCTCGGCCTCGGCCCGGACGACGCCGCGGACCTCGCCCGCTTCGCCGAGTCGCCCTGGCTCACCCCCGCCCCGGACACCTCCTGCTACGAGATGATCCAACGGGCCTGCGGTGCGGCGGGTTTCGTCCCCGCGATCCGCGCCCGCAGCAGCGACTTCTCGGTCCTGACCGCACTCGTCGCCTCGGACGCCGGCGTCGCCCTCGTCCCGCGCCTGGCCCTCCCCGAGACCTCCGCCCCCCTCTCCCTCCACCCCCTGACCCGCCCGGTCACCCGTACCGTCTTCGCCGTCAGCCGCACCGGCACCGCCCGCCGCCCCGACCTCCGCCACGTCGTCGACCTCCTCCGCGAGGAGGCCGCCCGCCACTGACGCGGGCCGGGCGTCAGGCGCGGCCGGTGGCGGTGGGCCGCCACACCGCCAGGTCCTGGCACTGCCAGCTCAGCAGGTGAGTCCGCGGTTCCGGCGGAAGGTGCCCGAAGCCGCCCGCGGACACGCTGATGCCCACGACCAGCCATGCGCGCCAGCGCGGGCCGACACCCCGGCCGTCGGCGAAGACCTGCGCGCCGTCCACGTACCAGCGCACGTCGTTCGCGCCGAGGACGACCCGCAGCCGGAAGGGCCGGCCGGGTGCGACGACGTCGTCGGGCGTGAGTCCGGCAGGGCGCACATGGTTGGTCAGCTCCAGCAGCCGCGGGTTCGTCGGGTGGTACTCGAAGAGGTCGACCTCGCCGTGCCCGGGCTGCGGGCGGTTCTCCGAGACGTCCCGCCCCCATGTCCACAGCGCGGGCCACGCCCCGCGGGTGGCGTGCACGGTGCAGGTGGCCGACACCGCGTCGCCCGGGCGCAGTTCGAAGCCGCCCGGGGCGTACTCGGTCGACACCAGATCGGCCTGCCACACATCGCCCGCGGCCCGCCGCGCTCGGAAGACCCCCGAGGAGGTGGGGGCGAACTCGGGCCCGATCTGGTCGAGTTTGTTGTCGCCGGGATTGCGCCCGTCCTCGGGATACGCCGAGGTGCGGCCCACCGCCCAGGCCGTAGGGTCCGAGAACGGCGCGTCGAACACGACCCGCCCGCCCGGCGGTTGCTGCACGTCCACGACCAGCCTCCCGTCGATCCGGCCCCCGGCACGCGCCCCGGTTGCGCGGGACCGACCGGATCTTCCCAGTGAAGACGGGCGCGACCTGCGCGGACAACGGCGTACGGGGGTACGCGCCGGGTCGCCGGTACTGTCACGCCCGGCGTGCACGGCGTGCACGCCGTGCCTTCACGCGGGCTTCTCCGCCCGTATCCCCGCGGCTGGTTCGCTGATCCCATGGACCACATCACATTCCTTGTGGCACTGGTGATCGTCACGGCCCTCGCCTTCGACTTCACCAACGGATTCCATGACACGGCGAACGCGATGGCCACCTCCATCGCCACGGGCGCCCTGCGGCCCAAGGTCGCCGTACTGCTCAGCGGGGCGCTCAACCTCGTGGGAGCCTTCCTGTCCACCGAGGTCGCCAAGACGATCTCCGGCGGCATCGTCGACGACACCCTGGTCACGCCCGGCATGATCTTCGCCGGTCTGGTCGGCGCCATCCTGTGGAACCTGATGACCTGGCTGCTCGGTCTGCCGTCCAGTTCCTCGCACGCGCTCTTCGGGGGACTGATCGGCGCGGTGTGGGTCGGCGCCGGTGAACACGGCGTGCACTTCCAGAAGGTCGTCCAGAAGATCCTGATCCCCGCGGTGGCCTCGCCGCTCGTCGCGGGCCTCGCCGCGCTCGCGGCCACCTACCTCGCCTACCGGCTCACGCACCGCGCGCGGCCGGAAACGATTTCACGCGGCTTCCGGATCGGGCAGATCGCCTCCGCGTCCCTGGTCTCGCTGGCGCACGGCACCAACGACGCGCAGAAGACCATGGGCGTCATCACGCTGGCGCTGATCTCCTGCGGCGCGCTCGGCGAAGGCGCCGGCCCGCCGGTGTGGGTGATCCTCACCGCGGGCCTCGCGATCGCGCTGGGCACCTACCTGGGTGGCTGGCGGATCATCCGCACCATGGGCAAGGGCCTGGTCGACATCGAGTCCCCGCAAGGGTTCGCCGCCGAGTCCGCCGCGACCGCCGTCATCCTGTCCTCGGCGAACCTGGGCTTCGCCCTGTCCACCACGCAGGTCTGCTCCGGCGGCATCCTGGGTGCGGGAATGGGCCGCAAGCTCGCCGAGGTCCGCTGGGGGACCGCGGGCCGGATGGCCGTCGCCTGGCTGGTGACGCTGCCGTCCGCCGCGGTGGTCGGCGCGCTCGCCGCCGGCGTCGTGGTGCACGGCGGCACCGCGGGCACCGTGGTCATCGCGGTGCTGGCCGTGGCGGTGGCCGCGGGAATCGTGGCGCTGTCGCGGCGCGACCCGGTGGACGCGCACAACGTCAACAGCGCCCGCACCGCCTCCGTACGGCCCGTCGCACCCGCCGGTGCGGGCGCGGGCGCGTGAGCACCTGAACAGACGCCGTAACGACACTGGCAGGGGGTACACATGGACGTGGACTGGAACGCGCTGGGCGAGGTGGCTGCGGTGAGCCTGGGGACGACGGTCGGAGTGGTTGTCGTCTTCGCGCTCGGCCTGCTCGCGCTGGCCAGGCGCGACACCGTACGGGAGACCGGCGGCACCGGTTCCGGGCAACTCGCGGGCGCCGGTGCGTGCTTCGTCGGCTGCGCCTGCGCGGTCGGCTACGGGCTGTACCTGATCATCCCCCAGTTCCACTGACGACTCACCACTGACGACCCACCACTGACGACCCAGAAGACGCCGACGGCTGGAGGCAACCGGTGAACGCGAGTACGAACGGTTCCGCGCTCCTGGCGGGGATGAAGGTGGACTACACCGACCAGGACGACCCGGTGCTGATCCGGGCGGACGGCAGTGTCGTCGACACCTGGCGGGAGAACTACCCGTACGACGCCCGGATGGAGCGGCCCGAGTACGAACTGCACAAGCGGCTCCAGCAGATCGAGCTGCTGAAGCTGCAGAGCTGGGTGAAGGAGACGGGGCAGCGCCTGGTCATCGTCTTCGAGGGCCGTGACGCGGCAGGCAAGGGCGGCACCATCAAGCGCTTCATCGAGCACCTCAACCCGCGCGGCGCCCGCGTCGTGGCGCTGGAGAAGCCGACCGAGCGCGAGAGCGGCCAGTGGTACTTCCAGCGCTACGCCGCCCATCTGCCGACCGCAGGCGAGATCGTGCTGTTCGACCGTTCCTGGTACAACCGGGCGGGCGTGGAGCGCGTGATGGGCTTCTGCGCCGACGACGAGTACACGCGCTTCATGCGCCAGGCACCGGCGTTCGAGCGGATGCTCGTCGACGACGGGATCGACCTGGTGAAGTTCTGGTTCTCCGTCTCGCGCAACGAGCAGCGCACCCGCTTCACGATCCGTCAGGTCGACCCGGTACGGCAGTGGAAGCTCAGCGCCATGGACCTGGCCTCGCTCGACCTGTGGGACGACTACACCGCCGCCAAGGTCGCCATGTTCGAGGAGACCGACACCGAGTACGCGCCGTGGACCGTCGTCAAGAGCAACGACAAGAAGCGGGCGCGCGTCGAGGCGATGCGCAGCGTGCTCGCCAGGTTCGACTACGCCGACAAGGACCACGAGGTCGTCGGCGTCCCCGACCCGAACGTGGTCGGCGCCGCCGCCAACCTCCTGGAGACCGGCGAGGACCTGGGCGGACGCCCGGCGCCCGGCGGTGACCCGGGGGAGTCGCGGTAGCCGCTGCCGCCCTGAGCGATCGCCACGTACGAAACCGTTGTACGGCAGCCCCGCCCGGGCCGCCGTGCAACGGTTTCGTGCTGTCGCGGACTCAAGGGGGTGAGGAGGCAGCCGATGAGAGACCGACCTGCCGACCGGGACGAGGCGTTCGTACGCTTCGCCTCCGGCCGGCGCCCGCAGCTGTACCGCACCGCGTTCCTGCTGTGCGGCGACCGGCACGCCGCGGAGGACCTGCTCCAGCAGACGTTCGAACGCGTCTACGTGGCGTGGCACCGCGTCCAGCAGGCCGAGGAGCCGGACGCGTACATCCGCCGGATCATGATCAACGAGCACACGCGGCGCTTTCGGCGCGGACACCGCGAGGCACTGGTCACCGAGGTGCCGGAGCCGAGGGAGCCCGCCGGGGCCGGCGGTGACTGGGCGGAGACGCGCACCACGCTGCTGGCCGCCCTGGCCGGGCTGCCGCAGCGCCAGCGGCAGGCCGTCGTGCTGCGCTACTGGGAGGACCTGAGCGAGACCCAGGCGGCGCAGGCCATGGGGTGCTCGGTCGGCACCGTGAAGAGCCAGGCGTCCCGCGGCATCGCGCGGCTCCGGCTCACGCCCTCACTGCACGGACTCACCCACACCGGAGGCACCGAATGACCCACGACGACACCGCGGCTGTCGGCGCGCTGCTGGCCCAACTCGCCGAGCGGGAGCCGCTGCCCCCGCCGCCGTCCTACCAGGCCCTGGTACGGGGCGGGCGGCGGCGCCTGGTCAGACGCCGCGCGGTACTCGCCGGCGCCGCCGCTCTGTCGGTCGCGGCCGTCGTGGCGGGCACCGTGGTCGCGCTCCCCGGCGGCGGGAAGGACACAGGCCGCCCCGCGGCCGTCGCGCCCTTGCCCCGGCGGACCGCGACGACGCCCGCGACGGACCCGATGACACCGCAGCGGAAGGTCGTCATCGGCAAGGGCACCGACAACCAGGGGCACACCTGGGAGGTGTGGGGGCGGCTGTGGCCCGCGCCGAGGACCGCCGACGAGAGCCTGCGCCAACTGCGCGCCATCGCCGCCGACGAGCACTTCCCCGCCGGATGGCTGCCGATCGAGGCCAGGGACGTGCCGTCGGACTGGAACCAGAACCACCTCCAGCTCTCCGGCAGCGTCGACGGCACGCGCTACCCCAACCCGAGCTACGAACCCGCGGGCCTGCCCGGGCAGCACACCACCACCAATCCCTATTCCATGGGCTCGCAGGAGTCCGGTGTGTTCATCGGCCCGGAGAGCCGCGGCCAGGAGATCCGGATGCTGGTCGGCACGGCCGCCGACGACGTCGGGCGCGTCACCGTGCGCTGGTCCGACGGCACGTCACACGACGTGCCCCTGGTCCGGGTCGGCGACTCGACCTACCGCTGGTTCGCCATCCGGGCCCAGCACGGCCTCACCGGAGTGGTGACGGTCTACGGCGCCGGCGGCAAGGTGATGGTCAAGGACGCCCGGTCCTTCCGTGCGGGGATGCACTTCTAGGGCCTCACGGCCGCGTATTTGGCGGTCAGTGGGCGGTGAGACAGGCGTTCCGGGCGGTCAGTTCGCCCCTTGCCGCCGGGCCCGGGAGCCTTTCGACGACTCCAGCAGCCCGGCGGCGAGGGCGAGCGCGTGGGCGCGGCCGGGGCAGACACGGGGTGCGGCGCCGAAGGTGAGGGCCGGGGGAGCGGACCGCTGCGGGTCGAAGGCGTCGGGCGCGCTGAAGACCTCCGGGTCCCGGTTGGCCGCCGCGATGTCGAGGAGCACCAGATCGCCCTCGGCGATGTCCACGCCCGCGACCCGCGTCGCCCGGGCCGCGACCCGGCGCATCGTCCGTACGGGCGGGTCGTGCCGCAGTGTCTCGGCGAGCAGAGCCGCCGCCTGGACCGGCTCCGCGGCGGCCTTCTCGGCGTGCTCGACGAGCGCGCCCGTCGCGTCGCACGCCTGGACGAGCAGCCCGATGCGGTTGGCGGCGGCCTCACCCTGGGCCTCCGGTGCCTGCGCCGGGTCCAGCACCCGGGGCAGCAGCCAGGCCACCGCCGCGTCGGCGCTCGCGCGCGTCGCCGGGTCATCGGTGCCGAAGTACGCCCTGGCCACGGTGGCGACGGCCGCCGCCACGGCGTCGGGTTCCGCGAGGCCGATGCCCTCCGCGAGGGCGCGGACCGCACGCAGCCTGGGGTCCGCCCCGGCGGCACCGGGGTCCGATTCGGCGGCGGCGCGGCGCAGCGCCACCGGATCCAGCCGGGCCAACTCCGCCTCCACCAGGGCGCGTCGGCGGGCGTGCGCCGCACCCGAGCTGAACCGGGCGACGCGGGCCCGCAGCCACGCCGTGGTCCCCGGCGGCCCGTCCTCGGCGGGTGCCGGGACGAGGTGCGGGTCGGCCAGCGCGGCCTCGACATCGGCGTAGCGGTGGAACGTGTGCGCGGAAGCGGTCATGCCCTGAACGCTACGGCTGCCACGCTTCGGTCCCGGCCGAAGTGTCGTGCCGACGCGCCGAACTCGACGGCGCCGTGCCAGGCGCGCACCGGAACTCGCCCCGGAACCCGCCCCGGCCGTCAGGGATCCCGCCGGAGTCTCGCGGCCGCCAGCGCCTAGGGTGGCCGGATGAGCGACCAACAGGTGAAGCTGCGCGCCGTGTTCGAGGACGATCTGCCGGTGCTCGAACGCTTTCTGACCGACCCTCAGGCGACCGGCCCCTTTCAGTGGCAGGGCTGGCAGGATCCGGCGCGCTGGCGGCGGCGATGGGCGGAGAACGGCCTGCTCGGTGACGACGGCGGCCAGTTGATGGTGGTCACGGGGCTCGACCGGCTGGGTTTCGTGGCCTGGCGCAAGGTCCCGACGTCGCGGGTGTCGTACTGCTGGAACATCGGTGTGCAGCTGCTGCCGGAGGGCCGTGGCCGCGGGGTCGGCACCGAGGCCCAACGGCTGCTGCTGCGCTATCTGTTCGCACACACGCCCGTGGTGCGGATAGAGGCGGGCACCGAGACCGGCAACATCGCGGAACAACGCGCCCTGGAGAAGTGCGGGCTGACCCGCGAGGGGGTACTGCGCAGCTATGCGTACCGCGACGGGCGGTGGCGCGACGTCGTCCACTACAGCGTGCTCCGCGACGACTTCCTGAAGGCCGACAAGACCGACACGACCGACACGGCAGACAGGACCGACTCCGACACCGACTCCGACAGCGGGTCCGCCGCGGACCCCGCCCCCCACCCCGCCCCCGATCCCGTCAGTGACACCGAGTGAGAGGACCACCATGACCGTCAGCGGCATCGATGTGGCCAGCTACCAGAGCACCGACTACGCCACCGCGGGCCGGAGCTTCGTGATGGTCAAGGCCACCGAAGGCACCAGCTACGTCAATCCCCGGCACACCGCCCAAGTGGCCACCGGCCGGGCGCACGGCCTGGTCGTCGGGCACTACCACTTCGCCAGGTCGGGCTCGATGACCGCCCAGGCCGACTACTTCCTCAGCCACGCGGCGGCCAGGACCGGCGACATCCTCGTCCTCGACTGGGAGGACACCGCCGTCTCCAGCGCCGAGAAGGACGCCTGGATCACCCATGTGCGCGGCGCCGCGCACGGCCACCGGGTGATCCTCTACTGCAACCGCGACTTCTGGCTCAACCGCGACACCTCGTCGTACTGCGGCGACGGCCTGTGGATCGCCGACCCCGAGGCCGCCGCGGGACACCCCCGGGTCGAACACGCCTGGACCTTCCACCAGTACGGGGAGTCGGGCGGACTCGACCTGGACGTGGGCAACTTCGCCAGCAAGGCGGCGCTGCAGAAGTGGGCGGGCGTCAGCGTGCCCCCTGCCACGTACGAGCCCTTCCCCGGTGCGGCCTGGTTCACCGTCGGCCGCCGCTCGCCGATCGTCGCCGCGATGCACGACCGCCTCGTCGCCGTCGGCTGCGACCACTACACGAGCAGTGCGAACAAGGACGTGATCGGCTCCGGGGACATCGCCTCGTACGAGGCATGGCAGCGCAAGTACAGCACCGAGCACCACAAGGGCTGGTCGGGCCCGGCCCTGAAGTGGCCGCCCGGCAAGGAGTCCTGGGACGCCCTGAAGGTTCCGAACGTCTGACCCGGGGCCCGGCACCGGCGGCCGCGCGTGTTCGATTCCAAGTACGTACCTACGGGTTCGTAGGCAGAGCGCGGCGGAGCGGGGAAGATCGTTGTGTGATCGCACACGGGGGCGGGGTGACACCGCGGCCCCCGGCTCGATCACGGGGTACGTGGCACGCCGCCGGTTACGGGTGAGCCCACCGGTACGGACGTGCCGGTGCGGGGCCGGCGGCCGTCACCTGAGGGTCTGCTGTGCCGTGGCCGGGACTGAGCTCCCGGCCGGGAGGGGCGGCTTGCGGGCTCTCGACGGGGGCCGGCGGTCCGCGGGGCGAACTGAGGGGGGATGCCTTGCGTGACCGCCGTCTTCTGCTGAGGGGCAGACCCCGGGAACACCACCCGATCCGAACCTGAACTCCCGATCCGGGGTCCCCCGAATACCCGCGGGCCGGGTCGCCGTGGCGTTCTCCCGCGTGCGGGAGGACGGCGCAGCGGTGCGCGGGGGTGCTGCTGGGCCTGGCAGCACCCCCGTCAGCATGTCCTCAGGAAGACATCGTTGTCATGAACGCGGCGCTCTCATGCGGTGACCCGGAGACGGGAGTGGGCGGTCGGTTCGGGTTTGCACCCGGCCGCCGCCCCGGGTCGTCGGCCCCCGTCCGGTCTTCCACCACCAGGCGGGTAGCTCAGAACCCGCTTGCTCCGCCCGCGTGTCGTGCCGGGCGTATCCCGCCGCGTGGACTGACGCCCGATGCGGCGGATGGAAATCACTCCTCCCCAGGAGCGACGACCCCCGTTGGGGTCTGCCTCCTGCAACCCCGCGACGAGGGGCCGTTGGTAGGAGGCCCCGCACACGTGTGCAGGAGAACTCAGCCATCATGCAGTATCTTGGCGGACTTTGTCACCCTGGCGGGGTGCCGGAGCCCTTTTCCCGGGCAGCCGGAACGGATCAAGGGATTCCCAGGCCACGCGGGTGCGGTCGAACGGCGCTTCCGGCCGCGCGCAAGGCCCAACGCGAAGGTACGGAAGGGGAGTTGCGGGACGCACGGGACAGAGGGGAACGAACGTCCGGTCGAGAAGGGCGTGCTGTCCCGAAGTGCTGGTCAACAGGCATGCGGAGGGCCGGGTGAAGGTACCCGGCTTCGTACTATTCTCGTCTTAGGTGCGCCGTACCCGCGGTGCTCCGTACAGCAAAATATCCATCCACCGCCACCCCGACTCCGCCCCGACGCAGCGTTTTTCGCCACGGCACACCCGACCTCTCCACCACCCAGCCAGGAGTTCACCATGGCCTCTCCTCCCCCCGGCAACGGACGGGCCGCCCAGCCGCAGGACATCGCCACCACGTCCATCTGGTTCCCGCTCATCTGGTTCCCCTCCGCCGTCGCCTGACCGGGCGCGCGGCCGGTACCTGTCCGAGTCCGGTGCACGCCGGACTCCGTCGGCGTGCCCGGGCGGTACCGGCGTGCCCGCGTTCAGCCCTCCGACCCCAGCGCGCCGCCGGGCACCGGCCCGGGGCGCATCCCGCGCCCACCGTGACCGCCGTCGCGCCCGTCGCGGCGCCGCAGCAGCGCGACCGTTCGGACCACCGCGCACACCAGCAGGGTGAAGACGACCGGTGTGCCCAGCGCGACGGCGATCCCGGCGCCGATGTTGGCGCCGACCACGCCCGCGGTCATCACCCGCCAGCACCAGGCGCTGATCACCCCCGTCGCCACCAGCGGAGCAAGCACCTGCCACCAGCGCGGGTCGAACGCCCCCCGCAGCGCGCCGCGCACCAGCACCGTCCCGGCGGCCGCCGCCAGCGCCAGCCCGACCAGGCCGATCGGCAGGGCGAGGTGCGCGGGGACGCCCGGCGGCCTGACGGCGTAGTCCAGCTCGGACGGCGGCAGACCCTGGTAGTCGTCCTGGCCCATCAAGCCCCACACCGCCATCGGCGCCGCCACCACCAGCACGGCGGCGGACACTAACAAGATCGCACGAGTTCTCATGCGCACATGCTGGCCGTGCGACGGCCGTCGGGCATGAGTGCGGATACTCATCCTTCAGTAGCCCCGCGGCCCCGGGAACCCGGCGCGGACCCGGGGTCATCCGGGCGGTCGCCCATGAGTGGCGGGGGGTGCCCCGCGCTCTTAGCTTCGAGCTGGCGGGCACGTGCCCCGCGCCTGCGCGCGGGGCACGCCAACGCCCTCGAACATCCATCAGATCCGCCGCCGAGCACGGCGTTGCTTCGTGTGGATCGTCCAGGAAGGTGGGTATGGCCCATGGCCACGCGAAGGATTCAGCAGCTCGCGGGGATCGCGGTCGGCATCGCCGCCGCGGGTTTGTGCACGGCGCCGTCGGCGCACGCGGTCGGAGTGCACGTCGTCATGGAAGGGCAGTCGATCCAGAAGGCGGTCGACGCCGCCCGTCCGGGCGACACCGTTCTCGTCCTGCCGGGCACGTACCAGGAGAGCGTGCGGATCAGCACCGCGAACCTGACGCTGCGCGGCAGCGGCCCCCGGACGGTCATCGCACCCCCCGCGGTGACCACCACGGCGACCGGACCCGACTCCGGCACCGCCACGGCCTGCGCCGGTGACGGCGTCTGCGTGACCGGGACGGCGGGCCACCCCGTCGCCGGGGTCGACATCGAGTCGCTCACCGTCAAGGGCGCCACCACCGACGGCATCGCCGGCTCCGAGACACAGGCCATGACCGTACGGCACGTGGTGGTCCAGAACTCCGGCCGCTACGGGATCAGCCAGGAGAAGTCCGTCCAGGGCAGGCTGGTGCGGAACCAGGCCACGGACAACGCCGAGGCCGGGATCTTCGTGGCCAACGTGATCGACACCGAGGGCGGCGCCCTCGACACCGAATCCACCGTCATCAGCGGCAACACCGTGTCCGGCAACCGGATCGGCGTCGTGACGCGGCGGGTCAGGGACCTGACCGTCAGCGACAACACCATGACGGGCAACTGCGGCGGTGTGTTCGTCGTCGGCGACGAGGGAGTGCCGCGCGGCGGCGACCTGACGGTCAGCGACAACGAGATCGCGGCCAACAACAAGTTCTGCGCGGCCACCAGCAGGCTGCCGGTCATCCAGGGCACCGGCATCGTCCTGACCGGCGTGGAGAAGACCGTCGTGACCGGGAACGAGATCACCGACAACGTCGGCACCTCGCCGCTGTCCGGCGGCATCGTGCTGTTCCGCAGCTTCACCGGCGGCCTCAACTCCGGCAACACCATCGAGAACAACACGGCCATGCGCAACGGCCCCGCCGACCTGGCCGACCGCGACCTCGGCCCCGGCAACACCTTCACCGGCAACAACTGCCAGGTCTCGGTGCCCACCGGTCGCTGCTGACCCCGCGGCCGTCCCCGCCGCGGCACCGACACCCCACACCACCTCCGGCCCCCACGCCCCCAGGAGAGAGGCCGCCCCATGACCACCGCACCGACCACCACCCCCGCCACGCCACCGCCCGGCGCCGCCCCCGTCACCACCTCCCCGCACGCCGCGATGCGGCTCAGGGAGCTGGTGTTCGGGGCCGCGTGCGCCGCGGCCGTCCGGGCTGCCGCCCGGCTGAGAGTGGCCGACGCCCTCGGCGACACCCCCCTGACGGCCGAGCAGCTCGCCGCGGAAATCGGCGTCCAGCCGAACCCGCTGCGCCGCCTGCTGCGGGCGCTGGCCTGCTACGGCCTGTTCACCGAGACGGAGGACGGCTGCTTCGCCCACACCGAGATGTCGCGGATGCTGCGCGAGGACACGCCGAACAGCCTGCGCTACATCGCCCTGTGGTGCACCGAGCCGTGGACCTGGCAGGCCTGGCCGCGGCTCGACGACGCCGTCAGGTCCGGCAAGGACGTCTTCGCCGACCTGTACGACAAGACGTTCTTCGACTACCTGCACACTGAGGCGGGGGAGTCCGCCGAGGTGTTCGACCGGGCGATGACCTCGTCCAGCAGGCAGTCCGCGGAGGACTTCGCCGAGTACGTCGACCTGGACGGGGTGCAGACCGTCGCGGACATCGGCGGCGGCCAGGGGCTGGTGATCGCCAGCCTGCTGGAGCGGCACCCGGACCTGCGGGGCACCCTGCTCGACCTCCCCATGGTGGTCGCCAACGCCGACCCGCGGCTGCGCGACGGCGGCCCGCTGGCCTCCCGCGTCCGGCTCCTGCCCGGCGACTGCCGCCGGGAGATCCCCGTCGAGGCGGACCTCTACATCATCAAGAACATCCTGGAGTGGGACGACGAGAGCACCCGCGCCACGCTGCGCAACGTCGTCGCGGCCGCCCGCCCCGGCGCCCGGGTGCTGGTGATCGAGAACCTGATCGACGACAGCCCGTCGATGCGGTTCACCACGGCCATGGACCTGCTCCTGCTGCTCAACGTCGGCGGCCAGAAGCACTCCAAGGACAGCATGGTGCACCTGATGACCGAGGCCGGGCTCGCCGTCGGTGAGATCCGCCCCGTCAACCCGTACCTGCACGCCTTCGAGGCCGTCGTCACCGGATAGGCCCTGGACGCCGACCGCGCACGACGAAGCGCCGGGCCCTGTGCGAGGGGCCCGGCGCTTCGTCGTGGTACCTGGTGCCTGCTGGCGCGTCAGCGGGCGGCGTCGCGCTCCCAGCGGTAGAACTCGCGGGCCATCGCGTCCTTCGGCTCACGCCAGGTGTCCGGGTCGTACGCCTGGATGTGCGCCGACAGCCGCTCGCTGACGTCGACGAAGTCCGGGTGGCTGGTGTGCCGGGCGACCTCGGGGCCGGGCGGCCGCTCGGCCTCGATCAGATGCAGGTAGATGTCGCCGAACTGGAACAGGCTGCGGCCGGTGACCCCGATGAGCCGCGGCAGCTCCCCGCGGTCGGAGGCGGCGAAGGTGTCGGCGATGTCGGGCGCGGAGTCGGGCCTCATCCGGGCGACGATGAGCGTGCGGTGCATGGGAGACGTCCTTATCTCTGAACTCTCGTGGGGGGAGGACGGGGACGGGCGGCCGGCGCGTGGAGACGCCCGGCCGCCCGTGGGGCGAGGCGGTGGTCAGTGGACGGGGGCCTCGACCGTCTGACCCGTCTCGCGGGCGCGCGCCTCGACCTGCTCGCGGATCCGCTCCATCTGGATCAGCGAGTTGCGGTTGATGTGGTCGGTCATCCCGGCGTCGTCGACCGGCGCGCTCGGCTTCATCGCGAAGTCCTGCACCCAGCGCATCGACGTGCCGCCGCGCACCTCGCGGTACTCCCAGCGGATGTCCATGTGCGCGAAGGGACCGGTCTCCACCCGGCGGGCGGTGACGGTGCGCGAGGGGCGGTCGGTCGTACGCTCCGAGACCCAGCTCCAGACCGTGCCGTTCTCGTCCGGGTGCATGGTCAGCCGGAAGGTGACCTTGTCGCCCTGCCGCTCCATCACCTCGACGGAGGCGTACTCGCTGAAGAGCGTCGGCCAGCGCTCGAGGTCGTTGGTCAGCTCCCAGGTGAGGTCCAGCGGGGCGGCGATGACGATCTGGTTGTCGGTGTGTCCGGTCATGTCAGGCTCCAGGGATGAGTTGCAGCTGCTCGTTGACGGTGGTGAGGAAGGCGTGCGGGGTCTTGCACGACTCCGCCTCGTTGCCGATCTGCCGCCCGTAGCGGTTCTCCAGCTCGGAGACGATGCCGAGCAGGCCGAGGGAGTCGAGGTTGAACTCCTCGAAGGTGACCTCCGGCCGGTTCTCCATCTCCGACGGCTCGACGGCCAGTCCGGCGCGGCCCTTCATCAGGGCGGCGAGTTCGTCGAAGGTGACGGGTCCGTTCATGGGTGTCTCTCCTTCACTGCGGGATCGCTTGCGCCGCGCCGCCGAGGTGCGGCCGCGCGCGGCGGGACCGGCGGCCGGGCGGCCGCCGGTCGGTGCCGGTCAGCGCCGGTCGCCCTCGCCGCGGCGCAGGACCAGGGCCGAGTTGCAGCCCATCAGTCCGCGGCTGAGCACCAGGGCGGTGCGCAGCGGAACGGTGCGCGCCTCACCGGTGACGAGGTCGAGGTCGTGGCGTACCTCGGTGATGTTGGGCGTGGGCGGCACCACACCGTGCTCGAGAGCGAGTACGGCCGCGGCCGCGTCCAGCGCCGAGGCGCCGGAGTAGGCCCGGCCGAAGCCGGTCTTGGGCGCGGTCACCGGCACCTTGGCGGCGTGCGGGCCGAGCGCGTCGGCGATCGCCAGCGCCTCGGCCTGGTCCGCCTCGGGGATGCCGAGCGCGTCGGCGAACACCACGTCCACCTCCGCGGGGGAGCAGCCCGCCTGGGCCAGCGCGCCCTGGATGGCCCGCGCCAGACCCTGCCGGGAACGCGCCCAGCCCGAGGTCCCGGTGAAGGTCGCGGCATGTCCCGCGACCACCGCCCGCACCGTCGCGCCACGCCGGCGCGCCGCGCTCTCCTCCTCCACCACGAACATCGCGCCGCCCTCCGCGGGGGAGAAGCCGCACGCGTCGTCGGTGAACGGCAGATAGGCCCGGTGCGGGTCGGTCGCCAGGCTCAGCTCGGGGTAGCCGAGCTGGCAGACCACCGAGTACGGGGCGAGGGGTGCCTCGGTGGCGCCGACGACGACCGCGTCGGTGCCGCCCCGTACCGTCCGGCAGGCCTGGCCGAAGGCGTCGAGACCGCCCGCCTCGTCGTTGGCGACCACACCGCAGGGGCCCTGGAAGCCGCCGCGGATGGAGATCTGGCCGGTGCTGGCGGCGTAGAACCAGGCGATGGACTGGTACGGGCCGACGAAGTGCGGTCCCTTGCCCCAGAGTTGCTGGAGCTCGCCCTGCCCGAACTCGCCGCCGCCCGAACCGGCCGCCGTCACCACGCCGATGGCGTACGGCGACTGCGGGTCGGTCGCCAACTGCGCGTCGGTGAGCGCGAGATCGGCCGCCGCCATGGCGAAGTGCGTGAACCGGTCGGTCTGGACGAGATAGCGGCTCTCGACCAGACCGGCCGGGTCGAACGCGTCTCCCACCTCTCCGGCCACCCGCAGCGGCAGTTCGGTGCAGCCCTTCCTGGTGACCGGGCCGAGCACCGAGACGCCCTGCTGCACGGCCTTCCAGAAGGGCTCCGTCCCCACTCCGTTCGGAGCGATGACGCCCAGCCCCGTCACCACGACACGGCGATCACCGGGCCGCTGTCCGCGCCGGGGCTCCTGCTCCTGCTGCCGCTCGTCATGCGGCCGTTGTCCGTTCATGACGCGCTCCTCTCGGCGTGCGCGAGCACCACGGCGGACTGGAAGCCGCCGAATCCGCTCCCGACCGACAGCACGGACCGCAGCTCGGCCGGGCGCGCCGTACGCGGCACGTAGTCGAGGTCGCAGTTCGGGTCGGGCGTGTCGTAGTTCGCCGTCGGCGGCACCACGCCGTGGGTCAGCGCCAGTGCGCAGGCGGCGAGTTCGATCGCTCCGATGGCGCCCAGCGAGTGGCCGACCATCGACTTGATCGAGCTCATCGGCACCTTGTGCGCGTGTGCGCCCAGCGACCGTTTGACGGCCGCCGTCTCGTGCCGGTCGTTCTGCTTGGTGCCGGAGCCGTGGGCGTTGACGTAGTCGATCTCGGTGCGGTCGATCCGGGCCTGGGCCAGCGCCCGGTCGATCGCCTCCGACATCTCCAGGCCCTCCGTGGTCAGCCCGGTCATGTGGTACGCGTTGCCGAGCGTGGCGAACCCGCGCATCTCGCAGTGGATGGTGGCGCCGCGGCGTCGTGCGTGCTCCAGCTCCTCCAGGAGCAGCACCGCGGCGCCCTCGCCCAGGACGAACCCGTCCCGGTCGGCGTCGAACGGGCGGGAGGCGTGCGCCGGGTCGTCGTTGCGGGTCGAGGTGGCCTTGATCGCGTCGAAGCAGGCCACCGTGATCGGGGAGATCGGCGACTCCGCCGCCCCGGCGACGATGACGTCCGCCGCGCCTTCCTGGATGGCGTGGAAGGCGTGGCCGACCGCGTCGAGACCGGAGGTGCAGCCGGTGGAGATCGTCTGCACCGGCCCCTGCGCGCCGATGTCCTCGGCGACCTCCGACGCCAGCGCGCTGGGGGAGAAGGCGCGGTGCAGATGCGGCCCCGCGCCCTCGGCCGTCACGTCCCAGCGGCTGCCGGAGGCGCTGACCGCCACATAGTCGTGTTCGAGCCTGGTGGTGCCGCCGACGGCGGACCCCAGGGAGGCGCCGACCCGCCAGGGATCCAGCTCGCCCATGTCCAGTCCGGCGTCCCTGACCGCCTCGCGGGCGGCGGTCAGCGCGAACTGCACATACCGGTCGGCGCGTCGGGCCTGCGCGGCGTCGATGCCGTGGGTCGCAGGATCGAAGTCGCACTCCGCCGCGATCCGGGAGCGGAAGCCCTCCGGGTCGAACAGCGTGATGCCCCGGGTCGCGGTCCTTCCGGCGGTGAGCAGGTCCCAGAAGGCCGGCACACCTATGCCGCCGGGGGCGACCACGCCCAGTCCGGTGACCACCACCCGCCGGGTCACGCCCTCGCCCCCGCGGGGTCGGGGGGCGCCGCCGGTGCGTTGTGCGCCGTCTCCTCGGTGTCCACGTGGCCCAGCTCCGGCCGGGGCGCGAGCGGCCCCAGATGGAAGACCATGCGGGCCTGCGTGCTGCCCACGTTGCGGAAGCGGTGGCGTACGTCCACGGGGATCATCAGCCCCTGGTCGACCCGCAGCGGGTGGCTTACGCCATCCAGGTCGACTTCGAGCTGACCGGCGACGACGTAGACGAACTCCTCGGAGTACGGGTGGTAGTGCTCGGCGATGCGGTCGCCCGGCTCGATGATGGCGAGCCCCATGAAACCGCTGGTGGCGCCCACGGACGTCGGGGTGAGCACGGCGCGCAGGTCACCGCCGCGCCGCCGGTTGGGACTGGTGTCGTCGAGGTGCACGACGCGTGCCTGCTGCGTGGTCATGGCCGCTCCTTCGTCGGTGACGTCCGGTCACGGGGCCGGACGGGGGAGGGATGGGGGGTCAGGCGTCCTGTGAACTGCGGTCGGTGAGCAGGTTCATCGGCCGGCCGCCGAACGCCGGGTCCGCCAGCAGGTCGGCCGGGGCGTCCATCGACGCGGGGTCGAGCAGCTTGCGCAGCTCCTCGGCGGCCTTGACGGCCTTCGCCGGGGTGGCCGCCTTCGCGCCGGCCGCCTTGCCCGCCTTGCCGGCCTTGGCCGCGCCCGCCTTGGGGGCGGCCTTCGCGGCCGCGCCGGACGCCTTGCGCGCCTTGCCGGCGCCCTGCTCGCGCAGGTCCGCGACCCGCACCAGGACGTCGTCGCGGTGGAAGACGGTGCTGCCCACCAGGGGCTGCTCGGGGTCGGCCACCGCCGCCTTGTCCAGCTCGGCCAGCATCTTCGCCGCCGCGGCGCCGCAGCCGGGCTTGACCGCGTAGTGGAAGGCGCGGCGGGTGACGCCGTCGGCCGCCTCCCGGGAGGGCTTGCCCGTGGTGTGCTCGACGGCCGGGAGCGCCGCGCGGGCGAAGAAGGCGCGCGCCGACGATCCGTCGCTGAGGTCGCGGTCCTCCTCCAGGTACGGGTTGATCTCCTCCTCCACAGCCCTGATCTCGGGCTGCGCGGCGACGTGCCGCAGCGCGTTGCCCAGGTCGCCCGTCACCTCGACGGCCCGCACCACGCGGTTGCCGTGCATGAACAGCGAGGTGCGGCGCAGCTGCGTGGTGTCGTCGACCCGCGCCTGCGGCGACTTGTAGCGGGACAGGATGTCCGCCACCTTCTTCTCGCTGCCCGGCTTGACGGTGAAGGTGATCGCGTGGCGGACCACCCCGCCGCTGCACAGCGGCGGCGTGGGCAGCGGATCGGTGCCCCCGGTCATCGGCACGGCCGCCCTGATCCGGGCCGCCATCGCCTCGGGACCACCGCGGCGCCAGTCCTTGCTCGGCTCGCCCCTCGCGGGGTCCGGCGTCTCACGGGCGATCACGAACCGCAGCGAGGTCGTGTCGCGTACGCAGCCGTGCAGCGGTTCGACCATCTTGCGGTGCGCCGCGCTCTCCACCCAGGCCAGGAACGGCTCGCTGTCCTCCCACTCGCTGGTGATGAGCCACTGCGACGAGTTCCCCAGCGACTGGCAGAGCTGGTCGCTGATGTGTCCGGGCACGTCGGCCACCTGGTGGCGGATCTGCTCGTACGCCTCCAGGAAGCGCTCCTGCTTGCCGTCGAGGACGTCCAGCAGCAGCACGACCCGCAGGCGGGTGGTCTCAAGGGTGGGGTCCGGAGTCTGCCGGTGATCCAGAGTCGTCACGGAGTTCGTTCCTCTCAGATGCGGGTGCGGGTGCAACCCGGGGGTCCGCCCCGCGGCGCGCGGGCCGTTGGCGGCTCGGCCTGGGGCGCCATTGCCCGTGTCGGCCGCCGCGGGCCGCACCGGCCGCATATGCGGATGGCGATGCCGCCCACACCCGATGTTCACGTGATGGGACAAATGCCGCACGGCGCGTGAGGCGGGCGAGTGAAGGACCGCTCAACACACCCCCTGGCAGGGAATGGAGGAACGCAGTCGGAAATCGCCGTCGCGAGCCCGTGACGTGCCCACATCCGTACACCCGTCTGGACACACCTCGTCTGGAGAACCACATGACGTCGAAAATCGACGAGCGCGTACCGGTCCTGATCGTCGGCGGCTCCCTGGTGGGCCTGTCCACCTCGCTCTTCCTGGGCCGCCTCGGCATCGAGCACCTGCTGGTGGAACGGCACGCGCGTACCTCGCACCACCCGCGTGGGCGCGGCAACAACGTCCGCACGATGGAGCTCTTCCGCACCGCGGGCGTGGAGCCGCTGATCCGTGAGGCCGCCTCGGTGCTGGCCGAGAACCACGGCATCCTGCAGGCCGACACCCTCACCGGCGCCGACCAGGAATGGCTGTTCCGGAAGATCGACCCGGGCGGCGCGCTGGCCCGCTTCAGCCCGGCCGGCTGGTGCCTGTGCAGCCAGAACGACCTGGAGCCGGTGCTGCTGCGTTCCGCCCGCGACCTCGGCGGCGACATCCGCTTCGGCACCGAACTGCTCTCCGCGGAGCAGGACGCCGACGGGGTCACCGCGGTGATCAAGAACCGGGAGACCGGGCTGACCCGTACCGTGCGGGCCGACTACCTGGTCGCCGCCGACGGGCCGCGCAGCCCCGTGCGCGAGCGCCTGGGCATCGGCATGACCGGCGCCGGCGACCTCTTCCACAACGTGAGCATCACCTTCCGCGCCAAGCGGCTGGCCGACGCCGTCGGCGACCGGCGGTTCATCGTCTGCTACCTGACGAACCCGCAGAGCCCGGGCGCCCTGCTGCCCGTCGACAACGCCGAGGAATGGGTCTTCCACGCGCCCTGGCGCCCCGACAGCGGCGAGACGCTGGAGGACTTCACCGACGAGCGCTGCGCGTCGCTCATCCGCACCGCGACCGGCGTGCCCGACCTGGAGGTGGAGGTGACGGGCAAGGCGCCCTGGCACGCCGCGGAACGGGTGGCAGAGCGCTACGGCGAGGGCCGGATCTTCCTGGCGGGCGACTCGGCGCACGAGATGTCGCCGACCGGCGCCTTCGGCTCCAACACCGGCATCCAGGACGCGCACAACCTGGCCTGGAAGCTGGCCGCCGTGCTGCGCGGCTGGGCGGGCCAGGGGCTGCTGGCGACGTACGACGCCGAGCGGCGCCCGGTGGCGACGGCCACCGGCGTGCGCGCCTCGGCCCGTTCCGCCGAGCACAGCCACCCGGGATACGACGTCAGCCCGGGCACCGGGCGGCAGGCCGGGATGCTCGCCGTCGTGCTGGGCTACCGCTACCCCGAGGGCGCCGTCGTGGGCGCCACCGACCGCACCGCCATCCCGCAGGACTTCAGCCCCACGGCGGAGACCGGCGGCCGGGCACCGCACATGTGGCTGCGCCGGGACGGCCGGCGGATGTCGACGCTCGACCTGTACGAGCGCACGCCCGTGCTGCTCAGCGGGCCCGAGGGCGACGACTGGCACGAGGCGGGGCTGCGGGTCGCCAAGCGCACCGGCATCCCGCTGGCCTGCTACCGGGTCGGCCCCGACGACGCCCACGAACTGGCCCCCGAGGAAGGCGCCGACTGGGCCGGGCTGCACGGCGCGGCGACCGACGGTGCGGTGCTGGTGCGCCCCGACGGGTTCATCGCCTGGCGGGCCCAGACCGCGCAGCCCACCCCCGAGCGCGTCCTGGAGGAGACGCTGGCGAACGTCCTGCGCCGGGCGTGACCGTACGCCAGGGCGGCTGAACGCCCGCGGGGCCGCGCGTCACGACGACGCGCGGCCCCGCTGTCTGCCGGGCGGGTGGTCAGCGGGTGACCACGTACCGGCCCGCCATCCCGTGCATCATGTGGCCCGTCACATGGCAGTGGTACAGCCAGCTGCCGGGGTTGTCCTCGGTGTACTCGACCGTGAGCGTCGTGGCGGGCCCCAGGACCTGCGAGTCGACCCAGCTCCCGCCGCTGTACCAGCGGTGCCCGTGCACATGGAAGACATGGAACGCGTCGCCCAGGGTGGCGACCCGCCAGCGCACCCGGTCGCCGGTCCTCGCGGTGAAGGTCGGCGCGTTGTCGACGAACGAACCGCCGTTGCACAGTGCCAGATCGTGCTTGAGCGACGGCACGTCGGCCGCGGACACGTCGTGGAAGAACAGCACGAACTCCCGGTCCACCACCGGGGTTTGCTCGTCGGTGATCGCGAGCATCCCGAACAGGCCGAGCTGGGCGCCGATTTCCATCACGTCGCCGCCCCCGCCCCCGCCCGCGCCCGCCGGCGGCCCGCCCGCCCTCGTCTTGGCCGCCGCCGCCGGCTTCGCGATGCGCTGCGGCGCCGAGTGGTCGTGGTACGGCCAACTGCCCACCGAGCCGGGCGTACACCGCCAGGTGTAGGTGTACGTGCCGCCGTACGGAATGGCGGATCCGGGTGTGTCGGGCGCGTCGGCCATCCAGGCGCCGTCGTTGGCCCGGTCGTACCGGACGCCGTGCGGATGCATGCTGTGCGGCCACTTGTAGTGCGAGTCGTTGTTGCGGAAGTGCACCTTGACGACGTCCCCGACCTCGGCGCGCAGCACGGGGCCCGGGATGCCGCTGTTGCCCCCGATGCCGTGCGGACCGTGGTCGGCGTCGAGCACCCGGCCCCAGTTGGGGGTGTAGGCGCGGTAGCCGATCGCCTCGTACGTGGTCGTAGCGGCCGTGAGATGGCTGCCCATCATGCCGTCGTAGGCGTTCGGCGCCACGTTGTGGGTGAACGAGTCGGCCTGGATCCAGAACTCGCGCACCCGGCCGCTGGGCCGGAACTGGTCGGCGCTGAAGGGGTCGACGGCGGCGGTGTGCGTCGGGGGAGCGGCGGCGGCGTCCGTGGCGCCGGTGACGGTCAGTGCCGCCAGCGCGCCGCCCCCGGTCAGCGCCCGCAGCAGTGTCCGGCGGCCGTCGGCGCGGCGATTGTCAGGTCCAGAGTCCGATGGCATGGCGTCCTCTCATAGGAGGGAGCCGGCGGGCCGGCTGCGCGTCCCGCTCTCGCGTCCCCGTCGGGGCGTCCCGGTCGGGGCGTCCCGCGGCACGGCTGATCGGTGACGGGCCGTCCCGCACCTGGGGAGGTTATGCGCAGCGTGCGGCGATCCCATGATGACCACACTGGAGAGTCCCCCGGTCGGCGGTGTGCCCGACGCTGCGCTGACGTAGTGCCAGGCACCGGAGTGCCCCGAAGGGGCGCGGGGAAGCGCGCTGCGCTGACGTGGTGCCAGGCACCGGACGTGCCCCGAAAGGGGCGCGGGGAACTGCGCGGCCCGCCCCCACCGGCCGGTGGTCCGAGAACAACCGATCTGCCCCTCTGGGGCCGGTGGTGACGTGCAGCCAGTCGACGGCTGGTCGCGCAGTTCCCCGCGCCCCTTCGGGGCGACGTCCTCCGCCAGCGCCGCGCGCGGCGTGCCGCCGTGGACACGGATGCAGCAGCAATCTGAAAATCCGCTGAAATGACGTGGCGTCAGCCACGACCTGGGACTTCGTCACATCGCCGACGCTTCGCACCACCCGAAGGGCGCACCCCGGCACCCCCTGGCGGCGCTCTCCGGTGGCAGCGCCGCCAGGAATGACTGACGGTGATGACGTCGCTACTGCGTTTCGTATGGCTGATGCCCTGTCAGCCGACGCAGATCGCGGCGGAAGGAACCATTCCATGCGCACCGCTCGCACCCTTCTGGCCGGAGCAGGTCTCACCGCAGTCCTCGCCTTCGCCGCCCCGGTCGCCCACGCCACGGGTGCCGTCAACGCCTACGACCCGAGCAGCCACGGCCAGGGCCAGCACTCCACCTCGTCGTCCTCCACCGGCTCCTCGTCGACCACGGACTCCTCGACCACCGGGGACTCCTCGACGACCGCCGCCGACCCGTCGGCCGCCGACCACCACCACCCGCACGGCGGCATGCACACCGGTGGCGGTGCCATGGCGGCCTTCGTCGGTGGCGGCCAGGGCGCGCTGAACGCCTACGACCCGAGCAGCCACGGCTCCTCGCAGTCCGGCCAGTCCGGCCAGGCCGGTGACAGCGCCTCGCAGAACAGCTGGGGCTCGGACGACTCCTCCTCGTCCGCGAGCGAGGGTGGCTGGAGCAAGAAGCCGCACGGTGGCATGCACACCGGCGGTGGCGGCATGGCGCTGTCCGGTGGTGGCATGGCCGCCGGCTCGGTGCTCCTCCTCGGTGGCCTCGGCGCCGGCGCGTACGTCCTGCGCCGCCGCAGCACGGCCTCCGGCGTGGCCGCCTGACCCGACGTCCCACGTCGGACCGGACCTCGTGGTCCAGCCGCGGCCACCGTCGGTACCCCCGACGGTGGCCGCGGCGCTTACCGCCCCGCCCCGCGGGACGCCTCCGGCTCCGCCCTGCCTCAGCACCCCGAAAGGCAACGCCCCATGGCACAGCAGTACCCGTCGCGGACCGAACACCCGGCAGACGCCGCGCCCGGCGGTGACTCCCGCTCGCGCGTGCTGCGCTGGGCGGCGGGCGCGGCACTCCTCGGCGCCCTCGTGATGTACAACTCGGTCGACTCCTCCGCGGGCTCGGCGCTCCCCGGTGCCGCCGTCGGGATCCAGGCGGCCGCGCCCGCCGAGCAGCCCGGCGTCACCCCGGAGCCGCGCTCCTCCCTCGCGCTGCCCCCGGCCCAGCCCACCCGGATCACCATCCCCGCCATCGCCGTGAACGCCCCCTTCACCCCGCTGGCCCTCGACCCGGCCTCCGGCCAGCTGAACCCGCCGCCGGAGAGCAACAGCAACCTCGCCGGCTGGTACCAGGCCGGCCCCACCCCGGGGGAGCGCGGCACCGCGATCGTGGCCGGACACGTCGACACCAAGACCGGACCCGCGGTGTTCTTCCTGCTGCGCCTGCTCAAGGCGGGCAGCACCGTGGACATCACCCGTGACGACGGCACGGTCGCCGCCTTCAAGGTCGACTCCGTCGAGACCTTCGCCAAGGACGCCTTCCCCGACCAGCGCGTCTACGGCACCACCCGGGACGCCGAGCTGCGCATCATCACCTGCGGCGGTTCGTACGACCACAAGAAGAAGGACTACACCGCCAACACCGTGGTGTTCGCGCACCTCGACTCCTCGCACAAGGCGTAGTCCCGCGGGGGGCGGCCGCCGGTGCGGCGGCCGCCCCGGCGGCAACCGGCCCGCCGTGCCCGCCCTGTCGTGTGGTGCGCGAGTGCGCCCACGGACGGGAGTGGGGAACGTATGCTCTGATCCATGAGCCGTTTCACGGTGGTCGACTGTGCCCGGTGCGCCGGGCTGGAGGCGGGGTTCACCGATCCTGGCACGCCCAACCCCGGTGCCTACCTCTACGGCTGGGCGACGCACCACCTCGACGACCACGACGCCAAACCCGAACCGCGCCCCGGCTGCGACGAGTGCGCGCGCTTCGCGGCCGGCCCGGACGGCGTGCGCGCCTCCGTCTGGGAGCGCTGGGCCCTGACGCACTACATGAAGTGCCAGCTCGCCCCCGACTGGCAGCCCGCCCCGCCCCGTTAGCGCCCCTCCGGTGGCACGTACGCTCCGCGTGTTCCACCGTGGTGACGAGGTATGACCGTCGGTCACCACGCAAGGAGCGGCCATGAACGACACGGTGAAGGCGTCGAAGGGCTCACGGAATCTCGTACTCGCCGCGATGATCTTCGCGGTGGCGATGACCTTCATCGACCAGACGATCGTCTCCATCGCGGTGCCGCAGATCCAGAGCGAGCTGGGGCTCACCAACACCGGCGTCCAGTGGGCGGTCAACGCCTATCTGCTGTCGCTCGCCGCGCTCTTCGCCTTCGGCGGCCGGCTGGCGGACACCGTGGGACACCGCAAGGTGGTGGTCATGGGGGTGGTGATCTTCGCCGGGGCGTCGGCGATGTGCGGTCTCACCCCGAAGGGCGGGCTGGCGCAGACCTGGATCGTGCTGTTCCGGGCCGTCCAGGGCGTGGGCGGCGCGATGCTGTTCCCCGCCGCCCTCGGCATCGTGGTGCACACCTTCGCGCTGCGCGAGCGCGGCAAGGCCCTGGCGCTCTTCTTCGGCATCGCGGGCGGCCTGACCGCCGTCGGCCCGGTACTCGGCGGCTACCTCACCGAATGGACCTGGCGGGCCATCTTCTGGGTGAACATCCCGGTCGCGGTCATCGCGCTGGTGCTGACCGCCCTGTCCAAGCCGGTCACGGAACACCGGCCCGCCCGAATGGACTACCGCGGCGTCGTCCTGATCGCCGCGGGCGTCACGCTCAGCGTCTTCGGCTTCCAGCAGTCGCAGATCTGGGGCTGGCACAACCCCGGCATCGGGCTGTGCATCGCCGCCGGGGTGCTGCTGCTGGTCGTCTTCTGGTTCGTCGAGCTGCGCACCCAGTCGCCGCTGATCCAGGTCCGGATCTTCCGCAACAGGGCGTTCCTGGTGGAGAACCTGGTGCTCGGGATCAGCATGCTGGTGTTCATCCCGGTCTTCTTCTTCGTCAGCGAGTACGCCCAGATCGCCCTGGGGAAGTCGGCCCAGGCGGCGGGCCTGTACCTGCTCTACTTCTTCATCGGCTTCATCATCGCCGCCCAGATGGGCGGCCGGATGCTCGACAAGGGCGGGGCCAAGCGCCCGGTGGTCATTGGCTGCATCGTGTGCGCCGTCGGCTTCTTCCTGCTGGCGGGCAAGGTCACCGACCTCGATCTGAACTCCCAGGTCTGGTACATCATCCTGGCCGGCGCCGGAATGGGCATGATGCTCACCCCGGCCAGCACCGACGCGGTCAGCCGGGCCTCCCGGCTGTCCTACGGCGAGGCCACCGGTATCACCCAGACGGTACGGAACTACGCCGCCAGCCTGGGCCTGGCCATCCTCGGCACCATCTCGGTCTCCGAGTTCAACTCCCGGATCAGGTCGTCGCTGATCTCCCGCGGCGTCCCGCCCGGCCAGGCGTCGACCCAGGCCGCGCAGATCTCCCAGTCGCACTCGCAGTCCGCGAGCGGCGGCACCATCCCCGCGTACATCCGCCTCGACTTCGCCTACGCCACCCGTACGGTCTTCTACGTGATGGCCGGGATCATGGCGGTCGCGGCGATCGTGGCGAAGATCGGCCTGCGGCCGGGGCTGCAGGCCGAACCGGAGGAGAGCGGCGAGGCGGCACGGGGCGGGGCGGGCGGGTCCGCCGGGGCGGACGAGCGGGCGGGCGCCACCGGTCCCACCAGTCGTGCCGCGGGTGCCGGTGCGCCGCCCTGGGGGCCGGAACCGCCTACGCCGCCTGTTCCGCCCGCCCAGGACGGCCCCTCCACCCCCGGGTGACCGCTGACCCCTCGCCGCGGTCCCCGGTGGTCGTCCGGCCGTGCGGCCGTCAGATCTTGTTGAAGATCTTGGAGTAGGCGTAGCCGGTGCCCTTGTCGTACCCGTCGACCTCCCAGAAGGCGAGTTCCTGCACGCCGTTGGTGGCGGCGAACTTCTCCAGGGTGGTGGCGTTGGACTGGGTGAAGTTCTCGTTGTCGTCGTTGCGGCCGGCGATCGGGGTCAGGCCGAGGCGGCCCCAGTTCTGCGCGGCGGTGCCGCCGTAGATCCCGGCGAGCTGCTTCTCGGTGGCCTTGGCGCCCGACTCGGCGTCCGCGAGGGCGTTCTCGCCGTCGCCGAAGTCCATGGTCATGATGTTGACCAGGTTGACCTTCACCCCCGCGGACTTGGCGTCCTTGAGCAGCTTGGTGGCGTTGGACTCCAGGCCCGTCGGGTCCACCGGGAGGGTGAAGTCGATCTGGACCGACGGGTTGGCGGCCTGCAGCGCCGCGAGGGCCTGGTCGCGGCGCTTGTTCGAGGTGGTGTCGTCCAGCGGGCCGCCTTCGATGTCGAAGTCGAGCCGGGTGACGCCATAGGTGGTGACGACCTTCTTGTACGCGGCGGTCAGGCTGGAGACCGAGGTGCACGACTGCGCCAGCTCCGTGCTCTCGGCGCCGCCGAAGGAGATGATCACGTTGCCGCCGGCCGACTTCAGCGCGTTGATCTGCGAGGTGAAGGCGCCCACCGAGTCGCCGCCGTCCTCCCACTGCAGGGTGCAGCCGGACTTCGAGGTGAGGAACGCCAGGGTGTAGTACTTCAGCCCGCTCGCCTTCTGGTCCGCGGCCATGTCCTTGGCGGTGCTGCTGTCGATCTGGAGGTAGGGCGCGGCGTACTGGGCGGGGAAGGACGTCGCGGCGCTCGCGGGCAGGCTTCCGGCGACCAGTGCCAGTGCGGGGGAGACGACGGCGGCGGTGGCGAGCGCGGTACGGGTGAAGGACTTGCCCATGAAGACCCCTCAGATTCGAGTGTGGGGGAGGTGGTTAGGAAACTTTCCTAACTGCATTGCCGAGGATCGTGGCCTTCTCGTCCGCCCACTGTCAATACTTCGCTCCCGACCGTTTCCCGGTCCGGCGCCGCCCCTCGGGGGACGCTTCCGCCCTATCCGTAAGGCCGTTGCCGTTCCGGGCAATTGGCGTGTGCGTTGCTCAATCGGACAGCCCAGTGCCGGACTTGGTGCTTCTTTTGCCGACCATTTGTGCACCCGGGGTAATCGTTTCCAGGTGTTGTCTGCACACTGACAATCATCTGTTCACCGTCGGCGCACGCACCCCACCCGTGCCCGCCGGTTACCCCCGCACCGCGAGACCCGCGAGAAGGAGCAGCATGTCGGCAACAGTCCGCATCACCGCCGTATCCGCCGTGGCGGCCGCAGTCCTGTCCGCGCTCGCGACCGCGCCCTCGGCGGCCGCCGCGACCCACCCCGCCCTGCGCCTGACCCCGATGGGCAGCCACCGCCTGGTCGGCCCGGACGGCAGCCGGATATCCCACAGCACCAGCTCCAACTGGGCGGGATACGCGGCCACGGGCACGCAGTTCACCAGTGTCTCGGCGAGCTGGACGCAGCCGTCGGTCACCTGCACCAGCGCCACCTCGTACTCGTCCTTCTGGATCGGGCTCGACGGCGACGGCAGCAACTCCGTGGAGCAGACCGGCACCGAGGCGGACTGCTCCGGCGGCCACGCGCAGTACTACTCGTGGTACGAGATGTACCCGGCCTACCCGGTGAACTACTCCAACTCCGTCAGCCCCGGCGACCACTTCACCTCCACGGTCTCCACCAACGGCAGCGGCTCGTTCACCCTGACGCTGACCAACACGACCAAGGGCTGGACGAAGACCACGAAGAAGACGCTGCGCAACGCCTCGCTCGCGTCGGCCGAGATCATCGCCGAGGCGCCGTCCAGCTCCTCCGGCGTCCTGCCGCTGGCCCACTTCAGCACCGCGTCCTTCACCAGCGCGAGCGCGAACGGCCAGCCGATCGGCAACTACGGCCCCGACAAGATCAACATGGCCTCGGGTAGCACCACCAAGGCGACCACCTCGGCCCTGTCGGGCGGCAGCAGCTTCAGCGTCACCTGGATCCACAGCTGACCTGACCGCCGCCCTTCCCCGTGGGGTGCCGTGCCGCGCTCAGGCGGCCCGGCACCCCACTCGTCTGTCCTGTCACTCCTCGTCAACCGCCGGGTAATCAGCTGTTCGCCCCCCGCGCGGTTCGTACGGCCACCATAGGGACTCCGCTCCCTCGCGGCGCGCGTGCCGACACCGCCCCCAAATGCCGTGATGGGACTCAAGGGAGACGATAGGGGGATTCCGTATGTGCTTCTGACGCCATATCACCTGTGGTGTTGACCGTGGGGGAAGGTGTACGGAAAACTCGGCGTTCTTGCGTAGGACGTTAAATAGTTGAAGACGGGGGCACAAAAGGTGCGGCGGCGACGTCATTTCAGGTTATGGGCGACGGGTATCCCGGTCGCTCTGGTGTCGACCACCCTCGGTGGTTGCGGCAGTCTCTCCGGGTCCGGCGATGGGGACGTCACCCTCCACATGATCGCCACTGACTACAGTGGCCTCAAGACCGGCAGCCCGATGCAGAAGATGTGGGGCGACCTCACGACCGCCTTCGAGCGGCGCAACCCCCACATCAAGGTCGAGGTGCAACTGATCCCGATCGGCCAGGCGGACGCCCAGGTCGCCGAGCAGGTCAAGGACGGCGACGCGCCCGACATCGCGCAGCTCGACTCGTACAGCGCCTTCGCCGACAAGGACCAGCTGTACACCGCGGACGAACTCTTCCCGATCAGCCAGCAGTCGGAGTTCATCCCCTCGCTGGCGGAGGCGGGCTCGGTCAACCGGGTGCACTACGGCATCCCGTGGGTCGCCTCGACCCGGATGTTCTTCTACAACAAGAAGCTCTTCGCCCACGCCGGGATCCACAACGCGCCGCAGACATGGGACGACGTCAAGCGCGACGCCGTGAAGCTGAAGGCCGACGGCGTCAAGGTGCCGATCGCCCTCCCGCTCGGGCCGCAGGAGGCGGAAGCCGAGTCCATGATGTGGATGCTCGGCAACGGCGGCGGATACACCAACATGGTCGGGGCCTACACCCTCGACTCGGCACGCAACATCTCCGCGTTCAACTGGCTGAAGAACAACCTCGTCGACGCCGGGCTGGTCGGGCCCAAGGACCCCGCCACGACAAGCGTCAGCGATGCCTTCGGCGACTTCCTGTCCGGACGCGCGGCGATGCTCAACGGTCACCTCACCCTGCTGCCCCGGGCCAAAGCCGCGGGAATCGACGTGGGTGTCGCCCCGCTTCCCGGCAGGACCGAGCCCAGCGCGCAGACACTCGGAAATGCCGACTGGATGATGGCGTTCAAGCAGAAGGGCAACCTTGACGCCGACGCGAAATTCCTGCAGTACGTCTACAGCGAGTCCAACATGCTCAAGTTCCAGGAGCAATACAAACTGCTGCCGGTGACCGCCGACGTGGCCGACGTGATACGCACCAACCCCGCCTACCACGATCTCGTGCCATTCATGAGCCTGCTGGCCGAAGCGGCATTCCCGCCGGTCAACAAGACGTCCTGGGGCGAGGTCAGCCAGGACTGGAAGAAGGCCATAGGACAGGCCGTGCACGGTGACCCGGCGAGGATCCTGGGCAACCTGGAGCGGTCCGCGACCGCGGCCGACTCCGGGAGCGGCAGCGGCGGTTAGGGCGTCGGGCCGACCGGTCGGGTGACCGGTGCCGGCCTCAGCGCTCGGTGACCAGCAGCGTCTGCACGACGCGGCCGCAGTCGCCCGCCATGTCGTCGAGTTGGCCGACCGCCAGTCCGGAGCCCTCCGGGCTGGCGGCGGTCGCCGACCGCAGGCAGAGCCATTCGCCAACCGGCTCGCGGTGCAGCGCCAGGGTGACGTCGGTGTTGATGACGAAGCCCTGCCGGTGGTCGAGTTCGAAGCCCACCGCCCAACTGCTGTCGGCCAGGGTGAGCGCCCGGGTCAGCGGGGTGTCCTGCTCCCCGGCCACCAGCGGGACGCGCTGCCGGGCCCAGGCGGTACCGGGCCCGGGCGAGTCGAAGCCAGAGCCGGGCCCGAAACGCCACTCCATCGCGGCGATGTAGCCGTCCATGTACGCGTCGGTCATCGTGTGCACCGGCTGCGCCTCCGGCAGCGGCGGCGGCCCCGGCACCGGGCGCAACTGCGGTGTGCGGGCAGGGCTGCTGACGATCCGCCAGGCACGCGCCAGCAGCACCGGCTTGCCGTCCGCGGTGATCTCGCCCTCCAGCAGTTCGGCCCGCCCGCCACCGCGCACCGTCCGTACGCTCACCTGGAGTTCGCCCACCGGCACCGGCCGCGGCAGCTCCAGCGTGACGCGGGCGATCCGCATCCCGGGCCGCGCCTCGTGCCGTTCCATCGCCCGTCCCAGCAGCGCCGACGGCGGCCCCGCGTGCTGCGCCTTCGGGCTCCACGGACCCGCGGTGGCCGGCGTGCTGTCGTACCGCCCGTCCCCAAGGTCCCGGTAGAAGGCTTCGGGCAGCCCCGCGTCCGAGCCGGTGCCTGCTGCTGTGGGCTTCATGTCACTCCGCGAGAACCGAGGCGTCCGCCAGGCGCCAGGCAGAGCCGCGAGGCGCCGCCCGCATCGTATCCAGCGGCGCCCCGTCCCCGCCGCCCCGCCCTCGTAGGGCCGGACGGCGGATCCGGGACTCCGGAAAGCCCCAACTCCCGGACTCCCGGGCGGGTCAGGCGTGGAAGGCGCCCGCGAGACGCCGGCTCTCCGTGGCGCTCAGCTCCCTGTCGATGACCGGGATCAGGTCGCGCTGCTGGTGCAGCACGTACTGGTCGACGTCGGCGAGGATCCCGCCGACGGTCAGCGGATAGGTGCCCTCGGGCGGCTCGTGGGCGATGAGGCCGGTGAGCAGCCGCTGCAGGTTCTCGCCCTCCTCGCGGTCCTCCCGTACGGCCTCGCGTGCCACGCCGTGGTCCTCCAGCGCCCGGCGCACGGTGGACTCGGTGGCGGCGCAGTGCCGTGCCAGCGCCTCGGCCAGCGGCCGCAGGTTCTCGCGAGGCGGGGTGCCCCAGTGGCGCATGTTCTCGATCAGGTCGTGCACGACCTTGCCGGACGCCGCCAACCGCGCGGACAGCCCCTCGTGGTGTTCCCGCGCGGCCTCGGCCGCCTTGGCGTCGGCCAGCCCGCGGGCGTCGAACCGCTCGGCCTCGTTGCGGATGTTCTGCGGACCGCTGATGCGCTCATGACTGCCGGGATCGGCCGTCGTGGTCTGGGATTCCCTCACATCGCTCATGGCACCGGCTCCTCCTCTTCCGTGCTCCTCGGCGGCGCGTCGGCGGCCGGGCCGAGGGTGGACGGCTCCGCCCCCGCGTCACGGCGGGAAGCGGCCCATGGTCCTCATGCCCCGTAGTCCCGATGGTAGGCGCGTTTGGGCGGGAGCGCGGTTCGCCGTCGGGACTACCGCGCCGGCCCCGCCCTACGGGTTACCGGCGGTTCGCCCGGCCAGGCGGCGGGCGGCGGGCAGCCGGGTCAGGGCCGCGTAGCAGGCGAGCCCGGCCGCGGCGCCGCTGCCGCTGCCGAACGCGGCGGTGGGGATCAGGTCGAGCAGGTGTGCGGAGCGCAGCGAGGCGGTGTCCCAGCGTGCCAGCCGCTGCGCCGCACCGGCCGCCGCGGCGCACCCGACGAGGGCCAGTACGGCCGTCCTGGCCCTACGTGACAGCCGCAGGCCGCGCTGCGGTGCGGCGGTCGTGACGGCCTCGGTCGTGGCGGGCCGCGCGGCCTCCGGGGTGGTCGCCGCGGCCCGGCGCAGCGCCCGCGGCACGTACCAGGCGAGCACGCCTAGGCCGAGCACCGAGCAGCCGTACTGCAGCAGCGAGTACAGCGGTTGCCCGTGGTAGACGCGGTCGAGCACCGGAAGCAGCCGCACCCCCGCCCGGCCGCCGTGGGTGAAGGAGTCCCAGCCGACGTGGGTGGCGGCGCCGACGGCCGCGGACACCGCGAACCACCCCGCCGTCCGTACGTCGGCGCCGCCGCCCGCCGGGGCGGTGAGGGTGTCCGCGGCGTCCGCCCAGCGCCCGGGGACCAGCGCCACCAGCGGCTCGCGCAGCAGCCAGTGCCAGCCGGCCACCAGGACGGCGGCGATCGCCACGTCGGCGGTCGGCACTCCCCAGAGGCTGTGGGTGACGTCGCCGTACCGGAAGGTGCCGCGCACCAGCGAGTCGGTGAAGAACGGCACGTCGGGCGCCAGCGACCCGGCGACCATCGCCGACCCGATCAGCGGCCCCCGCCCCCGCCCGTCGCGCAGCAGCGGCAGTACGGCGGCGGGATGGCTGAAGGTGAACGGCATCTGCCCATCCTCCCCACAAGCCCGCCGCGCCGCCAAACGATCTGCGGTGCGCGCGGCGACGGCGGACGGGGGAGGCGCCCGGCCAGCACGGCCCAGAGGCCCAGGACGCTCAGGAGCCGGAGGGGGCGGTCCAGTCGGCCGGGATATGGCCCTCGCGCACCCGCTGCGGGTGGTCTCCCACGGGCACGCTGACGGTCTTGAGCCCGGTGGCGAAGGAGATCGCGGTGATCCGGTCGGCGCCCGCCTCGGAGATGACGCAGTCCTTGCCGTCACCGCTGACCGTCGCCCAGTAGGGCGTCGAGGCGGGGACGAGCGGCCCTTCCTGGAGGGTGGCCCGGTCGACCACGGTGGCGTAGTTGTCCATGGTCCCCGCCACGCACAGCTTGGTGCCCTGCGGGTTCATCGACAGGCCGTGGTGGCGGGAGTCGTTGACCCAGGTGGTGCGGTCCTCGCTGGTGGCGGGGTTCTTGGGCAGGGTCTTGATCCGGGTGATGCGGTCGGTGGCGATGTCGTACTCGACGAAGCCGTTGAAGAACGACACCTGGAAGTACAGCGTCGACTCGTCGGGCGAGAAGGCCACCGGGCGCACGGCGTTGGACAGGTCGGGGCGGCCGAAGGCGTTCAGGCGCTGGCGCATGTCGATGGTGCGCACGGTCTGGAAGGTGTGCGCGTCGACGATGGTGATGTGCCGGTCGCCCTTGGTGAAGTCCCAGAACGGGTCGTCGAGCGCGGTGTCCACGTTGCCGATGGACATGTTCCACAGATAACGGCCGTCATGGGTGAAGTAGTTCTCGTGCGGCTTGTCGCCGGTGGCGAAGGAGCCGAGCTGCGCGCCGGTGGTGATGTCGAGCACGTGCACGGTGTTGGAGGTGGAGGCCGACACCGCGATCCGGGTGCCGTCGGGGGAGACGGCCATGTGGTCGGCGCGGTAACCGCTCACGGGGAAGCGCCAGTTGATGTGCCCGTCGGCCAGGCTGATGGACACGACGTCGGCGAAGCTGGGACGGGAGGCGACGACGGCAGTGCCGTCGGGCGTGGTGTACATGTCGTCGACGAACTGGTCGTGGCCCTCGCCCGGACCCTGCCGGATGCCCAGGAAGTAGGCGAGCTTGACGGGGTTGAGGTAGATCTCGGCGAGCCGCTGCGCCTTGTCGGGGATGATGTCGATCCGGCCGATCTTGGCGTAGTCGCCGCTGTCGTGCAGGACGTCGGCGGTGCCGTCCCAGTTGTTGCCGACCAACAGCACGTCCTGCAGCGGCCCGGACGTGGCGGTGTGGGGAGCCGCGGCGCGGGCGGCGGCCGGGTGCGGTGTGGCGGCGGGCGCGGGGGCCGCGGTGGCCGCGAGCACGGCCAGCGCGGCGCCGAGCAGGCCCAACGGCACCGTACGGCGGGCCGACGCGCGCCGTGGGCGGGACGTCGTGGTGCGGGGAGTGGCGGGGCGGGGGGATTCGGACACGGGGGTCTCCGTAGAGTCAGCTTCTGTTACCTTCGGTAGCCGTCAGTCAGGAAACCGTCCGGCGGGCGTGCGTGACAGGTCTGCGACTGCCAGCGCGGCGGCAGTTGGTTGTAGGTCGTGCACAACGCCCTTGCCAGGAAGGGCGGAGGGGAGGCGGACGTGCCGGAGCCGTTGCCGATACCGGGGGCCGCCGCGTCGCCGCTCCCGGACGCGCCGCCGCCGTCTCCCGAGATCCCCGCGGCCGGCGGGCCGTACGAGCGGGGCCGCGCCGTACTGGCCGCGGTGTTACGGGAGATGGTCGCCGACCGCGGTGTCGTGGCGGAGGTCACCGATGCCGCCCGGCAGGCGTCGCCCGAGGTCGCGGGGCTGCCGGTGGCGGAGAACCGGCGCCATATCGAGGTGCTGCTGGCCTGCGGGCTGGTGTCGTTCGAGCGGCCCGGCGGCGAGCCGCCGCGCGACGACCCGGTCGCGGCCCGGCTGGGCGCGGACCGGGCCGGGCAGGGCGTGCCGCTGACCTCGCTGCTGCGCGGGGTGCAGGCGGGGCGGCGGCGGGCGCTGCAGATCGGTGTGGCGCGGGGACGGGCCGCCGGGGTGCCCGATGTCGTGCTGCTGGACGCGGTGCTGCGCTTCGACCGGCACGCGGGAGCGATGGAACGCGATGTGATCAACGGCTATCACACCGCCGAGCTGGAACTGGCCCGCACCGCACGCGACGCCCGCACCGCGGTGCTGCGGCGGCTGCTGCACGGGCGCCCCGGGCCGCCGTCGGCCGAGCAACTGGCGGGCGCCGGGCTGAGCCCCGGTGTGCGCTACCACTGTGTCGTCTCCCAGGTCACCGACCCGGCCGGGGCGGGCGTCCTGGAGCGGCGCCTCGCCGTACCGGGCGGCCTGTTCGGTCTGGTGGACGGCCGGCTGGCCGGTGTGGTGCCGCGGCCGCCCGCCGGACCCCCGGACGGCGCCGGGCCGCTGCTGGTGGTCTCACCCGCGGTGCCGCTGGACGGTGTCGCCGCGGTCTACGGGCTCTGTGTGGACGCGGCGCACGCCGCCGCTGCCCATGGCAGGGCAGGCGGGGTGCACGGGCTGACGGACCTTGCCGGTGAAGTGGCCCTGGCGGCGCGCCCGGTGCTGGCCGACCTGCTGGCCGGGGACCTGCTGGGCGGGCTCGACCCCCGCGACGCCTTCCACCACCAGCTCGCCCGTACCGCCCTGGTCCATCTCGACCTCGGCCGCCGTCTCGACCTGACCGCCGCCGCCCTGCACGTGCACCCCAACACCGTCCGCTACCGCCTCGCCCGGCTGTCCCGCCTCCTGGGCCAGGACCCGGCCCCCGAGGGCGCGGGTGTCCTGTCGGTCCTGCGCTGGTGGTGGGCGCTGCGGACCTGGCTGGACGGGGCCGGTGCGGCGGGCGTGACGGGTGTCGGGCGGGCGGCGGAGGGGCCGGACGCCGGATAGGCGCCGCCGAGGTGTCCGTCGAGCGGGGGCGGGCGTGCCGACGCGTGTGTGTTCCGGCGCGACCGGCGGTGCGCCTTGGGTAGGGTTCGGCTGGAGGTGATCACGGTGTCGCACGAGCCCGACCGGCTGTTCGCGTCGGTCGACGCGCTGCTGGAGCTCGCGGCCGCGCAGGAGGACCTGCCCGAGCCCGCGGAGCGCAAACGGCTGCGCGAGGCGGCGGGCCTGAGCCAGGACCAGGTCGCCCGTGCCCTGGTCGTGCGGCGAGAGACCGTGACCGGCTGGGAGTCGGGCCGCACCGACCCGCGCCCGCCCAAGCGCGCCGCGTATGTACGCCTCCTCCAGGGCCTCGCCGAGCGCTACCCGTCCCCGCCGCCCCCGCGGACGCCCGAGGCGCCCCCGGAGACGCCCGCCGCACCCCCCTCTCCCGTCCAAGCCGGGATCGCGGACCGGGCGGCTCCTGAACCCCCCTCCGCGCCCGTACGCCCGGCCGGGCAGCGGAAGAAGGCGCCGGAGCCCGATGTCGCCCCCGCGGACCCGCGCTTCGCGCACGGCCCGCTCGCCGTGCTCGACGGTGACGGCTCGCTCTACTGCGCCGGGGGCCTGGTGCTGGAGTGCCCGGCGGCCACCGTGCCCGACCTCGTCGCGTGGACGCTGGCCGAGGCGCGGCTCGGCGCGCCGCGTCTGCACCGGTTCGGCAAGGACTCCGACCCGTTGGTCGTGCTCACCGCCTCGGCCGCCGTACGGCTCGGGCTGCCCGAGCGGCTGGAGGACCGGCGGGCGATGCGGCTGCCGGAGGACCACCAGGTCGTACGCCAGATCACCAGGGCCAAGTGGCAGTTGACGCGGCGCGGCTTCGGGCCGTGGGCCCGGGTCTACCGGCCCGCGCAAGGGCGGCAGCGCAGTTGCGTACAGCTCGCCGTGCTCCCGTGGGACGCGCTGGACACCCGCTCCTGGGGCGACGCCGCGCAGTTGCCGCCCGCCGAACTGGCCCGCGTGCTCAGCGCGTACGCCACCCGCGTGCTCACCCCGCGCGGCTCCACGGCGGTGGCCGGTCTCGAACTGATGACGGCGCTGCGGCCGCCCACCCGCGCGGTGAAGGACGAGACGGCCGACACGTGGGTGTCCGGGCCCGTGCCCGGCTCGCTCACCGCGCCGGTGGACCCGGCGCCGCCCGAGGCGCCGGACGAACACCCGGTCGTGGCCGCGCTGTTCGCGCGGCACCACGAACGTACGCCCGCCGAGGTGATCGACGAGGAGGCGTACGACTGGATCCGTGACCCCGAGCTGCTCACCGACGCCGAGTGCGCGCTGCCGTACGCGGTCGGCGTGGACGTGAACACCGCCTTCCTCGCGGCCGCCAACCGGCTGATGGTCGGGCTGTCGGGACCCGAGCACGTCAAGGAGCCCCGCTTCGACAAGGGTCTGCCCGGCAGTTGGCTGGTGGACCTGTCCGGTATCGCGCTGGACCCGCGGCTGCCGTCGCCGTTCACCCCGCACGGCCGCCGCCCCGAGGGCCCGGCCTGGTACGCCACCGCGACCGTGGCGTACGCCGCCGAACTGGTCGACACCTACCGGCTGCCGGTGACGATCGCCCCGCTGGAGGCGTACGTGCGCGCCGACGCGGGCCCGTACCTGGACCCCTGGTACAAGCACCTGGCCGACGCCTACAAGACGACGATGGCCGACCTGGGCGTCACCGCGGACCTGTCCCCGGCCGCCTTCCTGGACGCCATGGACGGCCACAAGGACGGCGACCCGGGCATGGCCGCGGTGCTCTCCGCGATCAAGTCGACCGTCAAGGGCGGCATCGGCAAGCTCCGCGAGCGCCCCCAGGGCGCCCACTACCGCCCCGGCGAACGCTGGCCCGCCCTGGAGCGCCCCACCTGGCGCCCCGACATCCGGGCCGCCGTCATCGCCGCGGCCCGCGTCAACATGCACCGCAAACTGCTCAAGACGGCGCTGGCCACGCACACCGGCCCCGTACCGACGGGCGCCGTGGTGTTCGGCGAGGACGCGCTGCTGCCCATCGCGCTGCTGTCGGACTGCGCCGTCTACCCGTCGCCGGGGCCGTCGCCGCTGGACGTGCTGCCGTACGACGCGGCCGGGAAACCGGCGCCCGGCACCTTCCGGCTCGGCGTCTCGCCCGGCATGGTCAAGCACGAGGGCACCCAACCGCTGTACTGGGCCGTCGAACTCCTGGAGCAGCGGCACAATCCGGCCCGGCACATCAAGGGCCCCGGCGCCGAAGACGACGGAGAGTAGCAGCCGATGGGCATCCTCGCCGACAGCCTCGACAAGGCCACCGCGAACACCGCCACGCGCCCCATCCCGAAGACCGCGCCCGCCCAGATGCGCTTCCTCGTCAAGGTCTCCAAGGGCTCCACCCGCGCGGTCGCCGAGCGCCTCGGCATCTCCCAACGGACCGTGGAACGCTATGTGAAGGGCCAGCTCAAGCAGCCCCGCAAGGACCTCGCCGCCCTTCTCGCCCGCGAGGTCCGCCGCGACTGGCAGCCCCGCGTCCAGGACCGCGCCAAGAAGCGCGCCGCGCAGACCGGCGGCATCGTCATCGAGACCCGCGCCCGCTTCGGCTTCACCGCCGCGCCCGGTACCACCGACGACGCCCGGGTACGCCGTATCACCCAGCACCTCCCGCCCGCCTACGCCGCCCGCCTCTTCGACGCGCGGGCCGCGGGCGCCACCGAGCAGCAACTGCGGGCCATCGCCGCCGAGGGGCTCCAGGAGATCTACTTCAAGGACCGCGGCCGCCGCGCCCAGGACCTCGCGGTCGAGTTCACCGACATCGACTACGTGGAACTCGACTTCTAGACCTGCGGGTTCACGTTCCGGTGCCCGGCGTCTCCAGGGCGCGGCTCCCCGCGGAAAACCCCTTGGCCCGAGGGTGGGCGGGCGTGGCAGTCTTGCGCGGTGACTCCCGATCTGCTCCCCGGCGTCCTGCGCTGGGACGAGGTGGACCCCGCCCGTCACCCCTTCGACGCGGCGTCGGCCGCGGAGGTGGTGCGCTCGCTCGGGCCCGCCCGCCAGGTGCCGCGGCGGCCCGAGGTGTCGTTCGCCGATCGGGTGATGAGCGAGTGGAGCTGGAACGAAGGCCGGCTCTGGGGCGACGCGATGTCGCACGCGCTGGTGGAGCGGTACGGCCTGTGGGCCGCCGGCTGGCGCTGGGCACTCGACGAGGGGGACTTCGACGGCGGGCCGGTGGGCAGCTGGTGCTGCCCGATGCACTCGATGGCCACCCCGGAGGAGACGCTCGACCGGGTCGTGGCGGGACTGTGCGAGTGGCGGGACTGGCTGGAGACCCTCGCCCGGTGGTTCGAGGCGTATCCGCTGGAGCTGACCGCCGTCGAGGACCAGCGGATCCTGTGGGAGCGCGCGGCCCGCAACATCATCCTCCAGGTGACCGACCGCACCGGGTGCGGCAGCGGCTGGTACGGGCACTGCCACCAGGTCCTCAGCTGGTTCCTCAGCCGCTGGGGAGTCCCGCCCGACCTGGCACGGGAACTGGTCGAGGAGGCGGTCGGCGGGCGGTTCAAGTCCTGGAGCGGCCCCGACCCGGTGCTGGTCGACGACATCGCGGAGAAGCTCGCGCTGTCGCTGCGGCCCGACGACGGCGCGGCGCCGTCCGACGCACTCCCCGACCACCTGGAGCGCTGGCTCGCGGTGCGGGACGAGGCGCCCTGGCACGAGGTACCGGACAGCCGCGCGGACGGCGACGAGCCGGTGATCCCGTTCCGTGACGGCGCGGCGGAGGACATCAGAGCCTTCGACGGCAGCGTGGACGCGGCCAGGGCCGCCGGGCTGCTCGCCGCCCTGGAAGCGCTGCGGGCCGACGCCGCCCGCGGCGCCCCGCTGGACTTCGCGACGATCCGCCGCTGGCAGCAACACGTCCTGGGCGGCGAGCGGTTGCCGCCGTTCCGTACCGAGCCCGCCTTCGCCAAGCGCGGCCGGGAACGCTACGGCATCGGCCCCGACACCCGGGCGCGGCTGGACGCGTGCCTGGCGCAGAGCGCGGCGGACGACGCGCGTCCCATGTCGCTGCCCGCCCGCGCGGCTCGTGCCTATCTCGACGTCTGCTTCTTCCACCCCTTCGACGACGGCAACGCCCGCGCGGCCTTCCTCACCCTGGTCTTCGTCCTGCCCCGCGAGGGCGTGGTGCTGGACAAGGTCAGCCTGCTGCGCCGCCACTCCTTCCGGGCCGACGCTCCCCGCGACGCCGTGGCCCTGACCCGCTATGTGGACCTGCACATGAAGGAGACCCGCCGCAGGGCCGTCGCACCCACCGCCGTGAGCCCGTAGCCGGGAGCCCGTGAGCGGCCCGTCAGCGCAGGGACTCGGGCAGCTCCTCCCGGTGCACGATGCCGAGGCGCTGCGTGGCGCGGGTGAGCGCCACATACAGGTCGCTGGTCCCGAAGCGGCCCGGCTCCACCACCAGCACGTGGTCGAACTCCAGGCCCTTGGCCTGGCGCGGGCCGAGCAGCACCACCGGCCGGGTGAGGTCGGGTTCGGCGCCCGCGGTGACGCCGTCGAGCCCGGCGGCGATCTCCTCGTGCAGCTCGCGCGGCGCGATCACCGCCAACCGCCCCTCTTCCGGGGTGAATTCGGCGACTGCTCGCGCCACCGCGCCCGCCAGATCCGCGCCCGAGTCGCGCGTCCACGGCTTCTCGCCGGTGGAGCGCACCGACGCGGGCGGTGCGAACGACGGGTCCTGGGCGCGGACGACCCGGGCGGCCAGGTCCATGATCTCGGTGGGCGTACGGTAGTTGACCCCCAGCCGCACATGCGCGAAGCGGTCACCGACGTACGGCTCCAGGATCGCCCGCCACGAACCGACGCCGCCCTCCTCCGAGGTCTGCGCCGGGTCGCCGACCAGCGTCAGCGAGCGGGTGGGGGAGCGGCGCATCAGCAACCGCCAGGCCATCGGCGAGAGTTCCTGCGCCTCGTCGACGATGATGTGGCCGAACGCCCAGGTCCGGTCGGCGGCGGCCCGCTCGGCGGCGCTGCGGTGGTCGGCCTCCTCCTGCCGCTCGGCCATCCGCTCGGCGTCGATGATGTCGTGGGCGGCCAGGATCTCGGACTCCTCGTCCTCGAACTCGTAGGTCGCCGACCCCTGCGACAGGTCCAGCACGCCCTGCGCGTACGCGATCCGCTCCTGCCGTACGGCCTCGGCGGCGGCCCGCGCGGCGCTGTCGTCGCTGCCGAGCAGCTCGGCCGCCTCGTCCAGCAGCGGCACGTCGGCCGGGGTCCAGTCGTCCCGCGCGCCCGGGGCCGCGGCCGCGCGCCGGATGGCGTCCGCGTCCTCGGCGGGCAGATACACCGGGTCGGCGAGATAGCCGGCGAGGAAGTCCTCGGGCGTCAGCGCCGGCCACAGCTCCGCGATCGCGGCACGCACCTCCTCACTGGCCGCGACGCCCTTGCCGAGCTGCGCGATGTCGTCCGCGCCGAGGAAGTTCGGGCCGCCGTACGGGTCCGCGCCGATCCGCTCGGCGAGCTGCGCGGTCAGCGCGTCGATGACGTGGAACGCGAAGTACGGGCGGGCCAGGTTGTGCGGCAGCGCGGTCTCGCGGGCCGCCTGCCGGGCCTCGTAGGCGATCTCCCAGTCCAGCACGAGGTCACCGTCGTCGTGCGCGACGACCACCGGCGCGCCCGGCTCCGGCAGGTTCTGCCGGTCGCGTACGGCGAGGGCGAGCGCCTCGGCCATCCCCGCACCGCCCTTGACCGCGGCGGCGCGGGGCGTGTCGGTGCCGCGGGCGTGGACACCGGGGAAGAGCTCGGCCTGGGTCGCCAGCATGACGCCGGTCTCACCGAGCGCGGGCAGCACCTCGCCGATGTACCGCAGGAACACCGGGTTGGGACCGACCACCAGCACCGCCCGCTTGGCCAGCAGCTCCCGCTGCTCGTACAGCAGGAACGCCGCCCGGTGCAGGGCGACCGCCGTCTTGCCGGTGCCCGGCCCGCCCTCGACGACCAGCACCCCGCGGTGCGGGGCCCGGATGACATGGTCCTGCTCCGCCTGGATGGTCCGCACGATGTCGCCCATCCGCCCGGTGCGGGCGGAGCTGAGCGCGGCGAGCAGCACGGCGTCACCGCTGGGGTCCTCGAAACCGCTGCGCTCGCTGTCCCCGAGGTCGAGGATCTCGTCGTGCAGCTCGGTCACCGTGCGGCCCTCGGTGCCGATGTGGCGGCGGCGCCGCAGGCCCATCGGGGTGTGCCCGGTGGCCAGATAGAACGGCCGGGCGACCGGCGCCCGCCAGTCGATCAGCAGGGGTGTGCGTTCCGTGTCGTCCGCACGAATTCCGATACGGCCGATATGGTGCGCCGAGCCGTCCCGCAGATCAATACGGCCGAAGCACAGCGAGCCGTCCACCGCATTCAGAGCCGCCAGCAGGCCGGACCGCTCGGCGACGAGCACATCCCGTTCGAGCCGCGCCTGCAGCCCGTTCCCCACCGGCGTCAACGCCTCGGCGACACGCTCGGCGGCGACACCGCGCAGCGTGTCGACACGGTCGTAGAGCCGGTCGAGGTATTCCTGCTCATTCCGCAATTCGACGGTCTCGCGAGTTGACAAAGTCGCCCCCTGTCCGATAACGTGCTTCTCGTGGCCCCCGCTGAGGGGCCTTTTTCTGTGCGCACACAGAAAAACTCAATATACGCGAGGAAATGCCCGTGCCGCAATTGCGGCACGGGCATTTCCGGTGGCCGGGACGGGGCCGCCGCCCTGGGAGACCCGTCTGCCAGAATCGGCCCCATGGCTGAGCACGGCGGCGACAGCGGCTATCTGCTGGACAACAAGCAGGCGCAGGCGGGTGTCCGCTTCGGCGCGCTCGCCGAACTCTTCGACCCGGTGACCTTCCGCCACATCGACGCGCTCGGCATCGGCGCGGGGATGCGCTGCTGGGAGGTCGGCGCGGGCGGCCCCTCCGTACCGCTGGGGCTGGCCGAGCGCGTCGGCCCGACGGGCACCGTGGTCGCCACCGACATCGACACTTCCTGGACCCGCGACATCGCGGGCGGCGCCATCGAGGTGCTCCGCCACGACGTGGCCGCCGATCCGCCCCCGCCCGGCGCCTTCGACCTCGTCCACGCCCGGCTGGTCCTGGTGCACGTCACCGACCGCGCCGAGGCCCTGCGCCGGATGGTCCAGGCGCTGCGCCCCGGCGGGTGGCTGCTGCTGGAGGACGCCGACCCCGCCCTGCAGCCGCTGCTCTGCCCGGACGAGTCGGGCCCGGAACAGCGGCTCGCCAACCGGCTGCGCACCGGCTTCCGCACCCTGATGGCGGCCCGCGGCGCCGACCTCGGCTACGGCCGCACCCTCCCGCGCGTGCTCCGCGAAGCAGGCCTTGCCGATGTGGCCGCCGACGCCTACTTCCCCCTCACCTCGCCCGCCTGCACCGTGCTCGAGGACGCGACGGTGCGCCAGATCCGGCACCACCTCACCGCGCAGCACCTGGCCACCGACGAGGAGATCGACCGCCACCTCGCCAACGTCGCCACCGGCCGCCTCGACCTCGCCACGGCCCCGATGATCTCCGCCTGGGGCCGCCGCCCGTAGCGGTGCGGCGGGGTTGTCACGGGGTGCGCAGCGTGGTGGCGGCTTTGTACGTACGCAGGACCGGGGCGGTTTCGATACGGGTGATGGGGTCCAGGGCGATCTTGCGGGTGAGGTAGTGGTGGAGTTCCTCCGCGTCACCGCACAGGGCGTGGGCGACGAGGTTGGTGGGGCCGGTGGTCGCGGCGACGACGGCCAGTTCGTGGTGCCCGGCCAGCTCGGTGGCGACGGCGTCCAGGCGGGAGGGGGCGACCTGCATCCACAACAGCGCCGACACGGTCACGCCCAGCAGCGACGGGTCGATGTCGACGTCGAAGAACAGCGCGTCACGTGACCGGAGTTCGGCGAGTCTGCGGGCCGCGGTGGCGGGTGTCGCACCGGTCGCGGCGGCGAGTTCCGCGTAACTGAGGCGGGCGTCCTCGCGGAGCGCCTCCAGCAGCACGCGGTCGGCATCGGTGAGCAGGTAGGCGGAGCCGGCCGACTCCGCCCGGGGCACGCCCGGTTCGGGTCCGGCCCCGCTCCCGGCGCGCAGCCGTGTCTGCTGGCCGGCGTCGAGGGTGTCGACGCGTCCGCGCCACGCGGTGGGTCCGCCGAGGTAGGTGTGCAGCAGGTAGTGGGCGGAGACCGCGGTGATGCCGCTGGTACGGGGGATGTCGCGGAGCAGGAGGGCGTGGGCGTCGGGGCCGGTGGGTGTGGTGTGGATGATCGCGACGATCTCCGTCCCGCCGGAGGTCAGCCGTACCCACGAGGTGTCGGGGCGGCGGGCGAGCGCGACGGCGATGTCATGGGCGGTACGCGTGGCCGCCGTGAGCCGTACGAACCACTGGTGGGTGCCGGAGCCGCGCGGGGTGGGCAGCGCGACCACCCGGAGCCCCGCCTGCGCGTACAGGCGCCGGTAGCGGCGCACCACCGTCTGGGTCGAGGAGCCGAGGACATCGGCGAGGAGCGTGAACGGGGCCCGCGCGTCGATGTGCAGGGCGTGGATCAGTCCGCGGTCGAGGTCGTCCAGTGCGAGCATATCCAGCAATCTAACTCCTGTTGATGGCAGAAATCATCGATCTCCGCGACGGAGATGGAACCAGAACATGGCGGCCCCGGAAGGTGGTGACCGGTCAGGGTCCGCCGCGCCTCGCGGGCCCCCGTACGCGAGCCGCGCCTCGCACCACCAGGGGAGGACGTATGTCCCACAGCACCCGTCACGGCACGCCGGGCGTCACCGGCCAGGAGCCGCAGGCCGTCGCGCCGCCCTCACCGCCCGCACCGACCGTGTACCGCTGGCGGTGGGCCGCCCTCGCCGCGGTGCTGGTCGCGGAGGCGATGAACCTGCTCGACGCGACGATCGTGCAGGTCGCGGGGCCGGTGATCCACACCGATCTGGGCGGCGCGGACGCCGTCATCCCGTGGTTCAGCGCCGCCTACACCCTCGCGTTCGCCCTCGGGCTGCTGACCGGTGCCCGGCTCGGCGACATCGCGGGCCGCCGCCGTGTCTTCCGCGTCGGAGTGGCCGCCTTCGCGGCCGCCTCCCTGGCGTGCGCGCTCGCACCGGACCCGGAGGTGCTCATCGGGCTGCGCGCGCTGCAAGGCGGCGCGGCGGCGCTGGTCATCCCGCAGACGTTCGGTCTGATCCGGGCGATGTTCGACGGCGACGAACTGCCCAGGGCGCTGGGCACGATCGGCCCGGTGATGGGCCTGTCCGCGGTCCTCGGCCCGGTCCTCGGCGGTGTCCTCACCCACGCCGACCTCTTCGGCTCCTCCTGGCGCGCCTGCTTCCTGGTCAACCTGCCCCTCGCAGCGGTGGTGCTGGTGATCGCGCGGAGGCTGCGCGAGGACCGGGCGCCGGTACGGCCGCGGCTCGACCCGCTGGGTACGGCGCTGGCGATGACCGGCACCGCGCTGGTGGTGTGCCCGCTGGCGACCGGCACTCCGGGCCCCGGCGGCTGGGCGGCGGCGGGTGCGGGCGCGGCCGTGCTGGTCCTGTTCGTGGCCCACCAGCGCCGATCCGCGCGACAGGGCAGGGCCCCGCTGGTCGAACCGGCGCTGCTGCGGGGCCGCGCCTTCCCCGCCGCCCTGGCCACCTCCACGCTCTTCTTCGCCGTCATGAACGGCGTCATGATGACCGTGGTGCTCCACCTGGAACTCGGCCTGCACCGCGGCCCGTTGGCCGCCGGCCTGACACTGCTGCCGTGGTCGGCGGGGCTGGGTGCCGGGTCGTGGGCCGCGGGCGCGTATCTGGTGCCGCGGTACGGGACCCGGGTGATGCACGCGGGTGTCGCCGCCCTCGCGGTCGGACTCGTCGCCGCGATCCTCGCCTACCGCGCCGCCGCCCCGGCCGCGTACCCGGCCGGACTGCCGTTCGCGCTGGCCGTCGCGGGGCTGGGCACCGGCCTGTTCACCCCGCCGTTCTTCACCACCGCCCTGAGCGGCGTCGGCCCGCAGGAGACCGGCTCGGCGGCCGGACTCCTCAACGCCGTCCAGCAGTTGGGCGGCACGCTCGGCCTCGCGGTGGTCGGCGGTGTCTACCTCACCACCGACGGCAGCCCCCGCACCGCCGCCCAGGCCGCCCTCGGCACGGCGGGGGCGATCCTGGCGGCGACCGCGCTGGCCGCGGCGCTGATGACGGCCCGCCCGCGGGACCAGGAGGGCGACCTGAGCCGGCAGCGCCGGGCGTCGTAGCGACGACGGCAGGCCCGTCCATCGCGCCGCCAAAAAAGGACGGGCCCGGTGGGGGCCGCGGTGTCTATATTCCTGGGCATGCCCGAGATACAGCTCCTCCGTCCCGACCACGCAGACGCGTTGCTCACCTTCGAGCGGGAGAACCGGGCGTACTTCGCCGCGGCCGTCCCCGACCGGGGTGACGCGTTCTTCGCGCGGTTCGACGAGCAGCTCAGCGCCCTGTTCGCGGAGCAGGACAGCGGGGAGTGCTACTTCCACGTGGTGGTGGGCGCCGAAGGCGAGGTGCTCGGGCGGATCAATCTCTACGACGTGGCCGACGGCGGCGCCGACCTCGGGTACCGGATCGCCGAACGCGCCGCGGGCCGCGGGCTGGCCACCTGGGCCGTACGGGAGATGTGCGGCATCGCCGCCCGCGGCTACGGGCTGACCGTGCTGCGGGCCGCGTCCCGGGAGGACAACCTGGCGTCGCGGGCCGTACTGGTCCGCACGGGCTTCACCGTCGTCGGCGCGCGGGAGCTGGACGGCCACCCCGGCCTGGAGTACCTCCGCGGCCTCGCGGACGTCACCGCTCCGGCCGGGGCCCTGGGGGACGAGCCCCGCGCGCGCTGACACGCGTCACGCCCGGCCGCCGAAGAAGACCTGCACCTCCCGGATCAGCCCGTCCCGTACGGTGATGGCCTCGACGTTGCGGTGCCGGTCGCCCGTGGTGAGCACGTACTCGTAGTACACGAGGACCAGTTGGTCGTCAGCGGGCGTGACGTGCAGCAGGCGCTGTTCGGTGAACCGGTCGGCGGTGGGGAAACACCGGGCGAAGAACTCCGCCTTGTCGATGTGGTCGTCCTGCGGGCTGGTGAAGGTGAAGTCGTCGGCGTAGAGCGGGAGGGCCGCCTCGCGGTCCTGCTCCCGGTAGCAACGGAACGCCTCCTCGACGACGCTCGCCGGGTCGTTCTTCATGCGACCTCCGTGCTGGGTCGGCCGGACTGCCCTGTCCACCCAGCGTAAGAGCCGGCCCTGCGAGTCCGGCGGCGCCTTGCCGGACTCCAGGCGGTCACCCCGCGGCGTCGGGGCCGGGGCCGAGCACGGTGCGGCCGGTCGCCGGGAGGCGGCGGCGACCGGCCGTGCGGCACCCCGGGGGTGTCGCGTCAGTGGGGGAGTGTGCCTCAGCGGGCGCTCTCGGTAGCGGGCTTGCCGCGGCCCCAGGCCCAGGCCAGGCGGTCGGCGCCGCTGGGGTTGTTGGTGGTCAGCCAGGGGGCGTCGGGGCTGCCGGTGAGGGATTCGAGGCTGTAGGTGTCGCCGGTGCGAAGGCCCGGCCAGTACACGGCACCCATGTGCAGGGCCCGGAAGACGTCGGTGTCGGCCTGGAGGAAGGCGACCTCGTTGTTGCCGTCGGCGGGCTGGTCGTAGTCCAGTCCGGTGGTCATCGAGGAGCCGAACTCGTCGGCGACGGTGCGTCCCGCGCAGTCGCCCAGGCGCTGCTTCAGGTCGGCGGTCCACTCGTCGTAGGTGTGCGTGCCCCAGAAACCGTAGTGGTGGAGGGAGAGGTAGGTGCCCTTCAGGCGGGGGTCGGCGCAGACGGACACGACGCTGTCGTTGTAGCCGCTGCCGCTGACGAAGATCCGGTCGCGGGGGACGGCCGGGAAGGTGTGCAGCCACTGCGCGGCGATGTCGGCCCACTGGCCGGGGGTGTAGCCGTGGGGCTCGTTCATCGGCTCGAAGTACACCCGGTGGTTGCCGGTGTACGTGCGGGTCACCGTGGTCCACATCCGCCAGAAGGCGGCGGTGTCGTCGATCAGGCCGTCCTTGCGGGCGCCGGTGCCCTCCCAGTAGGAGACGATCACCTGGAATCCCTGGGCGGTGGCGGCGTCGATGACGGCGCGGTAGGCGTGCCAGTAGGGGCCGTTGACGGTATACGGGTTGATCGGGAGCCGGACGGTGTCGGCGCCCAGGTTGGCGCGGAACGCGGCGATGATCCGGTGGGCCTTGGTATACGTCGTGGCGTAGCCGTCGGACAGCGACAGGCCGGACAGGACCACCGGGTCGTCGGCGTAGTTGTCGCGCGGATCGGCCCAGTTGACGCCCTTGAACCGGCTGGTGTCCGGTGCCTGGGCGTGGGCGGGGGCGGCAGCGGGCGCCGGGTCCGCCGGGTGTGCGGCCGCTGCCGGTACGGCGCAGAGCAGGGCGGTCGTGCCGGTTGCCACGGCGGTGGCGACCAGGCGGCGCAGGGCCCGCCGGGACGAGTGGATGGGCATGGAGGCGCCTCTCGGTGCATGCGGGGAATGTCCGCTGGTCCCCGCGGCGGGCGACGGCGGCATGGACGATGTTTGCGCTGCCATCAGTGACTGGTAGGCGAGTTTGAGCCGTCCGGTTCGGATGCGTCAAGGGCTTCGCGCCGCGAAGATTACGTAAACATTGATCTGCTCCAGAGTCTTGCCAGGACGCCGATGGTTACGTAACCATCTGCCGGGAGAGGACCGGCCCGCTCGTATGGGCATCGGCCACGACACCAGGGAACGCGACATGGCAAGCACTGCACCCCCGACGGCGAGGAGCGGACGCGCGTCCGCCGCGTCCCGCCCGCGAGGGCCGGGCCGCGGAAGGCGGTGGACCGGCTGGGGCTTCGTCGGGCCGTTCATCGCCGTCTTCGCGCTGGTCTTCCTCGCGCCGATCGCGTACTCGGTCTATCTCAGCCTGTACCGCGACCAGTTGATCGGCGGCAACCACTTCGTGGGCCTGGCCAACTACCGGCAGGCGTTCGGCGACCACGAGTTCTGGTCGGGGCTCGGGCGGGTGGCGCTCTTCCTGGCTGTCCAGGTGCCGGTCATGCTGGGCATCGCTCTGCTCGTCGCCCTCGCCCTCGACAGCGGGCGCCTCTACGGCCGCGGCTTCTTCCGGATCTCGATCTTCCTGCCCTACGCCGTGCCCGCGGTGGTCGCCACCCTCATGTGGGGCTTCATGTACGGCAAGAGATTCGGCCTGGTGGCGAGCCTCAACGCGCACCTGCACACCTCGATACCCGACCCGCTCGGCCCGCACTGGGTGCTGGCCGCCATCGGCAACATCGTGACGTGGGAGTTCGTCGGCTACAACATGCTGATCTTCTACGCGGCGCTGCGGGTGATCCCGACCTCGCTGTACGAGGCCGCCGAGATCGACGGCGCCGGGCAGTGGCGGGTGATCGCCTCGATCAAGATCCCGGCGATCCGCGGCGCCCTGGTGATCGCCACGGTGTTCTCGGTGATCGGCAGCTTCCAGCTGTTCAACGAGCCGAGCATCCTCAAGAGCCTGGCGCCCAACGCGATCACCACGTACTTCACGCCCAACCTCTACACCTACTCCCTGTCGTTCGCCGGCCGGCAGCACAACTACGCCGCGACCGTCGCGATCCTCATGGGAGTCGTCACGATGATCGTCGCTTACGCCGTGCAGCTGCGCGGCATGCGCAAGGAGAGCTGAGCCGTGGCCGCCGACACCAGCACCGTACGACGTCCCGAGCGCCGGATCCCGCTGCGTGCCACGCCACAGCGGCGGACCGCCCGCCGGGCGCACTCCACCGACCGGCCCCGGCGCAGCGTGCTGCTCACCGTGCTCACCTCGCTGGTCGTGGTCTACACGCTCATCCCGCTGGCCTGGCTGTTCATCAACGCCACCAAGACCCAGCCGAAGCTACTGAACTCCTTCGGCCTGTGGTTCAGCGGCCACTTCGCGCTGTGGGACAACATCCGGCAGACCGTCAGCTACGACGACCACATCTTCCTGCGCTGGCTGCTCAACACCCTGCTGTACGTGGTGCTGGGCGCGGGCGGCGCCACCTTCCTCGCGGTCCTGGGCGGATACGGGCTGGCGAAGTTCGCGTTCCCCGGCAAGCGGGGGGTGTTCGCGGTCGTCATCGGCGCGGTCGCGGTCCCCGGCGCGGCCCTCGCGGTGCCCACCTTCCTGATGTTCAGCAAGCTCGGCCTGACCGACACCCCCTGGGCGGTCATCGTGCCCTCGCTGATCTCGCCCTTCGGCCTCTACCTGATGTGGGTGTACGCCTCCGAGGCGGTCCCCGACGAACTGCTGGAGGCGGCCCGGATGGACGGCTCGGGGGAGCTGCGCACCTTCTTCCGGATCGCGCTGCCGCTCCTGGCCCCGGGCATCGTCACCGTGCTGCTCTTCACCGTGGTCGCGACCTGGAACAACTACTTCCTGCCGCTGATCATGATCAAGAACCCGGACTGGTACCCGCTCACCATCGGCCTCAACTCCTGGAACGCCCAGGCCGCGACGGCCGGCGGACAGCCGGTCTTCCACCTCGTGATCACTGGGTCGCTGCTGACGATCGTCCCCTTGATCGCGGCCTTCCTGCTGCTCCAGCGCTACTGGCAGTCCGGTCTGGCGGCCGGAAGCGTCAAGGAGTGACCCCGGGCGCCGGGTCGCGGCGCCCGCCCCGCACCACCTCATCACGACCCGGCGTCCTCGGCCGCCCATGTGCCGACGGCGCACGCACCCCAACCCGCGACCCCCAACCCTCAACCGCGCCCTCCGCGTTCCTCACGCCCGGACGAAAGTGACACGACATGAGACACACGACCCTCTCCCGCGCCGCGGGGGTGCTGGCCACGCTGTGCGCCGCCTCGCTCGGCCTGGTGGCGTGCGGTTCCTCCAGCGGTTCCGGCTCCGACGGCGGGGGCAAGACCTCGGCCTCCGACGTGCAGTCCGCCCTCGACAAGGGCGGGGACATCACGGTGTGGGCCTGGGAGCCCACCTTGAAGCAGGTCGTCGCCGACTTCCAGGCCAAGTACCCCAAGGTGCACGTGAAGCTGGTCAACGCCGGTACCGGCAACGACCAGTACACCGCGCTGCAGAACGCCGTGCAGGCGGGCAAGGGCGTGCCCGACGTGGCCCAGATCGAGTACTACGCGCTCAGCCAGTTCGCCCTCGGCAAGTCCGTCACCGACCTCGGCGCGTACGGCGCCAAGAGCCTGGCGAAGTCCTACTCGACGGGCCCGTGGAGCTCGGTGAACGTCGACGGCGGTGTGTACGCGCTGCCGATGGACTCGGGCCCGATGGCCCTGTTCTACAACAAGAAGGTCTTCGACAAGTACAAGCTGCCGGTGCCCACCACCTGGGACCAGTACCTGGACGACGCCCGCAAGCTCCACAAGGCCGACCCCAAGGCGTACATCACCAGCGACACCGGCGACGCGGGCATGACCACCAGCCTGATCTGGCAGGCCGGCGGCAAGCCGTACAAGGTCGACGGCACCAAGGTGTCGGTGAACTTCGGGACCGACGCGGGCACGGCCACGTACACCAAGGTCTGGCAGCAGCTGATCAACGAGCACTTGCTGTCGCCGGTCAGCGGCTGGAGCGACCAGTGGTACAAGGGCCTGGCCGACGGCACCATCGCCACCCTGGCCACCGGCGCCTGGATGCCCGCCAACTTCACCTCCGGTGTCGCCTCCGCCTCCGGTGACTGGCGGGCGGCGCCGCTGCCGCAGTGGCAGGCCGGGCAGAACGCCAGCGCCGAGAACGGCGGCAGCTCGCTGGCCGTGATGAAGGCGGGCGGCAAGAAGGACCTGGCCTACGCCTTCGTGCAGTACGCGACGCACGGTGCCGGGGTGCAGACCCGGATCAAGAACGGCGCCTTCCCCGCCACCACCGCGGACCTGGACTCGGCGGCCTTCCAGAACGAGCCGTTCCCGTACTTCGGCGGCCAGCAGGCGAACAAGATCTTCGCCGAGTCGGCCAAGAACGTCCTGCCCGGCTGGTCGTACCTGCCCTACCAGGTCTACGCCAACTCGGTCTTCAACGACGCCGTCGGCAAGGCATACTCCTCGGGCACGCCGCTGACCTCCGCCCTGACCGCGTGGCAGGACAAGTCCGTCAGCTACGGCAAGCAGCAGGGCTTCACCCTGCAGTAGCCGGGGTGTCCCGGTCGGCCGGCCCGCGGGTCGGCCGACCGGGCGGCTCCCGGAGGGGTGATCCCCGGACTCGGAAAGGGGCCGCGCGTCGGCCCGTGCGACAAGGCGAGATGCGAGCAGGCAGTGGCGGACAGCGAAACGGCCGGGCGGGCCGAGGACGCGGGGGCGCCGGCGGAGACGTCCGCGGGCAGGCGGCGGCGGAGCGCGTCGATGGCGGACGTGGCACGGCTGGCCGGGGTCTCGGCCCAGACGGTCTCCCGGGTCTCCAACGGCTCGCCCGGCGTGGTGGAGTCCACCCGGGGGCAGGTCCTGGCCGCGATGAAGGAGCTGGGCTACCGGCCCAACAGCGCCGCCCGGGCCCTCAAGCGCGGGGAGTTCCGCACGCTGGGCGTCATCCTGTTCAACCTCTCGACCACCGGGAACACCCGCACACTGGAGGCCATCGCCACCTCGGCCGCCCACGAGGGATACGCCATCACGCTGCTCCCGGTGGCCCTGCCCACCCAGGACAGCGTGCGCGGCGCCTTCACCCGGATGGGGGAACTCGCCGTCGACGGGGTCGTGATCCTGATGGAGGCGCACCTCCTGGACGCCTCGACGGTCACCCTGCCGCCGCACTCGCACGTGGTGGTCGTGGACTCCAACGCGGGGGACCGCTACTGCGTGGTGGACACCGACCAGGTCGGCGGGGCGCGCGCCGCGGTGCAGCACCTGCTGGACCTCGGGCACGACACCGTCTGGCACCTGGCGGGCCCCGCGGACTCGTACTCCGCGGAACGCCGGGTGGAGGCGTGGGAGCACCAGTTGCGGGCGCGCCACCGCATGGTCCCGGAACCGCTGCGCGGCGACTGGACCGCCGAGTCCGGCTACCGGGCCGGGCTCCGGCTCGCCCAGGAGCCGGACTGCACGGCCGTGTTCGTCGCCAACGACCAGATGGCGCTGGGTGTGCTGCGCGCCCTGCACGAGGCGGGCCGCCGGGTGCCCGAGGACGTCAGTGTCGTCGGCTTCGACGACATCCCGGAAGCCGCCTGGTACCTGACCCCGCTGACCACCGTTCACCAGGACTTCTCCGAGGTGGGGCGGCGCTGCGTGGAGCAGCTCCTGCGGCAGATCCGTACCGAGGAGGAGCGCGGGGTCACCCTGGTGCCGACCCGGCTGATGGTACGGAGCAGCACCGCGCCGCCGGGCGCACGCGGCTAGGGCCCGACAAGCCCCTGGCGACCGGCCCCCGCGTTCCGGGGGTTCCACCCCGCGGACGTGCCTTGACACGCGGAAACGCCGTGGCACACACTCGAATGGTTGCGCAAACATGACTCTGAAGGAGCCAGGCCCCATGCCCCAGTTGCGGATCGACCCCGACGGTTTCCGGCTGGACGGAGAGCCGTTCCGCATCATCGCCGGGGGCCTGCACTACTTCCGCGTCCATCCCGGGCAGTGGGCCGACCGGCTGCGCAAGGCCCGGCTGATGGGCCTGAACACCATCGACACCTATGTGCCGTGGAACCTGCACCAGCCCGAGCCCGGCCGCTTCCTGCTCGGCGACGGCCTGGACCTGCCGCGCTTCCTCGAACTCGCCGCCGCCGAAGGGCTGCACGTGCTGCTGCGCCCGGGACCGTACATCTGCGCCGAGTGGGAGGGCGGCGGGCTGCCCTCCTGGCTGCTGGCCGAGCCCGGCATCCGGCTGCGCGCCAACGACCCCCGCTATCTCGCCGCCGTCGACGGCTACTTCGAGGCGCTGCTGCCCGTGGTCCTGCCGTATCTGGCGACCAACGGCGGCCCGGTGCTGGCCGTCCAGGTCGAGAACGAGTACGGCGCCTACGGCGACGACACCGGCCATCTGCGCCACCTGGCCGACCGGCTGGGCGAACTCGGCGTCGACGTACCGCTGTTCACCTGCGACCAGCCCGACGACCTCGCCCGCGGCAGCCTGCCGGGCGTACTCGCGACGACCAACTTCGGCAGCCGCGCCGCCGCCGGTCTCGCCGCGCTGCGCGCCCGCAGGCCCGAAGGGCCGCTGATGGTCACCGAGTTCTGGAACGGCTGGTTCGACCGGTGGGGCGGCCTGCACGTCATCCGTGACGCCGCGGACGCGGCGGCGGAACTCGACGCCGTCCTGGCGGCCGGCGCCAGCGTCAGCCTCTACATGTTCCACGGCGGCACCAACTTCGGCTTCACCAACGGCGCCAACGACAAGCACACCTACCGCCCCACCGTCACCTCCTACGACTACGACGCCCCGCTCGACGAGGCGGGCGCCCCCACCGCCAAATACCACGCCTTCCGCGAGGTCATCGCCCGCCACGCGCCCGTCCCCGACGAGCCCGTGCCCGCGCCCTCGAAGAAGCTCAGTGCCCTGGGCATCGCCCTGGACCGCGTCGCCCCGCTGCTGGCCGGCGCCGCACTGCTCGGCGAGGCGGTCAGCGGCCCGCGCCCCCTGACCATGGAGGAACTCGGCCAGGACTTCGGCTTCGTGCTGTACGGGACCCGGCTGCCCGACGCGGGCACCACCCATCTGTACGTCGACCAAGTACGCGACCGCGCCCAGGTGTTCGTCGACGGCGCCGCGGTCGGCGTGCTGGAACGCGAGAGCCACCACAAGGCGCTCACCTTCACCGCGCCCCGGGCCGGGGCACGCCTGGAGGTGCTCGTGGAGAACCAGGGCAGGGTCAACTACGGCCAGGGCATCCACGACCGCAAGGGCCTCCTCGGCGACGTCCTGGTGAACGGCCGCGCACCGCACGAGTGGACCAGCCGCCCCCTGCGCCTCACCTCGCTGGACGCCCTGGACTTCACCCCCCCCACCGCCCACACCACGGGCCCGGCCTTCCACCGGGGGCTGTTCGACGTCGAGACCCCCGCCGACACCTACCTCGACCTCGGCGGCTGGACCAAGGGCAACGCCTGGGTCAACGGCTTCCACCTCGGCCGCTACTGGTCCCGCGGCCCGCAGCGCACGCTCTACGTCCCGGCCCCCGTCCTGCGCGCCGGAGCCAACGAGATCACCGTGCTCGAACTCCACGCCACCGCCCGCACCACGGTCGCCCTGCGCGACGAACCCGACCTCGGCCCCCTGGAGGAGTAGACCCACCGGCGGCCGCCCAGGTGACGGGCGCCCGGCCGCGGGAAATGACCGGGCGCCCGCGGCGCGGATCGTGCCAGGATGCTCGGCATGCCTGGACGCGCACTGAGCTTCGGAACCATCGCGGAAGCCTACGAGCGGTACCGGCCCGGGTATCCGGCGCAGCTGTTCGACCTGGTGATGGCGTACGCCGACCGGCAGATCCGCACCGCGCTGGAGATCGGCGCCGGTACCGGCAAGGCCACCCGCGTGCTGGCGCAGTGGGGGGTCGCGGTCACCGCCACCGACCCTGACCAGGCCATGCTGACCGAGCTGCGCAAGCATGTGCCGCCGAGCGTCACGGCGGTACGGGCCGCGTTCGAGGACCTGCGGCCGGGGGAGACGTACGGCCTGGTCTACGCGGCGGCGGCGCTGCACTGGACGGAGCCGGAGGGCCGGTGGCCGCGGGTGGCCGCGCTGCTGGAGCCGGGCGGGGTGTTCGCGTGTTTCGGCGGGCCCGTGCATCTGGCCGACCCGGCCGTGGCGGAGGCGGTGCACGCGGCGCGCGCCCCGTTCCTGGCGAGCGACGACGTGCCGTCCCCCGACGGGACGCCGCCCGGCCACCCCCTGCAGTGGCCGGGCAGGGAACTGCGGCGGTCCGCGTGGTTCACCGACGTCCGGCAGTCCGTGATCGACCGCACCCTGACGATGAGCGGGCGCGAGTACGTCGACCACCTCTCGACCGTCTCGGCGTATCTGGTGCTGCCCGCGAAGCAGCGGGAGCAGGTGTTCCGGCGGATCCTGCGGGTGCTCCCTGAGCGGGTGGAGCTGACCGCCGACATCACCGTCCACCTCGCCCGCCGCTGCGACGACGGCGAGGAGCTGTCCGGCCCGGATCGGCCGGACGGTTCCTAGGGCGCGTCCCTCGCGGGCCGACTCCCGAACTCCCGGCCGCCTGCGTCCTGTTCACGACATTGTCCCTTAGGTCCCTGCCTCGGGCCGTGCCGCAGCCCCTACGGTGCGGAGCGCCCAGCGCCGCCGGTTGTGCGGCGGCTCCGGTGGCAGGACCGCCGGAGCCGTTCGGTGCGCTGACCCCCCACTGCCCGAAGGGACATGATGAAGCGCGAGTTGATACCGAGGCGACCCGCCCTGGCAGGTGCGGCGGCGTTCGCCGCCACCCTGTCCGTGGGGCTCGCCCTGCTGCCCGGGGCCGCCTACGCCGCCCAGCCCTCCGGCCGTTCCGCCCCGGCCGCCGCCCCCCACCGGGCCTGCGCGGACACCGCCGCGGGCACCGCCCACTGCCTGGCCGTGGGCGCCGACGACGCACAGGGCGGCAAGGGCCTGCTGGCCGCGGCACCGTCCGGCTACGGCCCCGCGGACATCCAGGCGGCGTACAACCTGCCCCAGGGCGGCAGCGGCGCGACCGTCGCCATCGTCGACGCCTACGACGACCCCAACGCGGAGAGCGACCTCGCCACCTACCGCAAGCAGTACGGCCTGCCGGACTGCACCACCGCCAACGGCTGCTTCAGGAAGGTCGACCAGCGCGGCGGCACCTCGTACCCCAAGGGCGACTCCGGGTGGGGCGAGGAGATCACCCTCGACCTCGACGCGGTCTCGGCGGCCTGCCCCGCCTGCCACATCCTGCTGGTGGAGTCCGACGACAACAACGACCCGAATCTGTACGCGGCCGACGACGAGGCCGTGAAGCTCGGCGCGGCCTTCGTCTCGAACTCCTGGAGCTCACCGGAGGACTCCAGTCAGACCCAGTCCGACAGCCACTGGAACGTCCCCGGCGTCCTGTTCGCCTTCGCCACCGGCGACAACGGCTACAACGGCGGCACCCAGTACCCGGCCTCCTCCTCGTACACCCTGGCCGTCGGCGGCACCTCGCTGAGCCGCTCCTCCGGCGGGCGCGGCTGGACCGAGTCGGCCTGGAGCGGCGCCGGTTCCGGCTGCTCCGCCTACGGGACCCAGCCGGCCTGGCAGAAGAACGTCCACACCGGCTGCGCCAGGAAGGCCAACTCCGACGTGTCCGCGGTGGCCGACCCGCAGACCGGCCTGGCCATCTACGACACCTACTCGGCGAGCGGGTGGCAGAAGTACGGCGGCACCAGTCTCGCCACCCCGCTGATCACCGCGATGTACGCGCTGGCCGGGACCCCCGGCAAGAGCGACGACCCCGCCTCCTACCCGTACGCGCACACCGGCGCTCTCAACGACGTGACCACCGGGAACAACGGCGGCTGCGGCGCCCCGGGGTGCTCGGCGGGCACCGGCTGGGACGGCCCGACCGGCCTCGGCACCCCGGAGGGCGTCAGCGCCTTCACCCCCGGCGGCAACCCGCCGCCGAACGGCGTGTCCGTCGCCAACCCCGGTGACCAGAGCGGCCTCGTCGGCAAGGCCGTGACGCTGAAGAACTCGGCGAGCGGCGGCTCCGCGCCCTACACGTGGTCGGCGTCCGGACTGCCCGCCGGGCTGACCCTCGACGCCGCCACCGGCACCGTCTCCGGCAGCCCCACCGCCGCGGGCACGTCGAAGGTCACGCTTACGGCGAAGGACAGCACCGGGGCGACCGGCGGCACGTCCTTCACCTGGACGATCACCAGCGGCGGCGGCACCGGCACGGTGACGGTCAGCAACCCGGGCAACCAGTTCGGCTTCACCGGCTTCCCGTCCACCCCGGTGACCGTCAGAGCCACCGACAGCAACGGCGAGCAGCTCACCTTCACCGCCACCGGCCTGCCCGCGGGCCTGCACATCAGCTCCACCGGCACCATCACCGGCACACCCACCACCGTCGGCACCTACGGCGTCAAGGTGACGGCGACCGACACGGACGGCTCCAGCGGGTCGACCACCTTCACCTGGACCGTCTTCCGCGGCTTCTGATCCCTCCCCACCCCGGAGCGGCTCCCCGCGGGCGGGGGGCCCCCCCCCCCCCCCCGCCCCGCCCCCCCCCCCCCCCCGCCCCGCAGGAAAGTCTAACCGCCCCGCCCAACAGCGCGCCGCAGGCCCCCAC
>NZ_JBFAXL010000037.1:0-95664 GCF_040680795.1 Streptomyces sp. NPDC051976
TGGTCGGGAGACAACGCGTCTGCCCCATTGGGGCCGGTGGTGACCTGCAGCCCGGTCATGGGCTGGTCGCGCAGTTCCCCGCGCCCCTACGGGGCTTGACCTCTTCCGCTGGCGCAGCGCGCCTCAGGCGGTGGTGCGGCGGGGGGTGGTGAGGAGGTAGGGGGTGGAGTGGCGGGTGCGGTGGTGGGTGGACTGCCAGCCGCGGGCGGCGAGGAGCTGGGCGCAGCGGGTGAGGGCGTCCGCGGCGTCGGCGGGCGTGGGGGCGCCGCGCCAGGAGACCTCGGCCATGCCGTCGTCCTGGGCGGAGACGGTGACCGTGTAGCCACCGGTGGAGGTGGTGGCGGGCGGGCAGCCCGCCGCCTCCAGGGCCAGCGCCACGGCGTGGACCGGGCGTTCGCGCTCCCACGGCGCCGGTACGCCGGTCGCGCCGTCGAGCAGCACCGCGCGGATCTGCAGCAGCCCCTCCCAGGCCGCGGCGACCTCCGCCGCCCGCCGCGGGCCGCCGGGCGGAGCCGTCCCCGTACCGTCGTCGGCGGTGAACCCGCCACCCGGCGCGGGCGGTTCCGGCGCCGCGGCGGGCGCCGACACCGCCGCCCACTCGGCGCGCAGCCGCATCCCCTCGGCCGTCAGGTAATAGCTGTGGTGCCCGCCGCGGCCGTGCCGCACCGCCAGCCCGGCCGCCGCCAGCGCGGCACAGACGTCGGCCCGCGCCGCCAGGCGCCCCGTCGCCGGATCGGACCCGGCGACGGCCCGCCGCTGCGCGGGCGTCAGCGCTCTCGCCATGCGACCGGCCTTCCTCTCCGACGGTCACGGCGCCGACGGCGCCACCGACGGCAGCCGTCACCGCAGGTCTCCGCGGCCGTCACCGCACGCTACCGCCCGCCACCGACATTCACCGCCACGCGACCCCGCGCGACCACACGCCCCCGCGGCCCCGCGCGAGCAGTTCCCGGATTTCGCCGGTGAATTTCCCGACCCGCCCCCGCCCCCCGGCGAATGCGGCGCCGCACCGCTACCCGGCCGCGCCCGGCGCCCGGTACATGAAGGACTTCTCCTGTCGACGGACGGCGATCAGCCACCGTCCGTCGACACGCGCCAATTCGTCCGCGTACCAGATGCCGCAGAAGAGCACGCCGCCCTCGCCCGCGTCGGAACCGCCCGGCAGCACCAGCGGGTTGAGGCACATCGTGCGTGCGGTGGCGCGGTCGCCGTCGAGGGTGACCGCGCAGTTTCCGAGCAGATGCTGATACGCGGGAAATCCCGGCATCACCGAGCCGAGGAACTCCTTGATCTCCGGAAGGGTGCCCTTCGGGCCGCCGGTCGCGGTGTAGTCGATGACGGCGCCGTCGGTGAACACCGCGTCCAGCAGGCCCCATTGACCGGTGTCGACGGCATGGCTGTAAGCGGTCAGCAGATCCTGGATCTCCAGCCGGTCGGAGATCTCGCCGAGCGTGAGCATCATGCGGCCCCTCCTGCCCGCGCCCGGTCGGGCACGAAGGCTCCGCATGGATGGCATGCGCCATCGCAGAAGTCAAGAGGCGTGAAGGGGCGGCAGTCTGTGAAAAGCCGGAGAAAGGCCCGCTGCTGCGCCGGGCGCGAGCGGCCCCCGCCTAGGATCGAGGGATGGATCTTCGATGGCCGCGGCGAAAGCGGTGGTTCGCCGCAGCGGGGGCACTCGCGGTGCTGGTGGCGGGCGGCGCCGTCGCCGGTACGGCGGCGGCCGCGGGCGGCGGCGGATCGGTGCACCGCAGTGACGCGATGCTCGACGGCGCCGGCGGAGTACGGCTGGACACCTCGTACTTCACCGCGGGCGGCAAGGGCCGCAGGCCCGCGGTGCTGCTCGGGCACGGCTTCGGCGGCAGCAAGGACGACGTCCGCGGCCAGGCCGAGGCGCTGGCCAGGCACGGCTACGCGGTACTGACCTGGTCCGCGCGCGGCTTCGGCCACTCCACCGGCCGGATCGGCCTCAACGCGCCGAGCGGCGAGGTCGCCGACGTCAGCAAGCTGGTCGACTGGCTCGCCACCCGCCCCGAGGTGCGGCTCGACGCACCCGGCGACCCGCGCGTGGGCGTCACCGGAGTCTCGTACGGCGGCGCCGTCTCGCTGCTCGCGGCGGGCTACGACCACCGCGTCGACGCCATCGCGCCCCGGATGACGTACTGGAACCTCAGCGACGCGCTGTTCCCCGACGACGTCTACAAGAAGCTCTGGGCCGGGATCTTCTTCACCAGCGGCTCGACGTCCGGCGGGCTCTCCCTCGGCGGCGACACGTCCACCCCGGGCTCGACGGACAACGGCACGGGCGGCGGCACGACGGGCGGCACCACCGGCGGCGCGGGGCAGCCGGCCCCCGCCCAGGCGGCCCCCGGCGGGACCACCGCGAGCGATCCGCTCTGCGGCCGCTTCGAGCCGTCCATCTGCGCGCTCTACCAGCGGGTCGCCGAGGCGGGGAAGCCGGACGCCGCCGCGCGCGCCCAACTGGCGGCGCTCAGCCCGTCCGCGGTGGCGTCCCGGATCAAGGTCCCGGCGCTGATCGTGCAGGGCCAGACCGACTCGTTGTTCACCCTCGCCCAGTCCGACGCGATGGCCAAGGCGATCAAGGCCAACGGCGCCCCGGTGGCCGTCGACTGGATCGCGGGCGGCCACGACGGCGGCGACACCGAGGACTCCCGGGTCGACAAGCGCGTCACCACCTGGTTCGACCACTACCTCAAGGGCGAGACCTCGAAGGGCACGGGACCGGCCTTCCGCGTCACGCGCACCGGCGGCCTCAACTCCACCGACGGCAGCGTCGTCCTGCGCGGCGCCAGCGGCCCGCGCTATCCGGGTCTCGAGGGCGCGGCCGCCCACGCCGTCAACCTGTCCGGTGCCCGCCAGCGGATCACCAACCCGGCGGGCGGCTCCCCGCCGTCGATCTCCGGGCTCCCCGGCGCGGGCGGGCTCACCCAGCTCGCGTCGCTCGGCGCGAGCCTGTCGCTGGACTTCCCCGGCCAGTCCGCCCGGTTCGACTCGCCGCGGCTGCGCACCGGCACCCATCTCACCGGCACCCCCACCGTGGACGTACGGATCGCCACCGACGCCCCGGACGCGGTGCTCTTCGCGAAGCTGTACGACGTGGCGCCCGGCGGCAAGGAGACCCTGCCCGCCCAACTCGCCAGCCCCGTCCGTGTCGCCGGATCGCCGCAGGGCACCACCGTGCACCTGGCGCTGCCCGCCGTCGACCACGACTTCGTGGCCGGTCACCGGATGCGCCTGGTGCTGTCCACCACCGACCTCGGCTACGCCTCCCCGGCGGCGGCCGCCTCGCTGACGGTGTCACTGGCCGAACCCCGGCTGACCCTGCCGACCGACCCCGACCTGACCGCGGACGCCGCCGCGCTGCCGTGGTGGGCCTGGGCGCTGCCGCCGCTGGCGCTGGCCGTCGCCGCGGCACTGCTGCTCACCGGGCGCCGCCGGGTGCGGCCGCGCCCCGCCGACCCGGCGCTCGCCGCGATCCCGCTGCGGATCACCGGGCTGAGCAAGCGCTACGCCAAGTCGGCCGACCGGTACGCCGTACGCGATCTGTCGTTCACCGTCGAACCCGGCCAGGTGCTCGGGCTGCTGGGGCCCAACGGCGCGGGCAAGACCACGACGCTGCGGATGCTGATGGGCCTGATCCGGCCGGACTCCGGCGAGATCCGGGTGTTCGGCGAGGCGGTGCGGCCGGGCGCCCCGGTGCTGTCACGGCTCGGCGCGTTCGTCGAGGGCGCCGGATTCCTGCCGCATCTGACGGGCCGCGCCAACCTCGACCTGTACTGGCAGGCGACCGGCCGTCCCGCCGAGGACGCGCACCTGGAGGAGGCGCTGGAGATCGCGGGTCTCGGCGACGCGCTGGAACGCGCGGTGCGCACCTACTCGCAGGGCATGCGGCAGCGGCTGGCCATCGCGCAGGCCATGCTCGGCCTGCCCGACCTGCTCATCCTCGACGAGCCGACCAACGGCCTGGACCCGCCGCAGATCCGCGAGATGCGCGAGGTGCTGATCCGGTACGCCGCCGACGGGCGGACCGTGATCGTCTCCAGCCATCTGCTGGCCGAGGTCGAACAGACCTGTACGCACCTGGTGGTCATGGACCGCGGCCGGCTGGTCACCGCGGGGCCGGTCGCCGACATCGTCGGTTCCGCCGACACCGTCCTGGTCGGCGTCGAGGGCGAGGTGCCGCAGAGCGTGGTGGAGAAGATCGCCGCGCTGCCGGGCGTCGCCACCGCCGTACGCGAGGAGGACGGGCTGCTGGCCGTACTCGACGGGATGACGGCGTCGCAGTTCGTGGCCGAACTCGTCCGGCTGGACGTGCCGGTGGCCCAGGTCGGGCCGCACCGCCGCCTGGAGGACGCCTTCCTCACCCTGATCGGAGGCTCCGCGTGAGCGCCGCACCCGCCCCCGCGCCGGCTCCCGCGTCCCCCGGGGCGCCCGGGGGCCGTGCCACCGCGCACGGCTACCGGCCCGGCCGCACGCTGCGGCTGCGGGTCGAGGCCAGGCGCCAACTGCGCAGGCGCCGCACCATGATCGTGGCCGGTCTGCTGGCCGCGCTGCCGTTCATCCTGATCGCCGCCTTCGCGATCGGCGGCACCCCCAGCGGCGAGGGCCGCAACGGGCCCACGCTGATCGACACCGCCACCGCCTCGGGCGCCAACTTCGCCGCCACCTGCCTGTTCGTCTCGGCGGGCTTCGTGCTGGTGGTGCCGGTCGCGCTGTTCTGCGGCGACACCGTCGCCTCGGAGGCGGGCTGGTCCTCGCTGCGCTATCTGCTCGCCGCGCCCGTGCCGCGCACCCGGCTGCTCTCGGTGAAGCTCGCCGTGGCGCTCGGCTTCAGCGCGGTCGCCATCGCGCTGCTGCCCGCGGTCGCGCTGGTCTCGGGGACGGTGGCGTACGGCTGGGGCGACCTGGAGCTGCCGACCGGCGGGGCGCTGGCCTCGGGGGACGCGCTGCCGCGGATCGCCATCGCCGTGGCCTACATCTTCGTCAGCCAACTCGTCACCGCCGCGCTGGCCTTCTGGCTGTCCACGCTCACCGACGCCCCGCTGGGCGCGGTCGGCGGCGCGGTCGGGCTGACCATCGTGGGCAATGTGCTGGACGCGGTGACGGCGCTCGGCTCCTGGCGCGACGTGCTGCCCGCGCACTGGCAGTTCTCCTGGGCCGACGCGCTCCAGCCGACCATGGAGTGGTCCGGCATGCTGCAGGGCACCTCGGTCTCGGTGTCGTACGCCATCGTGTTCACCGCGCTCGCCTTCCGCGGCTTCCGGACCAAGGACATCGTGTCCTGAATCGGTCATGACCGCCCGCCGTCCACCAAGTGCCGTTGATGGAACGGCAAAGAAAACGCAAGCTGAGTAAAGCGGTCGGCAGCAAACAGTGAAGTCTCTTGTCCTGCGCATGATCTGTGGATGTGATCGCGACAGCCGTCTCGTGCGGTCGTACTCCACACAAGGAGAGTCATGCGCAGAGTCAGTCCGCGGCCCAGCGCCGCGGTCGCGGCCGCGGGGGCCACCGCCCTCACTGCCGCCGCCCTCATAGCCGCCCCGCTGGGCGGAGCGGCCACCGCGGCCCCCGCGCACGCCGCACCGGCCGTGAAGGCCGTACCCGCGGTCGTGGGCCACCAGCTGGTGAAGGGGGTCAGCAGCCCGCTCAGCACCGAGCAGTGCCAGGCCAAGTGGGGCATCAACTGCTACACCCCGCTGCAGTACCGTCAGGCATACGACCTGAAGCCGCTGTACCGCGCCGGGGTGACCGGCAAGGGGCGCACCATCGTGATCGTGGACTCGTTCGGCTCGCCGACGATCCAGCACGACCTGGACGTCTACAGCGCGCAGTTCGGCATCCCGAGCTCGCACGTGTCGGTCGTCAAGTGGGGCGACGTCCCGCCGTTCGACCCGACCAACCCGGACCACACCGGCTGGGCGGGCGAGACCACCCTGGACGTCGAGATGGCGCACGCCGTGGCGCCCGACGCGCACATCGTGCTGGTCGAGACGGGTGTCGCCGAGACCGAGGGCGTCACCGGCCTGCCGGAGATGATGGACGCCGAGAAGGCGATGATCGACCACGGCGTGGGCGATGTCATCACCCAGAGCTTCGGGGCCACGGAGAACACCTTCCCGGGCTTCGACAAGGGCGACTTCTCCAGCATCCAGAAGCTGCGGTACGCCTTCAAGGACGCGGCCAGGCACGGGGTGACCGTGCTCGCCTCCTCCGGCGACGGGGGTGCCACCGACTCCATGGCGGACGGTGCCACCGACTACCCGTACCAGGTGAACTCCTGGCCGTCGGCCGACCCGCTGGTCACCTCGATCGGCGGCACCCAGCTGCACCTGGACGACGCGGGCAACAGGACCGCGCCGGACAGCGTGTACAACGACTACGGCGCGGGCGGCGGCGGCCAGTCGCACGTCTTCGCCCGGCCGTCGTACCAGAACGGCGTGAAGTCGGCGGTCGGCGACCGCCGCGGCACCCCCGACATCTCGATGGCCGCGGCCGTCAACGGTGGCGCGTGGGTGTACAGCAGCTACGACCCGACGGCGGTCGGCTGGGACGTCTACGGCGGCACCAGCGAGGCCAGCCCGCTCTTCTCGGGCATCGTCGCGCTCGCCGACCAGCTCGCCGGCCACCGGGTGGGCGACATCCACCAGGCGCTGTACGCGCTGGCCAAGGGCAACAGCAAGTTCACCGGGATCGTGGACGTCGCCGACGGTACGAACAACTCGTACGACGGTGTCACCGGCTACACCGCGGTGAAGGGCTACGACATGGCGACCGGCGTCGGCACGCTGGACGCCGCGCGCTTCGTCCCGGCCCTGGCCGTGGCGAGCTGGCGGCGCTGACGCGCTGATGTACTGAAGCGCTGATGTACTGATGCGCTGACCCGCAGGTGTGGGGCGGTGGGGGCGGTGGCCGGGGATCCGGTCGCCGCCCCCGCTGTGCGAGGGCCCAACTCCATTATTTGTTAGGACCCTTGACAGTTAGGTGGTCCAGACCAACATTATTGGTCCAGACCAGGCAGGCCCCCCACCGTGAAGGGAGCGCGGTCCATGATCGGACCCGTTCGCAGACCAGTTCGCGCGCTGCTCGCAGGAGTCGTCACCGCGGCCGCATCCGCGGGAATCGCGTTGACCGGCGGCGCCGGCAGCGCGCACGCCGCCACCGCGCTGCCCACCCACATCGCCGCCCCCTACTTCGAGGCGTACAACGGCGACAGCCTCTCCGGGCTGGCGTCCGCCTCGGGCAACAAGTACCTGACGATGGCGTTCATCCAGACGCCGTCGGCCGGCTCGTGCACCCCGTACTGGAACGGCGACACCGGGCTGCCGATCGCCTCCTCCAGCTTCGGCTCCGACATCAGCACCATCAAGGCGGGCGGCGGCGACGTCATCCCGTCCTTCGGCGGTTACGCGGCCGACAACAGCGGCTCCGAGCTGGCCGACAGCTGCACCAACGTCAGCACCATCGCGGCGGCCTACGAGAAGGTCATCACCACCTACGACATCAGCCGGATCGACCTCGACATCGAGGACAACTCGCTGACCAACTCCGCGGGCATCGACCGGCGCAACAAGGCCGTCAAGATGGTCCAGGACTGGGCGGCGGCCAACGGGCGGCCGATCCAGTTCTCGTACACCCTGCCCACCACCACGCACGGTCTGGAGGGCGGCTCCGTCGGCTCCGGCAGCGGGCTGGCCGTACTGCAGAACGCGGTCTCCAACGGCGTGAACATCAACGTCGTCAACATCATGACGTTCGACTACTACGACAACGCCACGCACAACATGGCGACCGACACCGAGACGGCCGCCCAGGGCCTGCACGACCAGCTCGCCGCCCTGTACCCGTCGCGCAGCGACGCGCAGCTGTGGGACTCCATCGGCGTCACCGAGATGCCCGGCATCGACGACTTCGGGGCGGCCGAGACCTTCACCACCGCCAACGCCACCACCGTCTACAACTGGGCGGTCAGCAAGGGCATCAACACGCTGTCCTTCTGGGCGCTGCAGCGCGACAACGGCAACTGCCCCGGCACCGGCGGCCAGGACAACTGCTCCGGCACCACCCAGAGCACCTGGCAGTTCAGCCACACCTTCGAGCCCTTCAACGGCGGCACCACGCCTCCCCCCGTCAACGACTTCTCGGTCTCGCTCTCCCCGGGCTCCGGCTCGGTCGCGCCCGGCGGCTCCACCACCGCGAGCGTGCAGACCGCCGTCACGGGCGGCTCCGCGCAGTCCGTCAGCCTGTCGGTGAGCGGCGCGCCCGCGGGCGTCACCGCCTCCGTCAGCCCCGGCTCGGTCACCGCGGGCGGCAGCGCCACCCTGTCGGTCTCCACCACCTCCGCCGCGGCGCCCGGCACGTACACGCTGAGCGTCAAGGGCACGGCGGCCTCCGGCAGCCACACCGCGACCTACACGCTCACCGTCACCGGCTCCGGCGGCGGCTCGGGCAGCGTGGTGAACGGCGGCCTGGAGACCGGCAGCCTGTCCCCGTGGACCTGCCAGGCGGGCGGCGGCGTGGTCGCCACCCCGGCGCACTCCGGCAGCCACGCGCTGCACGCGGCGCCGACCTCCTCGCAGACCGGCCAGTGCGGCCAGACGGTCGCGCTGCAGGCCAACCACTCCTACACCCTCACCGCCTGGGTGCAGGGCCCGTACTCCTACGTCGGTGTCAGCGGCGGAGCCTCCGCCGAGACCTGGGCCAACGGCACCGGCTGGACCAAGCTGACGATCCCCTTCACCACGGGGGCCAACGGCACCGTTACGGTGTACCTGCACGGCTGGTACGGGCAGGGGAGCGTCTACGGCGACGACTTCGCGATCGCCTAGCCGCCCCTGGATTATCGATCGGCCGAACGGTCCTCTACAGTCTGAGCGGGCGTCTACGCGAATGTAGTCGGTAGGGCCGGGCACGCCTTCGGGCGGGCCCGGCCCCACCGGCGCCGCCACCGCGCACACCACCGCACAGACCAGGGGACGGGAACCCATGAGCGTCATCGGCGTCGGCCAGGCTGTCATTCTCGGCGTCGTGGAAGGAGTGACCGAGTTCCTGCCGGTCTCCTCCACGGGGCATCTGAAGATGGCCGAGGGGCTGATGAACATCCCGGTGGACGACGACGCCGTCGTCGGCTTCACCGCGGTGATCCAGACCGGCGCGATCGCCGCCGTGTTCGTGTACTTCTTCAAGGACATCAAGCGGTTCGTGACCGCCTGGCTGCGCGGGCTGGCCCATCGCGAGGAGCGTGACGACCACGACTACAAGTTCACCTGGTGGGTGATCTACGCGACCATCCCGATCGTCGTGGTCGGGCTGGCCGCCAAGCCGCTGATCGACGGCCCGCTCGGCTCGCTGTGGGTGGTCGCCTTCTCCCTGATCGGCGGCAGCATCGTCATGTGGGCCGCCGAGCAGATGGCGCGATTCAAGCGCGGCGAGGACCAGGTCACCCTCCAGGACGCCATGGTGGTCGGCACCTCGCAGATCCTCGCGCTGCTCTTCCCCGGCTTCTCCCGCTCGGGCGCCACGATCTCCACCGCGCTCATCCGCGACCTCGACCGGGTGGCCGCCACCCGGCTGTCGTTCTTCCTCGGCCTGCCCGCCCTGACCGGCGCCGGTCTGTACGAGCTCAAGGACGCCACCAGCGGCGGTGTGGGCGCCTCCGCGCTCATCGTGGGCACGGTGGTGTCCTTCGTGGTCGCGTACGCCTCCATCGCCTGGCTGCTGAAGTTCGTCGCCAAGCACTCGTTCAACTCGTTCGTGGTCTACCGGATCGTGGTCGGCGTGGTGCTCATCGGACTCCTCGCGAGCAACACCCTGGACGCCTGACCAGGCGCCCAACTCCGTTGAAAGGGCCCGGCCGTCACGGCCGGGCCCCTTTTTTTGGACGATAGTTCACGACTTATTTTTTGATGTGTATTGACTCGCCGACAGGTGACCCCTAGCGTCCACAGCGCATCGCGACCCCACAACGCGACTGAGGAGACAGGTGTGACCCAGGTCCCCAGCGTGCCCGGCACGCTCCTTCGCTCGATGAGCCGCCGCAGACGAACAGCCGTCCTGGCGACGGCGCTCCTGCTGCCGGTGACCGCCTGCATCGCGCTGGTCTCCGCCCGGGACGCGGGCGCGGCGACCATACCCAGCGCCCCGGCCACGGTCACCGACGTGGGCAGCGGCAAGTGCGTCGACGCCCGAGCCGCCGCGACCGCCAACGGCACGGCCGTGCAGCAGTACACCTGCAACGGCAGCTCGGCCCAGCAGTGGCAGTTCACCGCCACCGACAGCGGCTACTACCGGGTCGGCGTCTCCGGCGCGCCCAACCAGGTCTGGGACGAGACCGGTGTCTCCACCGCCGACGGCGCCCTCACCCAGCTCTGGCTGTACGGCGGCGGCGCCAACCAGCAGTGGCTGCCGGTCGCCGAGTCCGGCGGCTCCTTCCACTTCGTCAACCGCAACAGCGGCAAGTGCCTCGACGTGCCCGGCGCCTCCACCGCCGACAGCGTCCAGCTCCAGCAGTACACCTGCAACGGCACCGCGGCGCAGTCGTTCAACGTCAGCGGCAGCGGCGGCACCACCACGCCCCCCACCCAACCGCCGGGCAACACCCCCGACTTCGGCCCCAACGTGACGGTGTTCGACCCGTCCATGTCGGCCTCGTCGATCCAGTCGAAGATCAACTCGGTCTACAACGCCCAGGTCAACAACGAGTTCGGCACCCAGCGCAACGCCCTGCTGTTCGCCCCCGGCTCGTACAACGTCGACATCCCGGTCGGCTACTACACCCAGGTCTCCGGGCTCGGCCTGTCACCGGACGCGGTGTCGATCACCGGCGGCGGCGTCCATGTGGCCGGGCACACCAACGACGGCAACGCCACCCAGATCTTCTGGCGCGACGTCGAGAACATGTCGGTCAGCCCCAGCTCCGGCAGCACCATGTGGGCCGCCTCCCAGGCCGACCCGTTCCGCCGGATGGACGTGCACGGCGGCATGCTGCTCTACGACAACACCCACGGCACCTCGTCCAACTGGTCCAGCGGCGGCTACGTCGGCAACTCCCGGATCTCCGGCACGATCAGCTCCGGCACCCAGCAGCAGTACCTCACCAAGAACACCGCGATGGGCGGCTGGTCCGGCTCCAACTGGAACATGGTCTTCGTCGGTGACACCGGCGCACCCGGCAACAACTTCCCCAACCCGCCCTACACCACGGTCGCGCAGAGCCCGACCTCCAAGGAGAAGCCGTTCCTGTACGTCGACGGCTCGGGCAACTGGCAGGTGTTCAACCCCGCGCTGCGCACCAACGCCCAGGGTCCCGACTGGACCAACGGCACGCCCGCCGGGACCTCGATCCCGATCGACCAGTTCTACATCGCCAAGCCCGGTGACACCGCGGCCACGATGAACGCGGCGCTCTCCGCGGGCAAGAACCTGATCGTCACCCCGGGCGTCTACCACCTGTCCGCGCCCCTGAACATCACCCGGCCCGACACCGTCGTGCTCGGCCTGGGCCTCGCCACCCTGGTGCCGGACAACGGCGTCACCGCGGTCACCACCGCCGACGTCGACGGCATCGACATCGCGGGCCTGCTGATCAGCGCCAACACCACCAACTCCGCGACCCTGATGCAGATCGGCCCGGCCGGGTCCACCACGTCCCACGCCGCGGACCCGACCGTGCTGCAGGACGTGTTCTTCCGCGTCGGCGGCGACATCGCGGGCAAGGCCACCACGACCCTCGTCGTCAACAGCGCCAACGTCATCGGCGACGACCTGTGGCTGTGGCGCGGCGACCACTCCAACGGCGTCGGCTGGAACACCAACCCGGCCGCGCAGGGCCTGATCGTCAACGGCGGTGACGTCACCATGTACGGGCTGGCCGTCGAGCACTACGAGAAGTACCAGACCACCTGGAACGGCAACGGCGGCCGCACGTACTTCTACCAGAGCGAGACCCCGTACGACGTGCCCGACCAGGGCAGCTGGACCACCAGCGGCGGCGACCCCGGCTACGCCTCCTACAAGGTCGCCAACTCCGTGACCACCCACGAGGCATGGGGCGTCGGCGTCTACGCCTACCTCCGCGACCACCCGGAACTCGTCCTCGGCCACGCCATCGAGGTCCCCACCACCGCGGGCGTCAAGTTCCACGACATGGTCACCACCGTCCTCGGCGGCGCGGGCACCATCAACCACATCATCGACACCACCGGCGCCCAGGTCACCGCCAGCCACAACCACGAGACCTGGACGAACTACCCGTAAGACCCGAGCCCATGGGGCACGCCGGGAAGACGTGTAGAGACTGAGCCAAAGGCCGCGCCGGTATCGAAAGGGAGAACGCGCGGAGTCCCCGAGGAACGAGGGGTCGAGCACGATCGACCGTCGATATCGGGTCTGAGCGGCCGGAGGCGAAGGCTCGGCAAAGAAGCGTGGGGGGCCGGCCGGCCCAGGGGGCGCATCCCGTCGGCCGGCCCCTCACTCGTGCCGCGGGTACGGGGGGTCAGGTTGAGCCGCCCCTCCCGCAGGGCGCGGCCGACGAGCTTGTCGACGGCGTTGTGGCGCCCCCCTGTGGCGTGCCTGTGCCGAATAGGTGTACTCAGTAGACTGTAGACGAAAACCAATGCGCCACACCTGACCACGCAGAAGGGGGACGCAGATGCTGTCCACGGGACTGCCGTACGGCGCTGTGCCGAAACTGGAGCGCCCGGGACCCCTGCGTGAACGGGTGTACGAAGCCCTGCTCGAACTCATCAGCTCCCGCACCCTGCGCCCCGGCCAGCACCTCGTCGAGACCGAGCTGGCGGGTCATCTCGGGGTCTCCCGGCAGCCGGTGCGCGAGGCGCTGCAACGGCTGAACACCGAGGGCTGGGTCGATCTGCGCCCCGCGCAGGGCGCGTTCGTGCACGAGCCCACCGAGGACGAGGCCGACCAGCTCCTGGTGGTCCGCGCCCTGCTGGAGACCGAGGCCGCCAGGCTCGCCGCGGCCAACGGGCCCGCCGAGGGCCTCAAGCGGCTCAAGGAACTGTGTGTCGTGGGGGAGAAGGCGGTCGCCGCCGACGAGGTGGACGCCGTCGTCGCCGCCAACGCGGCCTTCCACGCGGAGGTCATGGCCCTCGCGGGCAACGCGGTGCTGGCGGAGCTGGCCGCGCAGGTGGACCGGCGGGTCCGCTGGTACTACACGCCCGTCGCCCGTACCCGCGGCATCCAGTCCTGGATCGAGCACCGTGAGCTGATCGACGCCATCGCGGCCCGCGACGAGGCCGCCGCCACCACGATCATGCGCGCGCACACCGAGCACACCCGGGCGTCGTACCACGAACGCGCGGACCGCGCCGACCGCGACTGACGGCCTGCGCCGGTACCGGTCGCGAAGGTGCCGGGGCACGGTCGCACCCCGCGGGCACGGACGTACCCCACCCGCTTTCCCGCGGCCGGCGCGCGGCCGGGGTGACCGCTGACACGCCCGATCGGAGCATGCCGTCCACCGCCATGGGTACGGGTACCGAACACCTTCTGAACCGCAGGCACCGGCTCGGCGCCACCCTGACGCCACTTGACCCGAACGCCGAATTCCCCAGGACCGGGGTCGCTATCGTCGCCTGTACGGACGCCGGGCCGGCGGCCGGGACGATGTCCGGCCTCCGGCCCGGCGACGCCCATGTCATCCGCGACGCGGGCGGGTGTGTCACCGACGACACGCTTCGCCCGCTCCGGCTCGGCCAACTGCGCGGCGCAACCACCGAGATCGTGCTGGTGCACCACGAGGACCGCGCGGTGGTCACGGACCCCGACGCCGACCCGCACGGCTGTCCGGCGCGGATCCGGCAGAGCAAGGAGCCGCCCCACAGCGACGTGGTGCGCGGCTTCGTCCACACGCGCGGTGGTGCGCCGCGCGAGATCCGCCCCCCGATGAGAGCGGAGTACAGATGACCCTCACCCTCAAGCCCGGAACGGCCTGGAGCGACGCGTGGCAGCGCGCGCTGCGGACCGCGCCCGAGGCGTTCCGCGACGACCGTGTGCTCAACCTCTGGGCCGGCCGGTGGCAGGCCGACGGCCGGGCGCTGCCCGCCACCTCGCCGGTCGACGGCAGCCCGATCGCCGGACCGCCCCGGCTGGACTCGGCCACCGCGCGCCGCGCGGTCGGCGCCGCGCTCGACGAGCACCGGCGCTGGCGCCATGTGCCGGTACCCGAGCGCGCGGCCAGGGTGTCGGCCACCCTGGACGCCCTCACCGAACACCGCGACCTGCTCGCCCTGCTGCTGGTCTGGGAGATCGGCAAGCCGTGGCGGCTGGCCCGCGCCGACGTGGACCGGGCGATCGACGGCGTCCGCTGGTACGTGGAGGGCATCGAGCCGATGCTGGACGGGCGTTCGCCGCTGGACGGCCCGGTCTCCAACATCGCGAGCTGGAACTACCCGATGAGCGTGCTGGTGCACGCCATGCTCGTCCAGGCGCTCGCCGGGAACGCGGTGATCGCCAAGACCCCCACCGACGGCGGACTTTCCTGCCTGACGCTGGCTGCGGCGCTGGCCCGGCGCGAGGGCATCCCGGTCACCCTCGTCAGCGGCAGCGGCGGCGAACTGTCCGAGGCGCTGGTCCGCTCGCCGGAGATCGGCTGTGTCTCCTTCGTCGGCGGCCGCGACACCGGCGGCCGGATCGCCACCGCCGTCGCCGACGTCGGCAAGCGGCACATCCTCGAGCAGGAGGGCCTCAACTGCTGGGGCCTGTGGGAGTACAGCGACTGGGACGCCTTCGGCGCGCAGATCCCCAAGCTCTTCGACTACGCCAAGCAGCGCTGCACCGCCTACCCGCGGTTCGTCGTCCAGCGGTCCCGCTTCGCGGACTTCCTGGCCGCCTACCTCCCGGCGGTGAAGTCGGTACGCACCGGCCACCCGTTGGCCGTCGCCGCCCCCGACGACCCGCTGCCGACCCTCGACTTCGGCCCGCTGATCAACGCATCCAAGGCCAAGGAACTCGCCGACCTGGTCGCCGAGGCCGTCGACCGCGGCGCGGTGCCGCTGCACCATGGCGCTCTCGACCCCGGCCTCTTCCTCCCCGGCCAGGACACCTCCGCCTACCTCGCCCCCGTCACCCTCCTCAACCCGCCGCCGTCCTCCCCGCTGCACCACACCGAGCCCTTCGGCCCGGTCGACACCATCGTCCTCGTCGACACCGAGGCCGAACTCCTCGCCGCGATGAACGCCAGCAACGGCGCCCTCGTCGCCGCCCTCTCCTGCGACGACCGGCAGACCACCGAGCGCTTGGCCGCCCAGGTCCGCGCCTTCAAGGTCGGCCGCGGCGGCCCCCGCTCCCGCGGCGACCGCGAAGAACTCTTCGGCGGCCTCGGCGCCTCCTGGCGCGGCGCCTTCGTCGGCGGCGAACTCCTCGTCCACGCCGTCACCCAGGGCCCCGCGGAGGAACGCCTCCCGGGCAACTTCCCGGACTACCAACTCCCGGCCGCATAGCAAAATCCCTGGCCGGCCCATCCCCCCACGGGTGGGCCGGCCAGGGGCCGGGGGTCGGTCCTGGGTCAGGCCAGGGTCGACGCCGCCGGGTCCCATGCCTCGGGCAGTGGTGGTACTGCCGGGGCGCCGGTTTCGAGGGTGCGGACGGTGTGCGCGTCGGCGGACTCCGTCACGGTCGCCATCAACTCCAGTACGTGCTGGGCCAGTTCGCCCGAGGCGCGGTGGTCGGAGCCGTCGCGGAGGGCGCGGGCCATGTCGAGGACGCCCATGCCGCGGCCGGCGGTGGAGCCGGTGACCGGGAGCTCGCGCCAGTCGTCCTCACCGAACGCCTGGACCAGGAGCGGTCCTTCGAAGGTGTTGGGGTCCGGAAGCGACAGCGTCCCCTCGGTGCCGGTGATCTCGATCATGCGGCGCGGCACCGCGGAGTCGAAGCTGAAGGTCGCCGAGGTGCTCGGGCCCGCGGCGAAGTCCAGCAGGGCGTGGACATGGGTGGGGACCTCGACGGCGAAGGAGGTGCCCTGCTGGGGGCCGGAGCCGATCACCCGGGTGGCGCGCGCCTGCCGGGCGGTGGCCGCCACCCGCGTCACCGGGCCGAACAGCGCCACCAGGGCCGTCAGATAGTACGGGCCGATGTCGAACAGCGGCCCGGCACCGTACTGGTAGAGGAACTCCGGGCTGGGGTGCCAGCGTTCGGGACCCGGCCCTTGGGTGACGGCGGTCGCGCTCACCGGCTCGCCGATCACCCCCGCCCGCAGTGCGCGCTGCGCGGACTGCAGCCCCGCCCCGAGGAAGGTGTCCGGCGCGCTGCCCACCCGCAGGCCCCTGGCCCGCGCGTCGGCCAGGATCTTCGCGCCGTCCTCCGGCGCGAGCGCCAGCGGCTTCTCACCGTAGACGTGCTTGCCCGCCGCCAGCGCCGCGCCGGCTATCTCGGCGTGCGCGGCCGGGATCGTCAGATTGACGACGATCTCCACCTCGGGGATGGCCAGCACCGAGGCGACATCGCCCCACGCGGGCACGCCGTAGGTCTCGGCCGCCGCCCGCGCCCGCGCCACGTCGAGGTCGGCGACGGCCAGTACGCGGATGTCGGGGAAGCCGGTCAGGGCCGTCAGGTACTGGGTGCTGATGACGCCCGCGCCGACCAGCGCGACGCCGACAGGACCACTGCTCATGAACCGTCCTCCAACGCGGTGAGATAGGCACGGCTGTCGGCGACGGCCTCGAAGATGTCGCCCGCGCAGGTGTCGAGTTCCACGATCCGCTGGGCGTCCGGCGCGGCGGCCAGGATGGACGGCACGTCGATGGCGCCCTTGCCGACCGCGGTGTGCGGCGCGTCCTTCACACCGGGGCCGTCCTTGACGTGCAGGGCCAGCACCCGTCCGCCGAGCGAGCGCAGCAGCGCGGGTACGTCGGCGCCGCCGACCGCGGCCCAGTAGGTGTCGACCTCCAGGAACACCTCGGGCGCCAGCAGGTCCGCCAGCTCCTCCAGCGCGGTGCGCCCCTCGAAGCGCGGCTCGATCTCCCACCAGTGGTTGTGGTAGCCGATCCGCACGCCGCGCTCGGCGGCCTTCTCCGCGAAGCCGTTGAGCAGGTCGGCGGTACGGCGAAGTCCGTCGGCGGTGGTGAACTCCTCGTGCGCGATACCGCCCGGGATGATCGCCAGATCCGTGCCGATCGCGGCGACCGCGTCGAAGACCTCCGCGGCCTCCTTGTCGAACAGCGCGTAGGCGTGCGTGCTGGACACGCTCAGCCCCAGGTCGTCGGCGCGCTTGCGGAAACCGGCCGGGTCGGCGGTCGGGTCGTACGCCTCGACGGCGGTGTAGCCGATCTCGGCGAGGCGGGCCAGTGTGCCGTCGCGGTCGGCGGCGAGCTGGTCCCGGAGGGTGTAGAGCTGGATGCTCAGGGGTGTGGCCATCGCGGGCGGTCCTCCTGGAAGTACGGGCGGTGGAACGGCGGGTGAGGGTGCGTCAGCCCACGATCAGCGGGCGCAGCGTGCGGTGGGCGATCTCCAGGCCCTGGGTGACCCGCCGCACGTCCCCGCTCCACACGGGGTCCTCGTGCTCGACGGAGAGCACTCCGGTGAAGCCGCCCTCGTAGAGCGTGTCGACGATCCGGCGCCAGTCGACGTCGCCGAGTCCCGGCACCCGGTAGCGCCACCAGCCGCTGTCCCAGCCGTCGGTGCGGGCCACCGAGCGGCCGAAGAACCCGTAGCTGTCGCGGGCCCGCGGGTCGAGCTGCGCGTCCTTGGCCTGGGCGTGCGGGATGCGGTCGATGTACGGCCTGAGCGCCTCGACCGGGTCGATGCCGAGCCAGAGCAGGTGCGAGGGGTCGTAGTTGAGATAGAGGCCGAGGCCGAACATCCACTCCCACAACTCGGGGGAGTAGGCGAGGTTGCCGGGGTAGCCGTCGGGGTGCCACCCCTCCATCACGCAGTTCTCGATGATGATCCGCACCCCGCGCTCGCCCGCGTACTCCACCAGGGAGGGCAGTTCGCGCTCGGCGAGCGCGATGTTCTCCTTGACCGTCAGACCGGGGTGGCGGCCGACGAAGGTGCCGACGTACGGCACGCCGAGCAGCGCCGCCGCGTCCACGTTGGCCCGTACGTGGGCGGCGATCTCGGACCTGCGGCTCTCGTCGGGGTGCAGGTTGTTCTCGTAGTACGCCAGCGACGACAGGGTCAGGCCGTGCTTGTCGAACAGGGCGCGCACCTCGTCGGCCCGCCGCTCGCCGAAGTCGGCCACGTCGATGTGGCTGGCCTCGAACTCCCGGGAACCGGTGGACGGCCAGGTGGCGACCTCCAGTGCCTCGTAGTCGTGCGCGGCCGCCCAGGCGGCGATCTCGTCCAGCGGGAGCTGCGGAAGGCAGGCGGTCAGGAAGCCCAGCTTCATTGTCAGGAGACCTCTTTCCAGGACCGGTCCGCCGCGGAGGCCAGTACGGCCTCGGTGAGGCGCACCATGCGGGCGGCGTCGTCGAAGGTGGGGCACGGCGCGGCCGCCGTGCCCCGGATCGCGCTGTGCACGTCGCGGACGAAGGCGGCGAAGCAGTCGAGATAGCCCATGGGGTGCCCGCCGGGCACCACCGACAGCCGGGCGGCTTCGGGGGAGAGGGTGGCGGGGTCGCGCAGCACCGCCGCGTTCTCGCCGCGGCTGCCGACGAAGAGTGACTCGGGGTTCTCCTGGTCGAAGGCGAGCGAGGTGCGGCTGCCGTCCACCTCGAACCAGAGCCGGTTCTTGCGGCCGGGAGAGATCTGCGAGACCGTCACGGACCCGGTGGCCGCCCGGTCGGTACGGAACAGCACCTGGACGACGTCCTCGGTCGCCGGGGTGCCGCCGTCCCGCTCCACCGTCTGGCTCACCGCGGTCAGTTCGGTGATCCGGTGGCCGGTCACCCACTCCACCAGGTCGCACCAGTGCGAGCCGATGTCGGCGAACGCCCGGGAGGGGCCGCCGGCGGCCGGGTCCACCCGCCAGTTGGTGTCGCCGGGTTCCGAGAGCCAGTCCTGGAGGTAGTGGCCGTGCACCAGCCTGACCTCGCCGGCCCGGCCGTCGGACACCCGGGCCCGCGCCTCGGCGGCCATCGGGTGGTAGCGGTAGACGAACGGCACCGCCGCCACCAGACCGCTCCCGGCGGCGAGCGACGCCAGCGCGTCCGCGTCCGCGGACGAGGTGGCCAGCGGCTTCTCGCACACCACGTGCTTGCCCGCCCGCAACGCCAGCGCGGCCAGCGGCGCGTGGGTGTCGTTGGGCGTGCACAGGTGCACCACGTCCACGTCGTCGCTGGTGACCAGCGACTCCGCGGAGTCGAAGGCGCGGTCGACGCCGAGCGCCGCCGCGGCCTCCTTGGCCCGTGCCGGGGTCGACGCGCTGATCCCGGCCACCGGGGCGCCGGCCCTGCGCACGGCGTCCAGGTGCACCCGCCCGATCATGCCCGCGCCGACGATCGCGGTGCGCAGCGCGGACGGCGGGGACTGCTGTGCAGGTGATGCGCTCTGGCCCACAAGTGCCTCCATTTCCGCTTCACCAGAACGCTAGCCACCACTCTTTCGGTTGACAATGGCAACATTTCCGCTAACTTCTGTCATAAATCAGCGCGGGCACGCGGCGGCGGGGCAGCAGCTCGGGCGGCGGCGCACAGGGGCACACAGCGAGGGGCGGCACAGGGTGACAGCGGCAGGCGAACGGCAGTTGACCGCGCTGAGCGAACTGGCCGGGCTGGTCGCGGGCGGCGCCACCCGGCGCAGCCAGCTCGCCACCGCCACCGGACTGTCCCGCGCCGCCGTCGCCCAGCGCGTCGACCTGCTCATCGCCCAGGGACTGCTGGTCGAGACCGGCACGGTCGCCACCGAGCGCGGTCGCCCGCCGCTCACCCTCCAGCTCGCCTCACGCACCGCGGTCGTCTGCGCCGTCGACCTCGGCGCCACCCACCGCACGGTCGCCGTCGCCGAACTCGGCGGCAAGGTGCTGGCGGAGGCCACCGAGGGCATCGACATCAACGACGGCCCCGAGCCCGTACTGACCGGCGTCCACGAGCAGTTGGGACAGCTGCTGGCCGACGCGGGGCACCCGGCGGAGCATGTCCGCGCGATCAGCGTCGGCGTACCCGGCCCGGTCGAGGCACGCACCGGCACCGTCATCCGGCCGCCGATCATGCGCGGCTGGGACGGCTACCGGGTGCCCGGCTTCTTCGCCGACCGGTACCGGGCGCCCGTGCTCGTCGACAACGACGTGAACATGATGGCGCTCGGCGAGTACGGCCACCGGCCGTCCACCGCCCACCTGCTGTACGTGAAGGTCGGCACCGGAATCGGCTGCGGCATCGTCTCCGGCGGCGTGGTGCACCGCGGCGCCTCGGGCGCGGCCGGCGACATCGGGCACATCCGGGTCCCGGGCCACGACGACGTGCTGTGCCACTGCGGCAACACCGGCTGCGTGGAGGCCGTCGCCTCCGGCGCCGCGATCGCCGCCACCCTGCGCGAGGCGGGACTGCCCGCGGAGCGCGCCTCCGACGTGGTGCGGCTGGTCGCGGCGGGCGACCCGCTGGCCCGCCGCCAGGTACGGCTGGCCGCCCAGCGGCTCGGCGACGTCCTCGCCTCGCTCGTCAGCTTCTACAACCCCGACACGATCGTGCTGGGCGGCAGCATCGCGGGGCTCCACGACGACCTGCTGGCCGACATCCGCGGCGCCGTCTACCGCCGCGCGCTGCCGCTCGCCACCCGTACCGTCGCCATCGAGACCACCCTGCTCGGCCACCGCGCGGGCATCGAGGGCGCCCGCCGGCTGGCCGTGCAGCACCTGCTGTCCCCCGAGGGCATCGGCCACATGCTGGCCGGGGCCGGAGCTGCGGCCGGTGCGGTGGCGGAAGCCCAGGCCAAGGGTTGACCTGCGCAACTCCTTCTGAGGTGTGGACCTTTGCCGGATCGGTCGCGTACCGCCTCGGTGTATGGGCATGCTGGTCTACATGGACGAGCGAGGCGACGATGTTCCTGCCTACCGGACGATCCGGATGACCACACCGGAGTCACCGGTCGCGGCGCTCGCCGACATCGAGGCGTGGAAGGCGAGAAAGACCTACCCGTCCACGCTCTTCGCCGGTGGCCCGGTCTTCGGCGTGGCCGTCGAGCGGGACGAGGGCGGCTGGGAGCTGCACCCGTACTTCAGCGGTCTGGCCCCGCAGGACGCCCGCGACAGCCTCGGCTCGCACTTCCGCCGGCTGTCCCAGCAGGCGGCCAAGGCCGGTGACACCGACGCCGAGGCGGAGTATCTGGCCGCCGGCGACCGGCTGGACTGGGAGCGCCTGGACGAGATGACGGTACGCGGCTGCCGCTACCGGGTGGTGCGCGCCGAACGCTTCATCCGGATGGGGCCCGACGGCCCGGAGCCGCCCCGTGACACCGACCCCGACCCGGGCGCGACCGGCCGGGCCGGTGAGGCGCTGGACCCGGCGGCGGGCCTGGTCATCGACCCGGTGCACGCGACCGGCGTCTCCGAGGGCGTCCTCAGGGTCGAACTGCTGGCCGCGCTGCGCAAGGGCGGCACCGTACCGGCCGACGTCCACCAGGACGCGCGGACCGCCGCCGATACCCACCCCGGGGGCGTGCTGCTGCCCGCCACCTTCATGACCGCCGAGCGCGAGGGCGGCCGCTGGCGCCCCGACTCCAGCGGTACGGCGACCACCCCGCAGTCCGCGCGCGACGGACTGGCCATGCAGCTGCGGGTGATGGTGCCCTGGCAGAAGGACCTCGGGCCGAGCGAGCGGGAGATCTACGCGCGGGCCGCCGACCGGCTCGACGCCGAGCGCCTCGACGAACTGGACGTCGCGGGGCGGCACTTCCGTATCGTCAGGGTCGAACGCCTGGTGCGCATCGGCCCGGACGGCCCGGAGGGACCCCGCCCTTCCGACGCCGACCCGACGCCCCCGGTGATGGTGCAGGACCAACAGCTGCGCGAGCGGGGCGTGTTCACCGGCGACGACGGGCCGGACGTCCAGGGCGCCGAAGGGCTCGGAGACGACGCGACCGCGGACGACGGCGGCGAACCCGACGAGCACACCCAGCGGTTCATCCGGCTCTTCGAGGAGGAGCGGCGGCGCCGCGACGCCGTGCGGGACCGCGCGGCCGACGGGACCGACGGCTCCGACGGGCCAGGGTCGGTCTGACGGCCCGCGGCCGAGGGCCCCAGCAGGGCGGCCTTCAGTGCACGGCCGCCGCCACGCTCCACAGATGGTGGGTGGCGTACGACCGCCACGGCCGCCACCGCTGCGCGCCCGCCGGGTCACGGCCGTCCGCGAGCAGGACGTCGGGGTCGCCGAGCGCCCGCATCCGGATGTAGCCCGCGGTCCGCGCGGTGATGCCGGGCAGTGCCAGCAGTGTCCGCTCCGCCTCCTCCCGGTCGACGCCCGGGTCGAGTACGACCGAGCGGTCACCGAGCGCGGCGGCGAGCGTCCGCAGCGTCTCGCACCGCTCCGCGGGCAGGCCCACCGCGTCGAGGGCCGCGCCGGTGAGGTCGGCGGCGCGCGGGAACAGCAGGGTGAGCGAGCCGCGAGCCGCGGGCAGTGGCTCACCGAACGCGGCCAGCAGCGCCTCGCCGTACCGCCGTGCCGCGGATGTCCCCTCGCCGAGCACCGCCCGTACCGCCAGCTCCTCCGGGTCGGCGGCGCCCGGCGCGCGCAGCCCGGGGCGGGCCGCCACCAGCGGGGCCAACTCCTCGTCGGCGCCCAGCCGTTCGGCCACCGCGAAGGGATCGGCGTCCAGGTCGAACAACCGGCGCACGCGCTGGGTGGCCGTGGTCAGATCGCGCAGGTCGCCCAGGTGCAGCCGGCACTCCAGCCAGCCGCCGTCCGCCTCCGGCCGCCCCGCGGCGCCGCCCGGCCGCTCGCCGACCTCGGCGATCCCCGCGCCGTGCGGCAGCCGCAGCGTCCGCCGGTAGGTGCGGGCACCGGGCTCACCGGTCACCTCCTCCACGCCGGGCAGCGCGCGGGCCGCGAGGAAGTCGAAGACCTGCGCGGCGGCGTAGGCACCGCGGTAGGCCAGCCGCAGCGGCACGCCCGCCGCGCCGTTCTCGGCGCCCGGGGCCGCGGCGCCGACCGGGCCGAAGCGCGAGTCCCGGCCGGGGCGGGCCGCCCGCAGCTCGGTCGGGGTGGCCGCGTAGATCTCCCGGATCGTCTCGTTGAACTGCCGCACACTCGCGAAACCGGCCGCGAAGGCGATGTCGGCGGCCTGCATCGACGTCGTCTGCAGCAGCACCCGGGCGGTGTGCCCCCGCTGCGCCCGGGCCAGCGCGATCGGGCCCGCGCCCAGCTCCGCGTTGAGCTGCCGCTGCACCTGCCGCGCGCTGTACCCCAGCCGCGTGGCCAGCCCCGACACCCCCTCCCGGTCGACGATCCCGTCCCCGATCAACCGGATCGCCCGCCCCACCACATCCGCCCGCGCGTTCCAGTCCGCCGACCCCGGCACCGCGTCCGGCCGGCACCGCCGACACGCCCTGAACCCCGCCCCCTGCGCCGCCGCCGCCGTCGGAAAGAACGACACATTCTTCCGCTTCGGCGTGATCGCCGGACAGCTCGGCCGACAGTAGATCCCCGTCGTGGACACCGCGAAGAAGAACACCCCATCAAACCGCGCGTCCCGGCTGCTCACCGCCTCGTACCTGCTGTCCTCGATCGTCATACACCCAGTATGCGGTCGCGCGATCCCGCGCACTGGCGGAAATCGGACGCGACGCTTTGCGCTGGCGCGCGGCGGGGCCCGGAGCCGAAGCGGACCGGCTACGCGCCGGGGCGGGGGCCAGCGCGGCGGAGGCGCGGGCCTGCGGCGGGGCCGCCACGCGGCGGAATTTGCGCGTACGCGCGGGGCGGACAGCGGGGCGGGGGTCTGGCGCCGGGCGTGGCGGGGCCGCGGTTTGGCACGGTCACCGGGGAGGACCCCGGCGTCATGCCGGTCAGCGGGGGCGGACTGCGCGGGGGCCGATGGTGGTGGCGCCGTTGGTGGTGACGCGGGTGCGGAGGGCGCGGTCGGCGGTGACGACGAGGCAGGGGCGGTCGGGGGTGGTGGTGTGGGCCTGGGCGGCGAGGTCGGTGATGAGGTCGTCGCCGCTGCCGGGGGCGGACTCGACGCGGACGCCGGGGACGGGTGGGATGCCGCGGGCGGCGCCTTCCACGACCAGGACGATGTCCAGCGGCCGGCCGCAGGCCCACTCGGGGGCGCCGCTGGTGGCGGCGAGGCCGTCCGTGGCCAGCGGGACGAGCGCGTCCCGCAGCCGCTCGGCCGCGCCGCGGCGGTCCCGCCACCAGCCGTCAGGGACCGAGCCGACCACGTTCGCCCCGTCCACGACGAGCAGCGGCGCCGCGGTCACGCGCCCGCCAGGTGCGGGAAGCGGAATTCGGTCCTGCTGCGCCGCACCTCGCCCGGGAGCAGCGTCGTGGACGGGTACTGCGGCCGGTTGGGCGAGTCCGGCAGATGCTGCGTCTCCAGGCACACCGCGCTGTGCGCGGGATGGCGGCGCCCGTCGGCGTCGCTGAGGGAGCCGTCGAGCGCGTTGGCGGTGTAGACCTGGATGCCCGGTTCCGTGGTGCGCACCTCCAGGGTGCGGCCGCTGTCCGGGTCGTGCAGCACGGCCGCGGTCCGCGGCGGCGCGCCGGGACCGGCCGCCGGCCGCAGCACCCAGCAGTGGTCGTACCCCTCGGCGGCCTTCACCTGGGTGTCGCCCGCCGCCTCGGCGGCCGCGAGGCCGTCCCCGATCGCCCGCGGCGAGGTGAAGTCGAAGGGCGAGCCGGCCACGGCCTGTTGCGGCCCCCACGGAATCGCCTCCGCGGTGACCGGCAGATAGTGGTCGGCGTCGATACGCAGCATGTGCCGCAGTATGCCGTCCGGCGGCGCCTGCCGCGCCGCGCCCGTGAGGTCGAAGTACGCGTGGTTGCAGAGGTTCACCACCGTCGGCCGGTCGGTCCGGGACGCGAAGTCCAGCGACAGCGTGCCCTCGTCGTCGAGCGCGTAGGTGGCGCTGACGTCCAGCGCGCCGGGGAAGCCCATGTCACCGTCCGGGCTGTGCAGCGTCAGCCGCAGCGCCCCGGGCAGCGGCTCCGCCCGCCACAGCCGCCGGTGGAAGCCGTCGGGCCCGCCGTGCAGGGTGTGGCCGCGGTCGTTGGCGGGCAGCCGGTGCTCCCGGCCGTCGAGCGTGAAGCGCGCCCCGCCGATCCGGTTGGCGTACCGGCCGACCAGCGCCCCGAAGTACGGGCTGCGGGTGGCGTACGCCGCCACGTCCGGCAGCGACAGCACCACGTTCGCGGACCGCCCGGCCGCGTCGGGAACGCGCAGGGCGTGCAGGATCCCGCCGTACGTGAGGATCTCGGCGCTCACCCCCGCGGCGCAGCCGAGCCGCCACAGCTCCACCGCCTGTCCGTCCGGGGTGGCACCGAAGGGTTCGCAGAGCGGGACGGGGCGCGGCATCGGCAGTCCTCGGGACGGGAGCGGGGGGCACGTACGAGTGCGGGACGACAAGGGGTGAGCGGGCGGCGGGGCACCGGAGGGCGACCGCGGTCCGCGTCCGTCAGCCGGATCTGGCCGCCGTCGACTCCCGGGCGACCAGCGTGTACCCGGGGGTGATCCGCTCCGGGCTGACCTGCGGGGTGCCGGTCAGCCTGGCCACCACGCGCTCGACGGCGAGCCGCGCGATGGACTGCTTGTCGGGGGAGACCGTGGTGAGCGCGATGGTCGAGAACCGGCCCTCCTCCACGTCGTCGAAGCCGACCACCGACACGTCCTGCGGCACCCGCAGCCCCCGCTCGACCAGCGCCCGCATCGCGCCCAGCGCCATCAGGTCGTTGTAGGCGAAGACCGCGTCGGGCGTCGGCCCGCGGTCGAGCAGCGCGTTCATCGCGGCGGCGCCGTCCCAGCGGCCGTAGCCGTCGGTCGCGGCCACCAGCGTGTCGTCGTGCGGCAGCCCGGCCGCGTCCAGCTCCTCGCGCCAGCCGCGAAGGCGCAGGTGCGCGGGTTGCCGGGCGCTCTCCCTGCGGGCGCCGAGGAAGGCGATCCGCCGGTGCCCGAGCCCGGTGAGATGGCGTACGGCGGTCCGCGCCGCCGCCACGTTGTCGATGGCGATCTGGTCGTACGGCGCGTCGTACTCCCGCTCGCCGAGCAGCACCAGCGGGGCGTCCTCGCTGCGGCCGAGCAGGTCCTCGGCCTCCAGCTCGATCGGGCTGAGGATGAGGCCGTCGATGACATGGGCGCGGAAGCCCTGGCAGACCAGCACCTCCTTCTCCCGCTGGCCCGCGGTGTGGTCGAGCAGCACCGTGTAGTCGTGCCGGGCGGCGGCGTCGATGACGGCGCCCGCCAGCTCGGCGAAGTACGGGTTCCCCAGCTCGGGGACGGCCAGCGCGATGATGCCGGTACGGCCCTTGCGCAGATGGCGGGCGGTGAGGTTGGGCCGGTAGCCCAGCTCGTCGATGGCCCGCTGGACCCGCTCCCGCATGCCGGGAGTGACATGCGGATAGTTGTTCACCACGTTCGACACGGTCTTGACGGAGACGCCCGCCAGTTGTGCGACGTCCTTGAGGCTGGCGCCCACGGATTTCCTTCCCTCGGCCGTCCTGGGAGGCACGGCGTTCCGGCCTCAGTCTGCGGGGTCCGGTTCCGTACCGGCGAGCGGCGGTGCGGAACCGGACCGGTCAGGTGCCGCGCCTGGCGGCGGACAGATAGCGCTGGGCGACCACGACCACGATCAGGAAGCCGCCGCTGACCACCGACTGGTAGGACGAGTCGAGCGAGCCGATCTGGTTGATCAGGTTCTGGATCACACCGAGCAGCAGTACACCCCACAGGGTGCCCGACACCGATCCGGCGCCGCCGACCAGCAGCGTGCCGCCGATGACGACCGCGGAGATCGCGTCCAGCTCCATGCCGACGCCGATGATGGTGACGCCCGACGACAGCCGGGCCGCGTTGAGCGCGCCCGCGAGCCCGGCGAGCACCCCGCTGAGCGTGTACACCAGCACCTTGGTACGGGCCACCGGCAGACCCATCAGCAGCGCCGCGTCACCGCTGCCGCCCACCGCGAACAGCGCCTGGCCGAACGAGGTGCGCTGCAGTACGACGCCGCCGATCCCGAACAGCGCCAGCGCGATCAGCACCGGGTACCCGAAGCCCCACACCGCGCCGCCGCCCAACTCCTGGAAGGTGGAGCCGCGCGGCACCAGATACGTGGTGGCGCCCTCGTGGGTCAGCGCGAGCAGCAGCCCGCGGGCGCCGAGCAGCGAGGCGAGCGTCACGATGAACGGCGCCATCCCGGCCTTCGCGACCAGCAGGCCGTTGGCCGCGCCGATCGCCCCGCAGACCACCAGCGGCACCAGCAGCGCGGGCAGCAGACCGTACTGCGACGCCCAGGCGGCCAGCACGCCGCCGAGGGCGAAGACCGAGCCGACGGACAGGTCGATGCCGCCGGTGATGATCACCATCGTCATCCCGAGGGCGACCACGGACAGGAACGACGCCTGGATGGTGATGCCGCGGACGTTGTCGAGGGTGGCGAAGGAGGAGAAGACGAAGGACGAGATCACGCAGAGCAGCGCGAGGACGGCCAGGACGCCCTGCCGCTGCAGGAGTTCGGCGGCGCGCTGCCGGCCGGAGGGGCGGGCCTCGCCCACGGTGGCGGGCGGCGGGCCCGCGGTGGCGGCGACGGTTGAGGTGACGAGGGTCTTCATCGGGATCGACGCTCCCGGGCGACGTAGACGGCGACGAGGATGATGCCCGCCTGGACCATCTGGGCGGTGGAGTCGTGCAGGTTGTGGGTGACGAGCGTGGCGTGCAGCAACTGCATCAGCAGCGCGCCGAAGACCGTGCCCAGCACCCGGACCGAGCCGCCGGTCAGCGGGGTGCCGCCGACCACGACGGCGGTGATGGCCGACAGCTCCATCAGGTTGCCCAGCGACGAGGGGTCGCTGGCGGTCAGCCGCGCGGTGGCCAGCACCCCGGCGAGGGAGGCCAGCACGCCGCACAGCACGTACACGCCGACGAGGACGCGCCTGACGGGCAGTCCGGCGAGCGCGGCGGCGGCCCGGTTGCCGCCGATGGCCACCAACTGGCGGCCGAAGGTGGTGCGTTGCACCAGGAAGGCGACGAGGAGGGCGAGGACGCCCGCGATCGCCACGACCACCGGGATCCCCAGCACGCTCTCGGTGCCCAGGTTCAGCAGGTCCTTGTTCTCGATCTGCTTGAGCTGCCCGCCGGCGATCACCAGGGCGAGCCCGCGGCCGCCGACGAAGAGCGCGAGGGTGGCCACGATCGGCTGCAGGCCGACCAGCGCCACCAGCGAGCCGTTGACCAGGCCGACGACCACTCCGGCGAGCAGCGCCACCAGCAGCGCGGGCAGCAGGCCGTAGCCGAGGTAGAGCGGCAGCACCGAACTGGCCAGCGCCATCGTGGAGCCCACCGACAGGTCGACGCCCTCGGTGCCGATCACCAGGGCCATGCCGAGCGCCACGATGACGACGGGGGAGACCTGGACGAGCTGGGTGCGCAGATTGGCGGTGGTCAGGAAGTGGTCGGTGAACAGGCCGTTGAACACCAGCAGCGCGGCGACGGCGGCGTACACGCCGTACCGCTGGAGCCAGTCGGCGGTGCGCGGGCCCGTGAGGCCGCGCGCGAGGGGGTACGGGGCCGAGGTCATCGCGGGTCCTCCTTCTGCCGGTCGCCGGCGGTCTCCTGCCCGGCCGCGGCCGGTTCCTCCGCCGCCGTGCCGGGCGCCTCGCCGGGCACTTCGCCGGCCGTCCCGTCCTCCGTGCCGGGGTCCGTGTCCGTGCTCGTGTCCGACTCCGCGTCCGTCTCGGCGAGTACGGCCAGCAGCGCGCCCTCGGAGACGTCGTCGCCGGTCAGTTCACCGGCGAGCGCGCCGGCGCGCAGCACCACGATCCGGTCGGCGCCCTCGACCAGCTCCTCGATGTCGGAGGAGATCAGCAGAACGGCCAGGCCCTCCCGGGCGAGTTCGTCGATCAGCGCCTGGACCTCGGCCTTGGCGCCGACGTCGATACCCCGGGTCGGCTCGTCGAGCAGCAGCACCTTCGGCTCCAGGCAGAGCCAGCGGGCCAGCAGCACCTTCTGCTGGTTGCCGCCGGACAGTTCGCCGACCTTCTGCTCGGGACCGGCCGCCTTGATCCGCAGCCGCTTCATGAAGATGTCGACGACCCGGTCCTGCCGCTGCCGGGAGACGATCCCGGCGCGGGAGAGCCGGGGCATCGCGGCGAGCACGATGTTCTCCCGTACCGACAGGCCCGGGACGATGCCCTCGGCCTTGCGGTCCTCCGGCAGCAGGCTGATCCCGGCGCGGATCGCGGCGGCCGGGGTGAGCCGGCGCAGCACCCGCCCGCCGACCCCGACCTCGCCGCCGTCCAGCGGCAGCGCGCCCGCCAGCGCCTTGGCCGTCTCGCTGCGCCCCGACCCCAACAGGCCGCCCAGGCCCAGCACTTCGCCCGGCCGCAGATCGAGCGCGATGTCCCGCAGCACATGACGGCGGGTCAGACCGGTCGCGGACAGCACCGGTTGGCGCTCGGCGGTGTGGCCCTCCTCGCCGAAGCTGGTGGCGCCGTGCCGCCGCACCTCGGCGATCTCCCGGCCGAGCATCAGCGACACCAGCCGCACCCGGTCGGTGTCCCGCAGATCGCCGGAGTGCACCAGCCGGCCGTCGCGCAGGACGGTGACGCGGTCGCAGATCCGGTACAGCTCGTCCATCCGGTGGCTGACGTACACCACCGCGATCCGCTGGTCGTGCAGTTCGCGGATGACCCGGAAGAGGGTGTCGACCTCGCGCGGTTCCAGCGACGAGGTCGGCTCGTCCATCACCACCACCGAGGCCCGCACCGAGACGGCGCGGGCCAGCGCGACCATCTGCTGGGTGCCCACGCCCAGGGTGTGCAGCGGGCGGCGCGGGTCGGCGGTGACGCCGAAGCCGCGCAGCAGCCGCGCGGTCTCGGCGTGCATCCGCGGGAAGTCGATGAGGCCGAAGCGGTTCTTCGGCTCGCGGCCCAGGAAGATGTTGCGGGCCACGCTCATCAGCGGGACGAGGTTCACCTCCTGGTGGATCGCGGAGATACCCGCCTGCTGCGCCTCGTGCGGCCGGTGGAAGGAGGCCGGGCTCCCGTTCAGCCGCAACTCGCCGTCGTCGGGCCGGTAGACGCCGGTGAGCAGCTTGATCAGCGTCGACTTGCCCGCGCCGTTCTCGCCGACCAGCGCGTGGATCTCGCCCGCGCGCAGGGTGAAGGAGACGTCGTCGAGCGCCACCACGCCGGGGAAGCGTTTGCTGACGCCGACGGCCTCCAGTACGGCCGCCGCCGGCGGCGGGCTCGGGGTGCCGGGCGGCGCCGACTGCGCCGCTGCGGCTTCGGGTGGTGCCATGGTCCTGGCCTTCCGGGATCGCGGGGGTGCGGGGCGGGTGCGCGGACGGGCGCGTGGGCGGGTTACGGGCCTGGCGTGGCGTCAGAACGCCCCGGCCACCGACGCCTTGGCATTGCTCTCGTCGTAGGCGCGGTCGGAGATGATGACGTTCTCCGGGATGGCGGTCCCGTCGTAGAACTTCTGCGCGGTGGCGAAGGCCAGCGGGCCGAACCGCGGGTTGGACTCGATCACCGCGTTGTACTGGCCGTTGACGATCGCCTGGACGGCGTTGCGGGTGCCGTCGACCGAGACGATCTTGACGTCCTTGCCGGGGTTCTTGCCCGCGCTCTTGAGCGCGGTGACCGCGCCGAGGCCCATCTCGTCGTTCTCCGCGTAGACGGCGGTGATGCCGGGCTTGGACTGGATGAGCTGCTCCATGACCTGCTGGCCCTTGTCCCGGGTGAACTCACCGGTCTGCTGGGCGACGATCTTCAGCCCGGGCGCCTTGGCGGCGATCTCGTCCGTGAAGCCCTTGGTGCGGTCGGTGGTGACGTTGTTGCCCGACGAGCCCAGCAGGATCGCGACCTGGCCCTTGCCGCCGGTCGCCTTGATCATCGCGTCCGCCGCCCGCTTGCCCTGTTCGACGAAGTCCGAGCCGAGGAAGGTGACGTAGTCCTTGCAGGAGGTCGCGTTGATCTTGCGGTCGATGGTGATCACCGGCACGTGCTTGGCCGCGGCGGCCTTCAGCGCCGGCTCCAGGCCGTCGGAGTTGAGCGGCGCCACGATGAGGAGCTGGGCTCCTTGCGCGAGCATGTCCTGGATGTCGCTGATCTGCTTGGGCAGTTGGGACTGCGCGTCGGTGGTGAGCAGCTTCTTCACGCCGAGCTTGGCGGCTTCGTCCTTGATGGACTGCGTCTCCGCGATCCGGAACGGGTTGTCCTCCTTCTCCGACTGCGAGAACCCGACGACCGCGTTCTTCAGGTCGATCTTCGGGGCGCCGTAGGCGGTGAGGGTGCAGCCGCTGCCGGAGTCCGTCGCCGAGGTGGTGACCTGCTGCTGCGCGGCCTGGTCGGAGCTGGACGGGGCGGCGCTGTCGCTGCTCTCGGACTTGGAGCAGCCGGTGGCGGCGCCCGCGGCCGTGGCGACCAGCAGGACGGCGGCGGCCAGAAGGCGGGTTCTGTGAATCGACATGCTCACGACACTCCTTCGTCGCGACGGCGGCAGCCGTCGAGGTGGTGCGGGGAGAGGATTTACAACGTTATACAGAGCCGGGAGCACGCCGACAAGCGGTCGTTCACGAAGATTTTCAATTGGGTCCGCAGCGCAAGGTGCGTGCCCCCGCTACGGCTCAAACGCGTCAGTGCCACTTCTGTCGTTGCTCTGGACATGCCCATCCGTGCGTGCTGTCATTCCGGGTGGCATCGACCTTTCCAACGTTGGAAGGAAAACGTTGCACGCCGGCTCCGCACCCCGGCGTGCCCGCCCCCGGCCCCCAGGAGCCGCCCTATGCCCCTGAACCGCAGACACTTCGTCAGCACCGCAGTCGCGGCCGGCGCCGCAGGTCTTCCCCTGCGCCCCGGCGGCCCACGGACAGGTCCGGCAGTGTCGCCCGGCTCCCCCCGGGCGACCGCCGCGACCGCCCGCGTCGCCCCCGCCCGCGGCGGTCTCTACACCCCCAACGCCGCACCCCTCGCCCCCACCGCCTTCCTCCGGCTGCCGCCCGGCGCCGTCACCGCCCGCGGCTGGCTCGACGGCCAGCTGCGCCTGCAACTCAGCGGCCTGTGCGGCCGGTACGCCGACCTCTCGCACTTCCTCGTCATGGACAACACCGGCTGGGTCCACCCGGACCACGTCGGCTGGGAGGAAGTCCCCTACTGGCTGCGCGGCTACGTCGACCTCGCCGTACTCACCGCGGACGCCACCGCGCTCGCCGCCGTACGCCGCTGGGTGGACGCCATCGTCGCCACCCGGCAGTCCGACGGCTTCTTCGGCCCGACTTCCCTGCGCACCTCACTGAACGGCGGCCCCGACTTCTGGCCGTTCCTGCCGCTGACCTGGGCACTGCGCAACTGGCAGGAGTACAGCGGCGACACGCGGATCATCCCGCTGCTGTCCGGGTTCTTCCGCTACATGAACGCCCAGGGCCCCGGCGCCTTCAACTCCAGCTGGGTGTCGGTCCGTTGGGGCGACGGCCTGGACAGCGTCTTCTGGCTCTACAACCGCACCGGCGAGAGCTATCTGCTCGACCTTGCCGACAAGATCCACACCAACGGCGCCAACTGGGTGAACAACCTGCCCTCACTGCACAACGTCAACATCGCCCAGGGCTTCCGCGAACCCGCCCAGTACGCGCTGCGCTCGCCGTCCAGCGCCCTTACCCAGGCCGCGTACCAGAACTACTCCGCGGTGATGTCGGCCTACGGGCAGTTCCCCGGCGGCGGCTTCGCCGGGGACGAGAACGCCAGGCCCGGCTTCGGCGACCCGCGGCAGGGCTTCGAGACCTGCGGGATCGTCGAGTTCATGGCCAGCCACCAGCTGCTGACCCGGATCACCGGCGACCCGGTGTGGGCCGACCTCTGCGAGGACCTCGCCTTCAACTCGCTGCCCGCCGCGCTCGACCCGGCGGGCAAGGCGGTGCACTACATCACCAGCGCCAACAGCGTCGACCTCGACAACACCCCCAAGTCGGAAGGGCAGTTCCAGAACGGCTTCGCCATGCAGGCGTATCTGCCCGGCGTCGACCAGTACCGCTGCTGCCCGCACAACTACGGCATGGGCTGGCCGTACTTCACCGAGGAGCTGTGGCTGGCCACCCCCGACCACGGCCTGGCCGCCGCGATGTACGCGCCGAGCAGCGTCACCGCCAAGGTGGGCGACGGCACCGCCGTCACCATCGACGAGACCACCGACTACCCCTTCGCCGACACCATCACCCTGAAGGTCACCACCCCGCACGCGCTGGCCTTCCCGCTCTACCTGCGCGTCCCCGGCTGGTGCGACGCCCCGCGGATCACCGTCAACGGCGCCGCGGTCAGCGCCCCCGCGGGCCCCGCCTTCACCGTCGTCAACCGCACCTGGAAGAGCGGCGACACCGTCTCCGTCCAGCTCCCGCAGCGCACCACCGTCCGCACCTGGCCGGCCAACCAGGGCGCGGTCTCGGTCGACCACGGGCCGCTCACGTACGCCCTCGGCATCGGGGAGAACTACGTACAGGTGGCCGGCGACGCCGAGTTCCCCTCCTACGAGGTGCACGCCACCACGCCCTGGAACTACGGTCTCGCCCTCGACACGGGCGCGCCGGTCTTCAGCGGGGGCGGCGGGTCGCTGGGCGCCAACCCCTTCACCCACGGCGGCAGTCCGCTGCGCGTCACGGCGCCCGCCCGCAAGATCGCCGAGTGGACCGCCGACGGCCAGCATGTCGTCAAGCCGCTGCAAGCCAGTCCGGCCCGCAGCACCGCCGCCGTCGAGACCCTCACCCTGATCCCGATGGGCGCCGCCCGGCTGCGCGTGTCGGCCTTCCCCACCGCGACCCCCGACGGCCACCAGTGGACCGCCACCGGCGACTACCGGCGGCTCCGCAACCGCAACTCGGGCAAGGTGATGGGTGTCGACCTGATGTCGACGGCGAACAGCGCGCATGTCGTGCAGTTCGACGACAACGGTACCGCTGACCACCTGTGGCAGCTGGTCGACAACGGCGGCGGGTGGTTCAGGATCCGCAACCTGAACTCGGGCAAGGTCATGGGTGTCGACCTGATGTCGACGGCCAACAGCGCGCATGTCGTGCAGTACGACGACAACGGCACCGCCGACCACCTCTGGCAGTTCGTGGACAACGGCGACGGCTGGTTCAGGATCCGCAACCAGAACTCCGGCAAGGTCATGGGCGTGGACCTGATGTCGACGGCCAACAGCGCGCATGTCGTGCAGTACGACGACAACGGCACCGCCGACCACCTCTGGCAGTGGGTCTGACCCCGTACGCCCGCCCGTACCTCCCCTCCCCGCAACGCCCTGACCCCCCGCTGTGCGCTGCGCACCCCACCACCTCTGACCAGGACGGAATCCGCACCGTGACCTCCGAGCACACCCCCACCCCCCGACCGGGCCGCCGTGATCTGCTGCGGTGGACCAGCGCGCTCACCGCGGCGGCGGCCACCGGCGGCCTGTTCACCGCGGGCACCGCCACCGCGCACGCCGCGAGCCCCGCCGCGGCCCCGGCGGGCACCGCCGCGCCCGCCGCCTCGGCCTTCGCACCCGTACGGCCACCCGCCGTACCGCTGGCCGTCCGCTCCATGTATCTGTCGACCTGGCTGCCCGGCGACAACCTGGCCGGGACCTGGCCGACCTTCTGGAACGGCCACATCACCGCGATCTGCGGTCTGGCCAGGATCGACGGCGCCGCCTATGTCTTCGCGGGCGCCCCCGCGCTGCCCGGCGGCCCCATCCTGACCGCCATGCAGCAGGTCTCGCTGCAACTCACCGCGACCCGCTCGGTCTACACACTCACCGGTGGCGGTGTCACCCTGACCGTCACCTTCTTCTCACCCGTCGACCTCGGCAACCTGCGGCGGCAGTCCGTACCGCTCAGCTACGTCACCGTGCGCGCCGCCAGCAGCGACGGCCGCGCCCACACCGTCGACGTGCACCTGGACGTCTCGGGGGAGTGGGCGCACGGCGACAACAGCACCCCCATCACCTGGGACATGCAGCAGGCCGGGCGGATGACCGTACTCAGCGCCCAGCCCGCCACCCCCGGTGTGCTGCAGGAGCACGGCGACCAGGCGTCCTGGGGCAGGGTGGTGCTCGCCACCCCGAGCGGCACCGGGGTCACCGCGCAGATCGGCCAGGACACCGTGGTCCGCGCCGCCTCCGCGGGCACCGGACGGCTGGACGGCTCGGTGGACACCGCCAAACCGCGGGCGATCAGCGACCGCTGGCCGGTGCTCGGCCTCAACCGGGACTTCGGCACCCTCGCCGCCGGCGCCTCCTCACCGGAGTTCACCGTCACCCTCGGCCATGTCCGCACCCCCGCCGTCAGCTATCTCGGCGCCCAGCTCCAGCCGTGGTGGACCCACTACTGGGGTTCCTGGACCGACATGGTGGCCTGGTTCGACGCCGACCACGCCGAGGCGCTCGCCGCCGCCACCTCCCTCGACCAGCGGATCCAGCGTGACGCGGCGGCCGCGGCGGGCGGCGGCACGACCGGCGAGCACTACGCCGCCGTCTGCGCCCTCGCGCTGCGTCAGGCCGTCGCGGGCACCGAACTCGTCGACCGCGGCGGCAGCCCCTGGGCGTTCCTCAAGGAGATCTCCTCCGACGGCAACATGTCGACGATCGACGTCACCTACCCGGCCTTCCCCGCCTACCTCTACCTGTCGCCGAGTTATCTGCGGCTGCTGCTGGAACCGCTGCTCGACTACCCCGAACACGGCGGCTGGCCGAAGGAGTTCGCCGAGCACGACCTCGGCTCCGGCTACCCCAACGCCAACGGCCACAACGACGGCAACGAGGAGGACATGCCCGTCGAGGAGTCGGCGAACATGCTCATCATGGCCGCCGCCCTCGTCCAGCGGCTGCCCACGGGCGAGGCCACCACCTTCGTCCGTACGCACTACACGATCCTGCGGCAGTGGGCCGAGTACCTGACCGCCAACGCCCTCGACCCCGGATTCCAGAACCAGACCGACGACTTCACCGGGTTCATCGCCCACAGCGCCAACCTCGCGCTCAAGGGCATCGTCGGCATCGGGGCGATGAGCGTCATCGCCGCGGCGAACGGCAGCACCGCGGACGCGGCCCGCTACGCGACCGTCGCCCGCGGCTACACCAGCCAGTGGACCACGCTGGCCCAGGACTCCTCGGGCACCCACCTCAAGCTCGCCTACGACCAGGACGGCACGTGGAGCCTGAAGTACAACGGCTTCCCCGACCGGCTGCTCGGCCTCGACCTGGTCCCCACCGGCGTCGCCGCCCAGGAGGCCGCCTGGTACGGCGCGCACGCGGGCACCTACGGCATCGAACTCGACCCGCGCAACGACTACACCAAGGGCGACTGGGAGGTGTGGACCGCGGCCTGGCTCGCCGACCACGGCGCCACCCGGGACATGCTGGTCAACGGCGTCTACAACTTCGCCAACACCACACCGCAGCGCGTGCCGTTCAGCGACTGGTACGTGGTCGCCAGCGCCGCGCAGCGCGGCTTCCAGGACCGCCCGGTGGTGGGCGGGATGTTCGCGCTGATGCTGCCGCCCGCCCGGTCCACGGTCAGCTGGCACCGCATCCAGAACCGCAACTCCGGGAAGGTGCTGGCGGTTTCGGGCATGTCGCTCGCCGACAGCGCCGAGGTCACCCAGTACACCGACAACGGCACCGCCGACCATGTCTGGACCCTGCTCGACAACGGCGACGGCACCGTGCGCATCGTCAACCGCAACAGCGGCAAGGTGCTCGCGGTGCACGACCAGAGCACCGACGACGGCGCCCACGTCCAGCAGTACCAGGACAACGGCACGCCCGACCACCTGTGGCGGATCGTCGCCAACGGAAACGGCGACGGCTGGTCGAAGATCGTCAACGTCCGCTCCGGCAAGGTGCTCGCGGTCGACGGCATGTCGCAGGCGGACGGCGCCCAGGTCACCCAGTGGACCGACAACGGCAGCGCCGACCATCTGTGGAAGCTGATCTGAGCCCCGTTCCCCCCCGTTCTCCCTGCTGTTACCGCTCTCTGACAGGAGGTCAGATGCTGCTCGCCCTCGCCGCGGTCGTGGTCGGCGCCGCCGCCCAGACCGTGGCGGGGTTCGGCTTCGCGCTGGTGTGCGCCCCCGCGCTGGTGGCCCTGCTCGGACCGGGCGCCGCGGTGCGGACCGTCATCACCCTGTCGTGCGTGATCAGCGCGCTGGTGCTGGTCCGGGCCCGGCGGCACGCCCGGTGGCGCGACGCGGTGCTGCTCGCCGTGCCCGGCATGGTGCTCGCGGTGCCGCTGGCCGCGGCCGTGCACCGGGCCGACGCCCGGGTCCTCACGGTGGCGGCCGGGGTGGTCACCCTGCTCGCCGTCGCCGCCCTCGTCCGCGACCTGCGCCCACGCTGGCTCGGCGGCACGCTCGGCGCGGGTGTGGTCGGGGCGGTCAGCGCCGCGATGAACGCGCTGGGCGGACTGTCGGGGCCCGCCGCGGCCCTCTACGCGGTGCACCGCCGCTGGCCGCCGCCCGCCGTGACCGCGACCCTCCAGGTCTTCGGCCTGCTGCTGAACGCCGCCACCCTGACCACCCTCGGCGGCCCCACCCTCGACTGGCGGCTGTGCGCCGCGCTGCCCGTCGGCTGGGTGGCCGGGACCGCGCTGTCCCGGCGGCTCGACGCCGCCGCGACCCGGCGGGTCGTGCTGGCGGTGGCCACCGCGGGCGCCATGGCCGCCGTCGCGCGGGGCCTCACCGGTTGAGCGGCGGCCGAGTCGGTCGGGGCCGCCCGGTGCCTCCGCGATCGCCCCGGCCGACCCGGCCGCCGCTCAACCGCCCACGCGCGGCCACCACGTCAGCACGGCTGCCGCCACGCGTCGAGCGACAGATGCTTGACCATCGAGCTGAACCCCAACCGCCGGGTCGCGGCACAGAACTGACCGGCCTTCAGCTCGTACTCGACATGGAAGACCGGCTTGCCCGCCGCGATGAAGGGCGTGAGCGACGGGCACTCGTCGTACTGCGCGCACTGCTCGTCGACCGAGAAGTCGAAGTCCCCGACCAGCGGCGCCACTTGGTCGAGATCGTTCTTCAGCCCGACCGCCAGGCCGCGCTCATGGGCGAGCGTGGCGATCATCCGGTTGTACGCGAGCTGGTCGGCGGCCGTCAGCGGGAAGCCGGTGGTGTTGGTGTAGCCGTCCAGCAGGTCGGGCTCCACCGCGTCGAAGCCCTTGCTCCGGCACATGTCGAAACGCGCGGCCATCAGGGGGCGCAGCCGCCCCACGGCCCGGATGTCGAGCCAGCGTTCACCGTTCCAGCCGTCACCCTTGCCCATCAGCGCGGCCGGGAACGCCTTCGCGTCCGGCCGGAACGACTCCCAGGCACCGGCGTTGACGTAGCAGATCACCTTGCGGCCCGCCGCGTGCAACCGGCGCACCACGGCGGCGCTGTTCTCGAAGCCGTCGATGTCGTAGACGGGTACGTCCACGGTGGTGTCGACGGTGCCGCTGAGCTGCCACTGCCAGGGTGTGCCCGCCCGCGGGTGCCAACGGGCGTGCGCGGCGGGCCCGTTGGTGGCAGCGGCTGACGGGCTGGGGGTGGGCCGCGCGGCGCCGGGGACCGCGGCGCGGGTCGTGGGCGCCGGGCCGGTGGCGGTCGGCGCCGCGGTCGCGGTCCGCGGCGCGGCCGAGTCGTCCTGCCGCTGCCCGGACGACGAACAGGCGGCCAGGAGGACCAGCGCGAGGAGGGCCGCGACGCGCGCGGGACGAAAGGGCCGCTCGTGATCCACAGGACACACCCTAGGGGTCATGGCCCCTGATCCGTTGGCCCGGGGGCGGTTCGCCAGGGATTCGGCAAACCGCCCGGCACCGCGCAGTGCACCGCCGCGCCGCGCGCCGCCGCCGTCCTGGCGACCCGCCCGCCGGGCCCGCCGCCGTTTCCGCCGGGCACTTCGTACACCAGGTGGCAGAAGCGGCCGGGCGGCTGCCCGGCGGTCCAGGCGGGGACGGTGGCGCCCAGATAGTCGGCCCACCGCCCCTCGAAGGTGACCAGCAGATCCGCGCACCTCGCGTACCCCGGATCCGGGTGCACCCCCGGGTTGAGCACCACCGTCCGCGCGCCGCACAGCCGCGCGGCGCGGGCCAGCCGGCGGTAGTACGGCAGCCGGTCGGCGCCCGACGCGACCCGGTCGGCGAACACCCCGGCGACGCCGTACCACGCGCGGTGCCGCCGCACATCGCGCAGGACGGCGCCCGCCCGCCGCTCGCCGTACCGGGTGTCGACATAGCCGAGCACCCGGACCCCGGCGTCGCGCAGCCGCCCGGCGGCGGCCGTGTAGACCGGGTCGGGCCGGTCGCCCGGCCCGTCGGCGGCGTTCAGCACCACGCCGTACAGCCGTGGCGCCGCCGCCTCCAGCGCACGCCACCCGGCGGGGGCCACCGCCGGGTGGACGTACATGGGCACCAGCAGCGAGCCGCGGGTGCCCGGTCCGCCGGGCGTGCCGTTCACCGCGCGATCGTCCCCAGCGGCTCCACGGCGACCGGTGCGACGGGTGCGGCGGTACGGGCCGGGACCGCACGCCACAGCGCGGTGAGCGCGTCACGCAGGGTACGGGTGGGGCGCCAGCCCAGCGCGGACGCCGCCAGAGCGATGTCCGCCCGGTGCCAGGACACCTCGGCCGAGCGCTCCGAACCCTGCCCCGACTCCTCGATCCGCCCGCGGAAGCCGCTCACCTCGGCCAGTTCACGGGCCAGCGCGCGGACCCGGGTCGCCTGCCCCGAGCCGATGTTGACGATCGGCGGCAGCGGGCCGGGAGCGGTGACGGCCAGCGCCACCGCGTCCGCCACGTCGGTGGTGTCGACGAAGTCGCGGTACGCGGCGAGGCTGCCGGTGCGCACCACGCCGTCCCGCGGGGTGTCGCGGATCGCGGCGGCCAGCCGGCCGGGCAGCCCGGCGACCGGGGCGCCCGCGCCGACCGGGTTGAAGACCCGCAGGGCCACCGCGTCCAGCCCGGAACCCGCCACCGCGAGGGTGCCGGTCAGCTTCGAGGCCCCGTACACACCCGTGGGCCGGGTCGGCGAGGACTCGGAGAGCGGATTCCCGACCTCCGTGGCACCGTACTCGCCCGCCGAACCCAGGTGCACCAGGCGGGCGTTGGGCGTGGCGAGCGCCATCGCCTCGCACAGTGCGGCGGGCCCGCGGGCGTTCGCCGCGCACAGCTCGGTGGGCGCACCGGCCACCATCCCCGTGCAGTTGACGACGGCGTCCGGCGCGAGCGCGGCCAGCGCCGAGGCGAGCGTCCTGACCGGCACCGTCGCCAGGTCGGCGGTCAGGTCGTGCCCGGCCGAGCGGCCGCCGCGCAGCAACCGCACACCGGCCAGCGCGCCCAGCACGGCGGTCACCGGTTCACCGAGGAAGCCGCCGCTGCCGAGGACGAGGACCCGGGTGGGCGCCAGACCGGCGTCACCGGCGGGTTCCACGAAGCCGCCACCGTCGCGGTCCTCGCTTGCGTCGAAGACGTGCATCCGGTGTCACGCCCCCTTGAGCAGCAGCTCGCGGCGGCTACCGAACTCGGCGTTGGCGCGGTCGTAGTCGTCGGGCCGCCCGATGTCGAGCCAGTAGCCGTCGAAGTCGTAGGCGCGCGGCGGGTTGCCCGCGGAGAGCAGATCGAGCACGACCTCGTCGAAGCCCAGGGGCAGGCCGGGGGTGTAGCGGTCGAGCGTGTTGCGGGAGACGCCGTACACGCCCATCGAGACGCGGTAGTCGACGCTGGGCTTCTCGGTGAACGCCACCACCTCGCCCTCGTCGGTGGTGAGCACCCCGAAGTCGATGCTGACCGTACGGGCGTACGTGGAGACGGTGAGCGGTGCGCCGGACCCCTGGTGGGTGTGGAGCACGTCGGCGAAGTCGAGGTCGGTGAGCACGTCGCCGTTCATCACCAGGAAGTGCTCGGGGAGTTGGCCGAGCATGGTGAGCAACGGGCCCATGGTGCCCAGCGGGCTGTCCTCGGTGACGTAGTCGACCTCCATGCCCCACTGGGAGCCGTCGCCGACGTAGGCGCGGATGATGTTGCCGAGATGGCCGATGGCCAGGGTGCAGCGCCGGAAGCCGGATCCGGCGAGCTGGCGGAGCACGATCTCCAGGATCGCGTGGCTGTCGCCGATCGGTACGAGCGGCTTGGGCAGCGCGGTGGTGTAGGGCCGGAGCCGTACGCCCTTGCCCCCGGCGAGAATGACTGCGTGCATGGTGGTGCCCCCCTGCGGTCGATGCGCGGTGATGGGTGGTGGGTGGGTGTGTGCTGCGGGTCAGACGTTGTAGTCGGTGGTCTTGTAGCGGGCCAGGTGCGCGGGGTCGCGGAAGAAGTCGATGGTGCGCCGCAGCCCTTCCTCCAGGCTGTGCGTGGGGGCCCAGCCGGTGGCCGCCCGCAGCCGTGAGGCGTCGCAGACCAGCCGCATCACCTCGGAACCCGACGGCCGCAGACGCCGCGGGTCCTCCCGTACGGCCAGGTCGGTCTCCATCAGCTTCCCGATCAGGTGCACCAGGTCGCCGACGGAGATCTCGCCGCCGGTACCGGCGTTGAAGGTGCGGCCGACGACCTGCTCGGCGGGCGCGGTGCCGACCGCCAGGAACGCCGCCGCGGTGTCGGCCACGTAGTTGAAGTCCCGGGTCGGCCGCAGATCGCCCAGCGTCACCTCCGTCGCGCCGCCCGCGACCTGGCCGATCACCGTGGGGATGACGGCCCGCATCGACTGCCGCGGCCCGAAGGTGTTGAACGGCCGCAGCGTCACCACGGGCGTACCGAAGCTGGCGTGGTAGGCGTCCGCCAGCCGGTCCCCGCCCGCCTTCGATGCCGAGTACGGCGACTGGGTGGAGATCGGGTGGTCCTCGCTGATCGGTACGGTCTGCGCGGTGCCGTACGTCTCGCTCGTCGAGGTGTGCACCAGCCGCGGGATGCCGTACTCCCGTACCGCCTCCAGAACGTTGAGGGTGCCGCCGACATTGGTGTCGACGTAGCTGCGGGGCGCGCGGTACGAGTACGGGATCGCGATCAGCGCGGCCAGGTGGTAGACGGTGTCGCTGCCCGCCACCAACTGCCGTACGGAGCCCGGGTCGCGGACATCGCCGAGCACCACCTCGACCTGGGCGAGTTCGTCGGCGGAGAGCAGCTCCAGCCAGCCGTGCGACGCGAACGAGTTGTACTGCACCATCGCGCGCACCCGGCGGCCCGAGGCGATCAGCGCCTGGACCAGATGCGAGCCGATGAAGCCCTCCGCGCCGGTGACGGCCACGGGTGTCTCGGTGGACATGGTGAATCTCCTTGGAAAGGTGATGAGTTGACGTACGGGGAAGGAAAGTGACGCGGGGGAGGAGCGCAGCGGCCGGTCAGCGGTGGGTGGTCACCCGTCCCGTCAGCGCCGTGGCCACCCCGAGCAGGACGGTCGCGGCGGCGGCGCAGACCTCGACGAGCACCGTGCCGGGGGGCGCGGTGTGCGCCGCCAGCAGGACGACGGCGGTCACCGCCGCCGTACCGAGCACACAGGTGCCGGTCCAGGGGCGGCCGCAGGACTGCAGCAGCAGTGCCAGCCAGAGCGTGGCGCCGAGCGCCAGCAGTACACCGAGGTGCGGGGTGTCCCAGGCGGGCGCGCCGGGCACCAGCAGCGCCTCGGCGCCCGCCAGCGCGGCGAGCGCCGCCGCGTATCCGAGCAGGCACGCGACCAGCACCGGCCAGGCCCGGCGCAGCAGCCGCTCCCGCACCCCGGTCCTGCGCAGCGCCCGCAGCGACCGGCTGCGGAACCGGTAGAGCAGCCACTCGGCCACCCCCATGCTGACGGTGAGCGCGGCCACGAACTCCCCGGCCAGCGCGGCGGCCACCACCAGCCCGCCGCCGGCGAGCCCGGCCAGCCCGTGCGGCAGCGACAGATACGGCGACAGCGTCTCGTCGCTGTCTGTACCGGCGTGGGCGTCACCGTCGGGAGCTTGCCTGCGCCGTCGCAGCGCCCGCCATGCGCGCCGCGCGCCGCCGTCGGTACCGCCGCCTGTACCGGTGTGCGCGCCGCCGTCCGGAGTGCCGTTGGCATTCCTGGGCCGCCGCAGCGCCCGCCAGCCGCGCCGCGGGCTGCCGCCCTCGGGCGTGGCGTCGTCGGCGGGGACCGCGCGGAGCGCCGTGGTCACGGCCGCGGTGGTCGCGGCGGCCACCGTGGCGGCGAGCAGGGCGGCGACGGCGGGTGAGGGGAGGGCGCTGGCTCCGGCGAGGACGGCCACCGACAGCGGCGCCAGGACGTGGAGCAGCGAGCGCTCCCGGCCGAGCACCAACAGCACGGTGGCGGCGGCCACATAGAGCGACTGACCGGCCGCGAAGGCCAGGGCGGGCAGCCGGGAGGGGCCCGCGACGGCCGCCGCCGCGAGGGTGGCGAGCAGCGCCCCCGCTGCCGCCCCGGACAGCAGGCAGCGGACGGCGGTCCTGGGGTGGTGCAGCAGCAGGTGGAGATGGGCCCGGTGGGCGAGCCCCTGGTTCCAGCCCCAGCCGACCAGCGCCGCCGCGCCCCACGCGGCGACCGCCCGCGAGACGCCGAACGGCCCGCCACCGCCGCCCGCCCAGCGCCCACCGAGCACATAGGCCACACCCGGCAGCGCGAAGGTCAGGCCGCGCAGCACACAGCGCGACACGTCCGCCCGCCACGGGTCGTCCCCGGGCTCCGGTTCGGGGAAGGCGCGCGGCACGATCGCGAACAACTCGCGGGCCAGCGAGAAGATGTCGGGATGGCCGTAGACCCCGGTGAGCTGCTCCTCGGTGAGTCCCTCGGACTCCAGGACGGCCGCGATCTCGTCCGGGTGGACGGCCGCCGCGCAAGGCCCGTTGAGCCGCTCGGCCAGCTCGGCGACCGGGTCGGTGACCGCCCACGACGGCGCCCTGCGACGCCCCGACAGCCGGGGGAGCGCCGCCGAGACGCCCCCGGCCGCCGCAACCCCGGCCGTATCGCTCGCCGTACCACCCGTCTCACCCCCGGCGCCGACCAGGGACAGGGGCCCGCTCACCGGCCGTCACCCGCCGCCACCGCGGCTGACGTGTCGTCAGCAGCCGTGTCCGTGCGGCGGATCCGGGACATCCAGGTGACCCCGCCGTAGAGCCGTGCGGACTGCTCCTCGACCGCCGTGAGGCCGTGGTAGATGCCGCGGAAGGCGTCGATCGTCTGCCGCAGAGTGAACTGGTCGATGACCCGCAGCCGGGCCTCCCAGCCCAGCTTCGCCCGCCGCTCGGGGTCGCGCAGCAACTCCAGCGCGGCGTCCGCCATCGCCCGCGGATCGCGCGGCCTGACCACCAGACCGGTGTCGCCGACCGCCTCGCGGACCCCGCCCACATCGGTCGAGACCGTGCAACGCCCGCACGACATCGCCTCGATGAGCGTGAAGGGGAAACCCTCGCTGATGCTGGAGAGCATCACCACCTGCCCGGCGGCGTACGCGGTACGGATGTCGTCGACGCGGCCCTCGAAGGTGACCGCGTCGCCCGCGCCGACCGCCTCGGCCAGCGCCACGCACCGCTCCCGGTACTCCTCGCCGCCGCGCGGTGTGCCGCCGAAGATCCGCAGCCTGGCCGCCGGTATCTCGGCTCTGACCAGTGCGAACGCGCGGATCAGCGTCTCCAGGTCCTTGATCGGGTCGATCCGCCCGGCCCAGGCCAGCGTCGGCACCTCGGGTTCCGGCCCGGCCATCGGGAAGGCACCCGGGTCGACCCCGTTGTAGACGGTGCGGATCCGCTCGGGCTCGGCGCCGCCGTACTCCTCCCAGCGGCGGTTGTAGCGGTTGCCCGGGGTGATCAGCGCGCTGTTGCGGTACGTCTCACCGGACAGCAGCCGGAAGAAGCCCAGCATCAGCGCCTTCACCGGCCAGCGGAACGGTCCCGTGCGGTAGCCGAGATACCGCTCGCGCTGGTAGACGCCGTGCTCGGTGAGCAGCAGCGGGGTGCCGTGCCGCTCGTGCGCCACCAGTCCCGGCAGGGTGGCGAGCCCGCCGCTGACGGCGTGCGAGACACCGCCGGGCGGCGGGGCCGCGGCCAGCGGGCGCAGCAGGTGCTCCAGCAGGTCGGTGCCGCTGAGCGCGTCGGCCTGGGTGGGCGCGGCCGCCGCCACGGTGGTGCCCGGCCTGGCCCACAGCCGGGCCAGGGTGCGTAACGCGGCCTCCGAACGCAGGCCGGCCGAGAGCGTGCCGCTGTCGGCCCACCGGGCCAGCGCGTACAGCTCGGTCCCGAAGCGCTCCCGCGGCTGGGTGTCCTGGCCCTCCTCGTGCAGCAGCGCGAGCAGGAAGCGTTCCCAGGTCGCCAGGAACGCCCGGCGGTCGCGTCCGCGCGGCTCCCTGCCCTCGGGCGTGGCGCCCCACAGCGGCACCACGTCGAGACCCGAGACGTTCGGCGGCAGCCGCCACACCGACTTCTCACGGCCGGTGCCGGTGACCGCCACGACCCGGAAGCCGACGTCCGGCATTCCCTGGACGAGCTGGTCGCACCAGACACTCACCCCGCCCGCGCTGTGCGGGTACGTGCCTTCGGTCAGCAGCGTCACCTGCGCGGTGCGCGACGGCGGCTGCTCGCCGATGATTGCGTGCATGAAGATGAAGTCCCCCTGACCCCTGGACAGTTGTCCCCCGCTGCCTGGATGTCGCGTCGCCGGGGTGCGGGCGCGGCGTCGGCCGCCCCGCCCGCACCCCCGCCGGTCAGCGCCTGGCGCCCGGCCCGTACGGCTGGGCCTTCGCCACACCGCTCGGTACCGGCAGCCGCTTGGCGGACGGCCGTACCTTCGCCGCGGTGACGGTCTTCACCGTGGTGGTCGCCGTCAGCGGGACCGCCCCGCTCGGCACGGTGAGCGTGACGCTCGTCTGCAGCAGCCCCGGCTGCGTCCAGCCGGAGAGCGCGCCCGCGTAGGCGCTGCCGAAGGCCGTGGTCCCCAGCACCTGGGCCTGCCGTGTCCCGGTGGGCATCGTCGCGGTCACCTGGGTGCCGCTCGGCGAGGTGATGGTGACGGCGTTCCCGATCCGGTACGCCGTGACCGCGCCGGACTTCACGGCGTTGTCCCAGGCCGTACGGCGCTGCAACTCGGTGGCGATGTCCGCGGTGCGCAGGTTCACCGTCGGGGTACTGGCCGCGAACAGCGCCGCGTAGTCGCCGAGGATGCGCTCCAGCACCGGGTAGGCGATCCGCTCCTCAGCCAGGTTGGACTGGTGCATGAAGTGCGGCCGCGGGTTGTTGCCCAGCACGTGCCCCAGGTCGATCCTGGCCTCCAGCGGCACGATGTACGACGCGTAGCCGGTGCCGGTGTCCAGCGGCGCGGGCAGGCAGGTGGAGGTCGCCGAGCCCTCGCACACCCCGCTGCCGCCGTCCGCGGCGCTGGTGTAGATGTAGTTGTACTCGTCGGTCTCCTCCGCGGCCGTCCCTGCGTTGTAGAAGACGTTCATCGGGAAGCGCGGGACCGTCAGCGCCGGACCGACCTGCCGCTGCTGCGGCTCACGGGAGTTGTCGCTCGCCAGGTACTTCACGCCCAGCGACGACAGGGCCGGGGCCAGGTTGGGGTTGTCGGTGGGCTGCTGCGGCAGCGTGACGAGCCCGGAGTGCTCACCGGTCACCAACTCGGTGTTGTTCAGAGACAGTCCGTGGGAGGCGGCCCAGGTCCTGTTGTCCTTGACCGCCGCGGTGATGTCCGCCTTGCTGACCCACTGCGTGTTGCCGGCCGCGTCCGTCTCGCAGCGCCACGGCACCACGGTGACGTCCTGCACGCAGCCCAGGAACGGGTGCAGATAGGTGTGGTTGACCCAGCGGTAGGTGTTCTTGTCCGCGACGAGCTGCTGCGCCAGCGGGTCGGTGGTCACCGAGTGGTCCGCTTTCCAGTCCTCGCTGCCACCGCCGTTGAAGACGAAGTCGAAGGTCAGGCCGTGCGCCTGCGACCACTGCCTGGCGTACTGCGCGTCGGCCGCCGTCATCCGGATCGGGTTCGGGTCGTCGCCGCCGCCGGGGGCGCAGTCCACGTCGCCCGGAGTGCAGTTGAGCGCGGTGTCCCAGCGGTCGTCGGCGAGGAAGACGTCGTCGACCTGCACCTCGAAGTAGTTCCGGTCGGCGCCCAGGTGGATGCCCTGGGTCATCCACTCCACGATGCCGCGGGCCAGCAGCCGGAACTGCTCCTGGTACTGGTTGTAGACGAAGGTCATCACCAGTTCGCTGCGGCCGTCGTGCGTGTACTGGCCGACGAGCACCCCGCGCGAGTCGGTACCGGGGATCGGCGCGTCCACCAGCGGCGTGAAGTCGGCCCCGGCCGCCTGGGTGGCGAGCGGCGTCGCCAGGAAGCCGTAACTCTCCGACACCGTCGGCGAGTTGTCCTCAAACGGCACCGCGCCGCGCAGATATCCGAAGGTGCCCGCCGCACCCTGCGCGGTCACCTGCCCGGTCGTCCCGTCCAGGGAGCCGATGTACCCGGGATTCTGCGCGTAGTTGAGGCCGACGTCGGGGCGCGCGTAGGTGTACGCGTCCACCTGCCGGATGTTGAACTGCGCCTCGTACGTGGCCAGCGCCGCCATCTCGGCGGAACCGGCGCCGAACGGGTTGTCGTTCGGCAGTACCACCGCCTGGAACTTGGCCCGCGGCCGTCCCGAGACGGTGTCGCTGAGGAACGCCGCGTCGATCACCGGCCGGCCGGCGTCGGCGAGCCGCACGGTGGTGTACGGCGTCCCCGCGCCGTCCAGTTCCGCGGTGATCGCCTGCGTGGCCGGCTGGCCGTCGTCGACGACCAGCACACGAAGGTCGATCCGCGGTGCGGTCGCGGCGCCCGCCGCGACCGGGGACACCGCGAGAGCCACCAGCGCCGCCGCACTGGCGACGGCGCCGGAGCGCAATGCTCTGCCCATAAGTCCTACCTCCCCCGGAAGGCGCGCCGAATTCGGCACAGCGCCCTCCCACTGTCGACGGCCGATTCCCGGCCGCTTTTCCGGGGACCATGGTGGGGCACAGTGCGGAGAATCCGTGACCATTCGGGGGAGGTGTGAGGTGCGGATGGGGCGCACAGTGAATTGCGCCGCCCTCGCTACCGCTTCTACCTGCGCTTTCTGTGAATGTCATGAGCGCGGCACGAGTAGATCATCACGCTAAATGATGAATACTCGGCCGAATGTGCGATTGTCTTCACGGTGACGACAATTGATCGCGCTCGCGTTCGGAATACCACTCGATACGATCGTCTCGGCATATGATCGGGCCGCGATGCGGCCCGCGGGGAAATGGGGATACGGGAGTACGGCGATATGCCGGTGGCCGCAGGGAAGTGTGTGATTCAGGAAGTGAGTGCGGCCCGTGTGCACGGCCCGTACACACCCGAGGGGTCGCAGGTCAGCCCGCGGTCCCGCTGCGCCTGCGTCACGCCGCGCACGGTCGCCGCGTCGTAGACACCCGTGGTCGACACATAGGTGAACCCCTGGCCGAACAGCAGGCGTTGCAGCGTGGTGACATCAGGTCCGCTGTCGCCCGCGCGCAGCGTGCGGGGCGCGGCGGGCGCGGTGCCCGGCGTGTCGCCGGGAGCACCGGGCGTGCCGGGAGCACCGGTCGCGGAGGGCGTCGGCGCGGCGGACCCATCGCCCGCGTCCGTACCCGGTGCCGACGTCAGCGCCGGTTCCGCCACCGGTGTCCCGGACGCCCCGTGCCCGGCGGCGGGCCGCCGCATCCCGTGCGGGGAACCGGGCGGCAGCGCGCCGGCCACCGGCCGCGTCCCCCCCAGCGGCTGCGCGGTCGCCGGTACGGGCACCCGCCGGTCCACCGGGTCGGGCGCGCTCGACCGCGGCCACGCCTGCCAGGCCACGGCCGCCGCCAGCGCCACCACCGCGACGGCCAAGCCGCCCAGCACCAGCGGCCGTTCGTGCAGGCGCTCGCGGCGGTTGTCGCGTCCGTGCGCCCGGACGACCAGGCGGCCGTCCTCCGTGGCGGGGAACACCACGTCGATCACATCCGGCGGCTCGCCGCCGGTCGCGGAGAGCGGAACGGCCACCGCCGTCGGCGCGTCGTCGAGGAGTATCGGCCGCCCGCCCCGCGGGTCCCGCGCTGTTCTGTCGTCATCCATGCCCATCACCGGTTTTCCCTCACGCCACTGCAGAATCATCCCCACCCGAGAAAACTCGCGCACAACAGGGTGCGGGATCATGGGTGCCCCCGCCAAGAGGGCCTGCCCGCCCAGGAGTCGTGGGTCCGGCGGCCGTGCGTCAGGTGACGGTCCGTCGGACGTCCCCTGTTTGGTAGCAGTGGAGGGCCCGCCTCCGGGTCCGTTCCGCGGTTGCTGCCCGCGGTGGAGCCCGAGGCGGCACAATAACGTTCCTGCTCCGCGCCTGCGCATGGGTGACAGTACGGCGCTCTCCGCGCTACCGCTCAGTAGAGCGGCGGCCCTTCAGCAAGGCGGTGGCCCTTCGGTACAGCGGCGGCCGCTCAGTAGAGCGGCGGCGCGGGCGGGGCCGGCTGCGGGCTCGGCTCGGGGGTGGGCGGAATCGGGTCGGGCGCCGGCGAGGGCGGCGACGGCTCGGGGCCCGGCGGTGTCGGCACCGGATCGGGCGCGGGACCGGGGACCGGGCGCGGCACCGGCGACGGGCCCGGATCGGGCCCGGGCGCGGGGTCGGGCCGCCCCGGATCCGGCGGCGCCGGGAACGGATCGGGATAAGGGCTGGTCATCGCTGCTCCCTGGGAGACAGGCGGGGACGGCGGGTCCGTTCCCGCGGCTGGACACGACTCGTACCCGTTCATCGCGCGCCCATGCCGCACGCCCCCCGCGCGCGCTCCCGTCGGAGTGAACCGGGCACCCACCCGCAACTGTGCGCCCGCCGCGGCTGTCTGTGCCCTCAACTGAACCCTGCCGGAAGGAGCGGCGATGACCGACGCATGGGAACGCCTCGAGGAACCAGGTCTGGTGCACGTGCTGATCACCGCCCGTGACGAGTGCAGTGCGTACCGGGTCTTCGACGCGCTCGTCGACCGCTTCCCGGCCGTCGACGCGGCGCCCGGTCCCGAACGGCAGGGCCTCGTCGTCCTCGCGGTGCTGGCCCCCACCGGCCGCGCCGGTGAGCGCTGATCCCTCGTGGCCGCACCGCTGCACGCGGCGGCGCACGGGCGTCGTCGGCATCATTTCCGCCCCTCCCGTACCAGCGTACCGGTGGATAATGGCCTTCATGTCGACAAACTGGGACGAAGCCTCCAAGGTGGTCGGATGACCGTCTCGCGCCCCCGGAGTTGTGCATGACCGGACGCGACCGCCCGGTCCGGGTGGGTTACGACCCCCGGGTGGGCCTGCAGAGCGGCCGATCGAGGGAACCGGTGATCGGGCCGGGGGAGCGGCTGGCCATGAACGGCATGGGCAGCTTCGACTGGGACCTCGACCAGGGCACCTTCGACCTCGACGAGGCCGGGCTCGAGGTCTTCGACCTGCGGCCCGAGGAGTTCGACCGCCGCCCCGACTCGCTGGTGCTGCGGGTGACGCCCGAGGAGGGCGCCCGGCTCGACGCGGCCCTGCGCAAGGCGCTGCAGTCCGGCCGCCGCAGCTACGGCGGCTACTTCCAGGTCACCCGGCGCGACGGCGTCAAGCAGTGGACCCACACCCAGGGCACGATCCTGCGCAATGAGCTGGGCAACGCCTACCGGGTCGTCGGCATCGTCAGGAACGCCACCGACGAGCTGGACCAGATCCCGATGGCGACCACCGTCCCCCGGGCCGTTCCCGAGCGCCGCACCCTGTCCACGATCGTCCGCCGCGCCACCGAGGCGCTCTCCCACGCCGTGACCGTGGACGACGTCATCGCGGTGCTCACCGGCGCGGGCGGCCTGGAGCGCTTCGGCGCCGACGGCCTCACCCTGGGCCTGGTGGAGGGCGGCAACATCCGCATGGTCGCCATGAGCGGCGACAGCATGGTCCGCTACGAGGGGCTGCAACTGCGGCGGCTGGACGAGTCGTTGCCGCTCGCCGAGGCCGTCACGACCCAGCAGCCGCGGTTCACGACCTCGTTCACAGAGCTGGGAGAGCGCTTTCCGCTGATCCGGCCCTACCTCGGCAAGGCCGACCTCGACGCGGCCGCCTTCCTGCCGCTGATCGCCCAGGCCCGCTCGATCGGCGGGCTCGCGCTCTTCTACCGCAGCCGGGAGCAGTTCAGCCGCGAGGACCGCGAGCTGTACGCGGCGCTCGCGGGCATCCTCGCCCAGTCGCTGCAGCGCGCGATCCTCTTCGACCAGGAGCGGGAGTTCGCCACCGGACTGCAGGCCGCGATGCTGCCCCGGCACATCCCGCGCTTCGACGACGTCGAGATCGCGGTGCGCTACCACTCCGCGTGGAGCGGCCGGGAGGTCGGCGGCGACTGGTACGACGTGGTCGCGCTGCCGCAGAACCGGGTCGGCCTGGTCGTCGGCGACGTCCAGGGCCACGACACCCACGCCGCCGCCGTGATGGGCCAGCTCAGGATCGCCCTGCGCGCCTACGCCGCCGAGGGCCATCCGCCGTCCACGGTGCTGGCCCGTGCCTCCCGCTTCCTCGCGGAGCTGGACACCGAACGCTTCGCCACCTGCGCCTACGCGCAGCTCGACCTCGCCACCGGCAACGCCTGGGTGGCCCGCGCCGGCCATCTGGGACCGCTGGTGCGGCACACCGACGGCCGCACCGGCTGGCCCAACGTACGCGGCGGGCTGCCGCTGGGCCTGGCCACCGCGCTCGACCTGCACGAGTTCCCCGAGACCCGGCTGGACCTGGTGCCCGGCGAGACCCTGGTGTTCTGCACCGACGGGCTGGTCGAGGAGCGCGACCTCGACATCACCATCGGCATGGAGGCGCTGGCCGAGGCGGTGCACTCGGGGCCCGGCGGCGCCGAGGCGCTCGCCGACCACCTCGCCGACAGCCTCTGGGAGCGCTGGGGCTCCAACGACGACGTGGCGCTGCTGATCGTGCGCCGGGCCCCCGACCCCGGCACCTCACGGGCCCCGCGGATGCACAGCTACGTCCACCAGGCCGACCCCGAGGGCCTGGCCGACGCCCGCTCCGCGCTCCGGCAAGCGCTCTCCGACTGGGGCATGTCGGAACTCGCCGACGACGTCGAGCTGGCGGCGGGCGAACTGCTGGTCAACGTCCTGCTGCACACCGAGTCCGGCGCCGTCCTCACCCTGGAGGTGCTGCCGGAGCCGGTGCGGCGGGTACGGCTGTCGGTGCAGGACCGCTCCAGCGTCTGGCCGCGCCGCCGCTCCCCGGGCGAGGCGGCCACCTCGGGCCGCGGACTGCTGATGATCGACGCGCTGGCCGCCCGCTGGGGCGTGGAGCCGCGCGGCGACGGCAAGGCGGTGTGGTGCGAGTTCGCCCCCGGGGAGGGGACCGCGGCGCTCGCCGGGTCCGCGAACGCCGCGGGCGGCTGAGGCACACACGCCCCGGCCGCCCGCGTCGTACGCCGTGCCTTGCTCAACTCACGGTCAGCGCCGTGTCGTCGATGACGAAGGACGTCTGCAGCTTCGAGCCCTCGACGCCGGTGAACTTCACCGTGACCGTCTGGCCCGCGTACGCGCTCAGGTCGAAGGAGCGCTGGGTGTAGCCGCTGCCCGCGTTGAGGTTGGAGTACGTGGCCAGGGTGCCGAGCACCGTGCCCGAGGAGTTCAGCACCTGCGCCTTGAGCGTGTCGTAGGCGGTCGTGGTGCTGGTCTCCGCGGTGTCGACGTGCAGGTAGAAGGACAGGCTCGCCGAGCAGCCGGACGGGATCGCGACCGACTGCGAGAGGGTGTCCGTGGTGGCCGTGCCGTAGCCGTCCAGCCACGCCTTGTACGAGCCGCTGTGCGCCGGCTCGGAGCTGTCGTTGTTGATGACGCCGCTGGAGGCCGACCACGACGAGGAGCCGGACTCGAAGCCGGGGTTGGCCAGCAGCTGGCCGCCGGTGCAGGTGCCGCCACCGCCGGTGGTCCCGCCGGTCGTCGTCCCGCCCGTGGTGGTGCCGCCGGTCGTGGTGCCGCCCGTGGTCGTCCCGCCGGAGCCCGAACCGGCCAGCCACGCAGTGGCGTTGAGCGCGAGGGCCGCGTCGGTGCCCGCCGGGTCGTCCCAGCCGTTGAAGAGCGTGTTCCCGGACTGGCCGGTGCCGTCGTCGGCCGGGGAGCTGTCACCCCAGATGGCGACCCGCCCGCTGCCGAAGGTGCTGGTGGCGAAGAACGCGCCCGTGTTGCCGGACGAACCGGTGTGGTAGAGCAGGCCCTTGACGTTCGGGTTGTCGGCGGGCTTGAGGGTGAAGGTCGTGCCGTCGCGCAGGATGCTGCCGGTGACCGTACCGAACGGGCCGTGCAGCACCGGGTCGGACGCGTCGCTGATCGCCCGCGGGTTGTCGGTGCTGATGTCCAGCAGGTCGACGGAGAAGCCGAACGGGTCGGTGTTGTCGACCCCGTTGCTGGTCAGCAGGTCGTTGATGACACACGGCGAGTCGCAACCGTCGTTGTTGCGGTCGCTGTTGTTGTGGTCGCTGATCAGGAACAGGCCGCCGCCGTTCTGCACGAACTTCATCACCGCGGTCTTCTCCGCGGCGCTGAGCTTCACGTTGGGCTCGGGCAGCACGAAGGTGTCGAACTTGCTGAGGTCCTGCGCGTTGGACGAGTCGCCGTAGGTGATCGTCCGGCCGGAGGGCAGGGTGTCCAGCACGTAGCCGCCGGACTTCTGCAGCGCCACACCCCAGGCGGAGAAGGCGCCGGTCCAGTCGGTCTCCTTGGTGGGGGCGGAGTTCTGGCCGAGCGGGTCGGGCTGGCTGGTGCTGATGATCCAGTCGGCGTTGCCCGCGGTCTCGGCCTTGGTGTTGTCGAAGAGCACGTGGTGCGTGGTCGCCGCGGCGGGCGCGGCCGCCGGAGCCGGGGCCGCCTGGGCGTTACCGGTCGAGAGGGCGGCGACACCCAGGGCGAGGGTGCCCAGGGCGGCGGTCGCGCCGATCAGCACGCGACTGCGGGACGTACGGGAGCCAAGCATCCGTCAACCTCCGGGTGGGGGGCGGTGAGTGGGGGTGCGGGAGATGATTCTGCGCGCGTAGAACCGGTGGCCGGTGTGGCACGCGTGACGGTTGGGTGAACGCTTTGGGTCGGATCCGAAGAAGGGGGCATCCGACAGATGTGCCGGTGGGGGAGCCGTGCCCGGTCCGCCCGCGGACCGCAGCTGTCGCGCGCCTGGGTGGCGCGCGGCAGGATGGAACGGTGGCCGCAGTCTGCCCGCTACGAGGAGTGATCCCATGCCCATCGCTACCGTCAATCCCGCGACTGGTGAGACCCTCCGGACGTTCGACCCGATCGACGCCGCGGAGATCGAGATCCGTCTCGAACGGGCGGAGAGCGCATTCCGCACCTACCGCACCACGGACTTCGCCACCCGGGCGGACCTGCTGAACGCCGCCGCGGACCTGCTCGACAAGGAGCAGGACGAGATCGCGCACACCATGACGACGGAGATGGGCAAAACGCTGGTCGCCGCTCGCGCGGAGGCCGCCAAGTGCGCCAAGGCCATGCGCTGGTACGCCGCCAACGCCGAGCGGCTGCTGGCCGACGAGCACCCGGCCACCGCCGACATCGCGGACTCCGGCGCCGGGGCGGCGTACGTCCGCTACCGCCCGCTGGGCGTGGTGCTGGCCGTGATGCCGTGGAACTTCCCGCTGTGGCAGGTGGTCCGCTTCGCCGCCCCGGCGCTGATGGCGGGCAACACCGGGCTGCTCAAGCACGCCTCCAACGTCCCGCAGACCGCGCTCTACCTGGGCGAGCTCTTCCACCGCGCCGGATTCCCCGACGGCTGCTTCCAGACCCTGCTGGTCGGCTCGGACGCCATCGAGAGCGTGCTGCGCGATCCGCGGGTGGCCGCTGCCACGCTCACCGGCAGCGAGGGTGCCGGGCGGGCGGTGGCGTCGGTGGCGGGCGACGAGGTGAAGAAGACCGTGCTGGAGCTGGGCGGCAGCGATCCGTTCGTCGTGATGCCGTCCGCCGCCGCGGAGCTGGACAAGGCCGTCGCCACCGCGGTCACCGCCCGGGTGCAGAACAACGGACAGTCCTGCATCGCCGCCAAGCGCTTCATCGTCCACCAGGACGTGTACGACGAGTTCGCCGACCGCTTCACCCGCGCAATGAGCGCGCTGCGGGTCGGCGACCCCCTGATGGAGTCCACCGACGTCGGCCCGATCGCGACCGAGCAGGGCCGCGCCGATCTGGAGGAGCTCGTCGCCGACGCGCTCTCCCACGGCGCCACCGCGCTGTGCGGCGCCCGCCGCCCCAAGGCCCTGCCGCCCGGCTGGTTCTACGAGCCGACCGTGCTGAGCGGGATCGAGGGCTCGATGCGCATCCACCACGAGGAGGCGTTCGGCCCGGTGGCCACCCTCTACCGGGTGCCCGACCTGGACAGCGCGGTCGACGTCGCCAACGACACCCCGTTCGGCCTCAGTTCGAACGTCTGGACCCGCGACGAGGACGAGCAGCGGCGTTTCGTACGCGATCTGCAGGCCGGTGGCGTCTTCTTCAACGGGATGACCGCCTCGCACCCGGCGCTGCCCTTCGGCGGCGTCAAGCGCTCCGGCTACGGGCGCGAGCTGGCGGCCGACGGCATCCGCGCGTTCTGCAACGTCACGACCGTCTGGTACGGGCGCTGATCCGGCGCTGGTCCGCGCTCGGCGTCGTCGCATGTCGTGTCTCCCGGTGGTGGGGGAGCGGGAGGTGGCGGAGGGGTGCGCTACGCGCGTCACTGTAGACGTATGACGCGACCCTGACAACGACTTGGGGGCTCCGACCGGCCCGGACGCACCACCGCCGCTCCGGGACAGGCCATCGGCCCCGGAGCGGCGGTGGGAGTCAGCCGCGGATCTGGACGTGCCTTTCTCCGCGCCTCAGCAGCTGAGGACCGGCCCCGCCCAGTCGGCGTGGTCGTAGGTGTTGCCGTCACCGCCGTCGGTGACGACGAGCTTGAGTTCCGTACCGCCGCTGAGGTCCGCGGTGAGGTGGTGCGCGGTGTCGTTGTCGGTGACCACCCCGCTGTCGGCGACCTTGGTGCCGTCGCGGTAGATCTGGAAGTCCACCGAGCCGCCGGCCGTGGACTCGTCGTCCACCCCGACGTCCGTGCTGAGCGACGAGCAGGCGCCGCCCAGGTAGTACGTGAGGGTGCTCGCCGCGTGCACGCCGAGCCCCTTGGCGTAGGTGGCGCCGCCGATGGTGAGCGTCCTGCCGTCGCCCGCGGCCTGTTCGCCGTTGCTGTGGTCGCGCTCGACCGGGCCCCAACCGCTCACCGCCGACGTCCAGTTGAGGTCGCTGAGGGCGTGCGTCCCGGCCGACGGGCCGTTGCCGCAGCTCATCTTGGCGTCGGCCCAGTCGGCGTGGTCGTAGCTCATCCCGTCGCCCGCGTCCGTCACGACCAGCCGGAGCGTGCCGCCGCCGGTGAGGTCCGCGCTCAGATGCGCCGCGGCGTCGTTGCCGGTCCGGGTCCCGCTGTCGGCGACCTTGGTGCCGTCCCGGTAGACCTGGAAGTCCACCGAGCCGTTGCCGCCCACCTCGTCGTCCACTCCCACGTCGACCGACAGGTTCCTGCACAGCCCGCCGAGGTAGTACGAGATGTCACTGGACGCGTGGACGCCGAGTCCCTTGGCGTAGGTGGCGCCGCCGATGGTGAGCGTCTTCCCGTCGCCCGCGGCCTGTTCGCCGTTGCTGTGGTCGCGCTCGACCGGGCCCCACCCGCTCACCGCGGAGGTCCACGACAGGTCGCTCAACTGGTCGAGGCCGGTCGGCGGCGGCACCGGGCTGCCCGGCGTCACGCGGTACATCACGGTGCCGTGCGCCGGCACCGAGGCGCTGATCGCCCCGGTCGTGCTCGAAGTCGCCTTCGACCACAGGTCCTTGAGGGCGTACGAGGTCGCGCCGCCGACGCCGATGTCCTGCGCGGTGGTGCTGACCGTCCTCGCCGAGGTGTTCTCGTTGGTCAGCGTGACCGCGCGGTCGCCGTTCGCCAGCGGCTTGGACATCACCACCAGGCCACCGGAGTTGGAGACCACCGTGCCCTGCTTGCCCAGCGAGTCCTGGTCCACCGCGATCACGTCGGTGTTCTTCAGGATCGTCATGGTGGCGGCGCTCGCGCTGCGGATGTCGCTGCCGATCAGCAGCGGCGCGGCCATCTGCGACCAGAGGCTGAAGTGGGTGCGGTACTCGGTGTCGGTCATCCCGCCGTTGCCCACCTCCAGCATGTCCGGGTCGTTCCACGCGCCGGGCTTGGCGTACGGCGCCAGCGACTGGTTCTGATGGGCGATGTTGATCATGCTCGACCAGTTGTCGCTGATGTCACCCGTGGTGCGCCAGGAGTTGCCGACCGCCGGGGCCCAGTTCCACGGCTGGTTGGAGCCCCACTCGCAGATGCTGTAGAGGATCGGCCGCCCGGTGGCCTTCAGCGCGTCGCCCATCGCCTTGTAGCGCTGCTGGGCGTCGACGCCGTTGTTGTTGCAGTTGTCGTACTTGAGGTAGTCGACACCCCAGGAGGCCCACAGGTTGGCGTCCTGCTGCTCGTGGCCCAGGCCGCCGGGGAAGCCCGCACTGTTGCAGGTCTTGGTTCCCGCGCTGGAGTAGAGGCCGAACTTCAGGCCCTTGGAGTGCACGTAGTCGGCCACGTTCTTGATGCCGCCGGGGAAGCGCGCCGGGTCGGCGACCAGGTTGCCCGAGGCGTCGCGGCTGGGCAGCGCCCAGCAGTCGTCCATGTTGACGTAGGTGTACCCGGCGGCCTTGAGGCCCGAGGAGACGAAGAGGTCGGCGATGCCCTTGACCATCGCCTCGTTGAACTGCGACCCGCAGCCGGTGGAGTTCCAGTTGTTGAAGCCCATCTGCGGTGTCAGTGCCAGGCCGTTGTCGACGGCGGCCGCCGGGCCCGCCGTGGCGATCTGCGCGGTGACCGCGGCGGCCGCGGTCAGTGCCAGCGCCCCCGCCCCGGCGCCGGCCCCGGCGACGAGCAGGGTGAATGAGGCAGCCGAGGCTGCCAGGCGCTGTCTGATGGTGTGCTGTTCGTGCGGCATCTGCGGCTCCATGTGGGGTGAATGGCGCACAATTCAACGCGTTCGAACGAAAGCAAGCACATCACAGCGGCCCCTCGTAGCCATGTCAATAACTCCGACGGCGCCAACCGGCCAGATCGCGGCGCGCCGCGCAGCGCGGTCCCGGTGATCGCACGGGCATCGTCCCTAGGCTGTGCTCCGGACCAGTGAGAAAACACCGGGAACCCGGATCGGCGGGGACTCGAATCACCGAGAGCGGGAAAGGGCACCAGATGCCCGACGTACCAGAACCCATGGTCAAGCTGGTCCGGTGGACCACGGAACCGGCCGCCGCGCAGACGATCCGGTCGACGGCCGCGGCCGTCATCGCCTATGCCGCCGCGCTCTGGCTGACCCCGCAACCCGCGCCGCTCACCGCGCCGCTGACCGCCCTGCTGGTGGTCCAGGTGACGCTCTACGCCACGCTCAAGACGGGGGTGCGCCGGGTCAACTCGGTGGTCGCCGGGGTGCTGATCGCGATCGGATTCAGTTCGCTGGTCGGTCTGACCTGGTGGAGTCTGGGGCTGACGATCCTCACCTCGCTGCTGATCGGCCGGTTCGTACGGGTCGGCGAGTTCGAGCCGGAGGTCGCGATCAGCGCGATGCTGGTGCTCGGGGTGACCAGGGTCGCCAACACCGCCTGGGACCGGGTGCTGGAGACGCTCATCGGCGCCGTGGTCGGGCTGCTCTTCAACCTGCTGTTCGCGCCACCGGTGTGGGTGCAGTCCGCCGGTGGCTCGATCGAGGCGCTGGCCCGCCGGATGGCGCGGCTCTTCCGCGAGATCGGCGGCGAGGTGGCCGGGCATCTGCCGGTGGAGCGGGCGGCGGCCCGGCTGCACGAGGCGCGGCGGGTCGACCATGACATCGTCGAGGTCGACGCGTCTCTGCGGCAGGCCGAGGACAGTCTGCGCTGGAACCCCCGGGTGCGTGAGGGAGCGCTCTCCCGGATCGTGCTGCGCACCGGTCTGGACACCCTGGAGATCTGCGCGGTGGTGCTCCGGGTGCTGTCCAGGACGCTGACCGACCTGGCCAAGCACCGCACCGAGGAGTCGCTCTTCCCCGACGACGTCTCGGCCGAACTGGAGGAGCTGCTCGACCACGTGGCGCACGCCATCGAGAGCTTCGCCGTACTCATCACCACCCAGGTCGCGGAGAACGCGCAGGACGCCGAGGAGCATCTCGCGCAGGCGCTCGCCGACAGCGCGGCCAGCCGCGACCGCACCGCGCTGCTGCTGCTCGACCGGGTCCGCGAGCACCCGGGGGAGTGGCAGCTGCACGGCGCCCTGCTGGCCGAGGTCGACCGGATCCTGGACGAGCTGGCGGTGGAGAAGCGCTCCGAGCGCCTGGTGGAAGAACTCGACCGCTACTCCCGCGAGCAGGTCGACCGCTACCCGCGGCTGCACCTCCTCAAGCGCCGGCTGGGCTCGGCCCGCGACTCGGCGCGCGAAGCGCTGCGCTGACCTGAGCTGATACCGCCGCCCCGGCCCGATCGCGCCGGGGCGGCGTCAACCTCCCCTGCCCGCGCGGGAATCGATGCGTTCCCGGGCGTAGACGCCGCCGTAGCGCGTCTGTAACACTCTGCCAACACATACGCAAAATTTGAGCAGAACAACGATGAAACCGCATGGGAAGAGCGCAACTTCACATGCTCTTCTCGCACGTTTCGGATAGCCCGTCTCCCGATTCTCCCCACGACACAGAGGGACGCTATGAGAACGAAACGCTCGATGCCCCGACTGCTGGCCGGGGTGGTGTCGACCAGCCTGTTGTTCCTGGGCGGTGCCGCACTTCCCGCCACGGCCGCGGAAGGGCCGAGTCCGGCGGCCGCCACCGCCGTGTCGGCCAGCAGCGCCGACGGCGGCAACTCCGCCGCCCACCTCGACGACGGCAACCAGAGCAGCTACTGGCAGAGCGCCGGGAGCGCGCTGCCGCAGTGGGCGCAGATCAAACTGCCGGCCAGCACCAGCATCGACCAGGTGCGGCTCAAGGTGCCCGCGTCCTGGAGCGCCCGCACCGAGACGCTGTCGCTCCAGGGCAGTGAGGACGGCACGACCTTCGACACCCTGGTCAGCTCGGCGAAGTACTCCTTCACACCGTCGTCGGGCAACACCGTGAAGATCTCCTTCCCCGCCTCCAAGGCCCGGTACGTACGGGCCGAGGTGACCGGCAACTCCGCGAGCGACAAGGCCCAGCTCTCCGAGATGACGGTGCTGGCCGCCGACGCCTCGACCGACAACCTCGCCGCGGGGAAGCCCACCGCCGAGTCCGGCCACGCCGACGTCTACGGGTCGGGCAACGCCGTCGACGGCAACGCCAGCAGCTACTGGGAGAGCACCAACAACGCCTTCCCGCAGTGGCTGCGGGTCGACCTGGGCTCCGCTGTCCCGGTCAACAAGGTCGTACTGAAGCTGCCGCCCGCCACCGCGTGGGCCGCCCGCACCCAGACCCTGGCCGTCCAGGGCAGCACCGACGGCAGCACGTTCTCCGACCTCGTCGCCTCGGCCGGGTACACCTTCGACCCGGCGACCGGCAACACGGTGACCATCACCTTCAACCAGGCGACCACCCGGTACGTCCGGCTGAACATCACCGGCAACACGGGCTGGCCCGCGGGCCAGATCTCCGAGTTCGAGGTGTACGGCCCGGCCACCGGTGACACCACCGCCCCCACGGCACCGGCGAACCTGGCGTTCACCCAGCCCGCCTCCGGCCAGGTGAAGCTGACCTGGAGCGCGGCCACCGACAACGTCGGCGTCACCGGCTACGACGTCTACGCCAACGGAACCTTGCGCACCTCGGTCGCGGGCAACGTCCTGACGTACACCGACAGCCAGCCCGACACCGCGACGGTGTCGTACTACGTGGTGGCCAAGGACGCGGCGGGCAACCAGTCGCCGCACAGCAACACCGTGACCCGCACGGGGACGTCCGGTGACACCCAGCCGCCGTCGGCGCCGACGAACCTCGCCTACACCCAGCCCGGTTCCGGCCAGATCAAGCTGACCTGGAACGCGTCCGGCGACAACGTCGCCGTCACCGGCTACGAGGTGTTCGCCAACGGCACGCAGATCGGCACCACGGCGGGCAACGTCCTGACCTACACCGACAGCCAGCCGGACTCCGCGACGGTCGCGTACTTCGTACGGGCCAAGGACGCGGCGGGCAACGAGTCGGGCAACAGCAACACGGTGACCCGCAACGGCACCACGCAGAACGGCACCAACCAGGCGCTGGGCAAGTCGATCACCGCCACCTCCACCGTGCAGAACTTCGTGGCGGCCAACGCCGACGACGGCGACGTGAACACGTACTGGGAGGGCACCGGCACCAGCTCGCTGACCGTCCAGCTCGGTGCCAACGTCGACACCAGCTCCGTGGTGGTCAAGCTCAACCCGAGCAGCGCCTGGGGTCCGCGCACGCAGACCATCGAGGTGCAGGGCAGGGAGCAGAGCGCGTCGGGCTTCACCCAGCTCGTGGCGCCCAAGAGCTACTCCTTCGACCCGGCGACCGGCAACTCGGTGACGATCCCGGTCACCTCACGGGTCGCCGACGTCCGGCTGGTCTTCAGCGCCAACTCCGGTGCGGGGGGCGGCCAGGCGGCCGAGCTCCAGGTCATCGGCGTACCGGGTCCCAACCCCGACCTGACCGTCAGCAGCCTCACCTCGTCGCCCGCGGCGCCGATCGAGACCGACCCGATCACGCTCAGCGCCACGGTGAAGAACATCGGCACCAACGCCTCGACGGCCACCGACGTCAACTTCTACCTCGGCACCACCAAGGTCGGCACCGCCAGCGTCGGCGCGCTCGCGGCCGGGGCCAGCAGCACGGTCACCGCCGCCGTCGGCGCCAAGGACGCGGCCACATACCAGGTCACCGCGAAGGTCGACGAGGCCAACACGGTCGTCGAGCAGAACGAGACCAACAACAGCGCCACCGCCTCCCTGGTGGTCAAGCCGGTCGACACCTCCGACCTGGTCGCCTCGCCGACCGCCTGGTCGCCCGGCAACCCGTCGGCGGGCCAGAACGTCACCTTCACCGTCGCCATCAAGAACCAGGGCACCGTGGCCTCGGCGGGCGGCGCCCACGGCATCACCGTGTCGATCCTCGACGCCACCAACAACAGCGTGGTCAAGACGCTCACCGGCTCCTACAGCGGCGCCATAGCGGCCGGCGCCACCACCGCCCCGGTCAGCCTGGGCAGTTGGACGGCGGCCAACGGCAAGTACACGGTGCGCACCCAGATCGCGGTCGACGCCAACGAGGTGTCGACCAAGCAGGCGAACAACACCTCCGACCAGTCCTTCTTCGTGGGCCGCGGCGCCAACCTGCCGTACGACTCCTACGAGGCCGAGGACGGCGTGCTCAGCGGCGGTGCCTCGGTCCTGGGCCCCAACCGCACCATCGGTGACCCCGCCGGTGAGGCGTCCGGACGCAAGACCGTGCACCTGGCGTCCAACGGCGCGGCGGTGGAGTTCACCACGCGCTCCAGCACCAACACCCTGGTGACGCGCTTCAACATCCCGGACGGCGCCGACACCACGCTGGACGTCTACGTCGACGGCACCTTCCTCAAGGCCATCCCGCTCACCGCCAAGTACGCCTGGCTCTACGGCGCCGAGGCCAGCCCCGGCAACGACCCGGGCTCCGGCGCGCCGCGGCACATCTACGACGAGGCCAACCTCATGCTCGGGACGACCGTCCCGGCGGGCCACAAGATCAAGCTGCAGAAGGACGCGGCCAACAGCGCGGCCTACTACAACATCGACGACATCAACCTGGAGCAGGCCACCCCGATCGCGAACCCGGACCCGACGAAGTACGTCGTGCCCGCCGGGTTCACCCAGCAGGACGTGCAGAACGCGCTGGACACCGCGCGCCAGGACACCACCAAGCTCGGTGTCTACCTGCCCGCGGGCGACTACCAGACGTCCAACAAGTTCAACGTCTACGGCCGGGCGATCACCGTGCAGGGCGCGGGCCCGTGGTTCACGAGGTTCTCCACCCCGGCGGGCCAGGAGAACACCGACGGCGGGTTCGCCGCCTCCGCGAACGGCACCAAGTTCAGCGGGTTCGCGTTCTTCGGCAACTACACCAGCCGGATCGACGGCCCCGGCAAGGTCTTCGACCTCACCGGTGTGTCGAACATGACGATCGACAACATCTGGGTCGAGCACACCATCTGCGCCGTGTGGGGCACGAACGTCGACAACTCGACGATCACCAACCTCCGTATCCGCGACACCTTCGCGGACGGTGTCAACCTCACCAACGGCAGCAGCGGCAACCTGGTCAGCAACAACGAGGCCAGGTCCACCGGTGACGACAGCTTCGCCCTCTTCCCCGCCATCGACCACACCAACGAGCAGGAGCTGAACAACACCTTCCAGAACCTCTCGGTGGAGACCACCTGGCGCGCGGCGGGGCTCGCGGTCTACGGCGGCGGCGGCAACAAGTTCGCCAACCTGTACATCGCCGACACCCTGACGTACTCCGGCATCACCATCGGCTCGCTGCAGTTCGGCGGCATCCCCGCGCTCGGCTTCGAGTCCACTCCGCAGACCGTCTTCGACAACATCTCGCTGGCCAGGGACGGCGGCCACTTCTGGGGCGGGCAGACCTTCCCCGGGATGTGGGTGTACTCGGCGGAGTTCAAGCTCCAGGGGCTGCGGATCAGCAACGTCGACATCAGCGACCCGACGTACTCCGGGATCATGTTCCAGACCAAGTGGAACGGCTCCACCTCGCTCAACCCGATCCAGGACACCGTCTTCTCGACCATCAGCGTCACGGGCGCGCACAAGAGCGGTGACGCCTACGACGCCAAGTCCGGATTCGGTCTGTGGGCCAACCCGCAGCCCGAGTCGGGCCAGGGCCCCGCGGTCGGCTCCGTGACCTTCAATGGGCTGCGGGAGAGCGACAACGCCGTGGACATCCAGAACACCACGACGACGTTCACCATCACCGTCAACAACTAGTAGCCGACAGAAGGGGATCGGCACCCTCCACGAGGGGCACCCGCGTTCAGGAGACGAACGCGGGTGCCCTTTGGGTGGATTCAGCCGCGATAGCAGAGCGACGTTGAATTCACATGATGAACGCGGGGGGTTGACGGCCCATTGGTCTAGTCCTACGTTCGCCGTTGCGCCCCCAGTCATGTCGGCGTGCACCGTCCCTCCATGTGAACGGACGGGCACGGCTGTCCTGCTACCGGAAGGCCTTCCCCCCATGCCAAGACCACGTCTCCGGCTCAAGGCGCTCGGCGCCCTCACCGCTGTCCCGACCCTCGCCGCCGGCCTGCTGCTGGCGGCCGGAGCCCCGGCGCACGCCGCGGCCAACCCCGGCCCCGGCTTCCCCGCACAGTACTCGGCGCCCTACACCGAGGTGTGGAACTCCCCGTCGGCCATGGCCAACGCCAAGGCCGCGACCGGAGCGAAGTACTTCACCCTGGCGTTCGTCATCGACGGCGGCGGCTGCAACGCCACCTTCAACGGCGACACCTCGATCACCGACGCGAGCTGGACCTCGGCGATCAACAGCCTGCGGGCCGGCGGCGGCGATGTGATCGCCTCCTTCGGCGGCGCCTCCGGCACCGAGATCGGCATCTCGTGCACGTCCGTCTCCGCGCTGAAGGCCCAGTACAAGCGGGTCATCGACGGTCTCAACCTGACCCGGGTCGACTTCGACATCGAGGGCGCCCCGCTCGACAACACCACCGCCAACGACCGCCGCAACACCGCGCTCGCCCAGCTCCAGCAGGAGTACGCGGCCGCGGGCAAGAAGCTCGACGTGCAGTACACCCTCCCGGTCAACCCCACGGGCCTGGAGGCCGACTCGCTCAGCCTGCTCAACAACGCCAAGAGCCACGGCCTGAACGTCAATCTCGTCAACATCATGACGATGGACTACGGGCCCTCGATGGACATGGGCCAGGCCGCCATCAGCGCGGCGCAGGCCCTGCACTCCCAGCTCGGCCAGATCTGGAACACCAAGACCTCCGCGCAGCTCTACGCGATGGAGGGCAACACCCCGATGATCGGCGTCAACGACTCCAGCAACGAGGTCTTCTCGACCGGCAACGCCCAGTCGCTGGAGACCTTCGCCAAGAACAACGGCATCCAGGAGCTGTCCTACTGGGCGCTGGGCCGGGACAAGGCGTGCGCGAGCAACGGCGGTTCCGCGCAGAGCGGTTGCAGCGGCACCTCGCAGTCGCCGTACCAGTTCGCCTCGATCTTCAACGCCGTCACCGGCGGCGGCACCACCCCGCCTCCCACCGGCGGCAGCGGCCAGATCACCGGCTACGGCGGCAAGTGCGTGGACGTGGCGGGCGCCAGCAGCGCCAACGGCGCGGCCGTACAGCTCTACGACTGCAACGGCACCACCGCGCAGAACTGGACGGTGGGCTCCGACAGCACCCTGCGGGCGCTCGGCAAGTGCATGGACGTCACCGCCGCGGGCACCGCCAACGGCACCCAGGTGCAGCTCTACGACTGCAACGGCACCGGGTCGCAGAGCTGGCAGAAGGGCTCGGGCGGCACCCTGGTCAACCCGCAGTCCGGCAAGTGCCTGGACGCCACCGGGAACAGCTCCGCCAACGGCACCAGGCTGCAGATCTGGACCTGCGCGGGCAGTGCCAACCAGCAGTGGACGCTGCCGGCCGCGTAAGGCGCGCCGAGCGGCGGGTACCGGCCACCCACGGGTGACCGCGTGCCACCAAGAGACACCGGTCCCGGGCGGGATGTTCGCAGACGCCCGGGACCGGCCCATGTGCGCCCCGGCCGTGGCCCGTTCCGATCGGCGCGTGTCCGGCCCGGCGGTGCGGCGATCCGGCGGCGCGCTGGGCAGAATGCCGTGCATCTGCCGGACCATGTGTGAGGAGAGCGCGATGAACACCGCCGAACTGCTGGGCGACGGCTTCAGCCGGGTACAGGAGACCGTCCACGCCGCCGTGGCCGGACTCAGCGCCGAGGAACTGGCCGAACGCCTCGACGACGGCGCGAACTCGGTGGCCTGGCTGGTCTGGCACCTCACCCGGGTCCAGGACGACCATGTCGCCGAGGTGACCGGGACCGAGCAGATCTGGACCGGCGCGGGCTGGAAGGGCCGCTTCGGGCTGCCCTTCGCCGACGGGGCGACCGGCTACGGCGACACACCCCAGGAGGTGGCCGCGGTCCGCGTCGACACCCCGGCGCTGCTGACCGGCTACTACGACGCCGTCCACGAGCACACCGTGGAGTTCGTCCGCGGTCTGACCGACGCCGACCTGGACCGGATCGTCGACGAGCGGTGGAACCCGCCGGTCACCCTCGGTGTCCGCCTGATCAGTGTCATCTCCGACGACCTCCAGCACGCCGGACAGGCCGCCTTCCTGCGCGGACTGCTGCTGCGCCGCCGCAGGTGAGCGGCGGATGGGGCCGATGAGGAACGGCCGCCTCCGGCCGTTCACCTACCGATGCTAGAGTTACTTAACCTAAGTTAATTAACTGCTCGACGGTGGGGTGTGAGCGTTGGCGACCGAAGACGCGACCAGGCGAATACAGCGGCGGACGCCGCGGTTGGCGGCCGACCATCCGCACTACAAGTGGGTGGCGCTGTCGAACACCACCCTCGGCACGCTGATCGCCACGATCAACTCCTCGATCGTGCTCATCTCGCTCCCCGCCATCTTCAACGGCATCCGCCTCGACCCGCTGCAGCCCGGCAACGTCAGCTACCTGCTGTGGATGCTGATGGGCTACATGCTGGTCACCGCGGTGCTGGTGGTCACCCTCGGCCGCCTCGGCGACATCTTCGGCCGGGTCAGGATCTACAACGCGGGCTTCCTGATCTTCACCGTCACCTCGGTGATCCTCTCCGTCGACCCGCTGCACGGCGGGGGCGGCGCGCTCTGGCTGATCGGCTGGCGCGTCGCCCAGGCCGTCGGCGGTTCCATGCTGATGGCCAACTCGGCCGCGATCATCACCGACGCCTTCCCGGCCAGGCAGCGCGGCATGGCGCTCGGCGTGAACATGGTGGCCGGTATCGCGGGCTCCTTCATCGGCCTTGTCCTCGGCGGCCTCCTCGCCGAGTGGAACTGGCGCTCCATCTTCTGGGTCAACGTGCCCATCGGCCTGATCGGCACCGTCTGGGCCTACCGCTCCCTGCACGAGACGGGCGTCCGCCGCCCCGCCAAGATGGACTGGTGGGGCAACATCACCTTCGCCGTGGGCCTGACCGCACTGCTGGCGGGCATCACCTACGGCATCCAGCCCTACGGCGGCCACACCATGGGCTGGACCAACCCCTGGGTGCTGGCCGGGCTGCTCGGCGGAGCCGCGACGCTCGGCGTGTTCTGCCTGGTCGAGTCGCGGGTCGCCGAGCCGATGTTCCCGCTCTCGCTCTTCCGGAACCCCGTCTTCGCCGGCGGCAACGCGGCCACCCTGCTCGGCTCGATCGCCCGCGGCGGCCTGCAATTCATGCTCATCATCTGGCTCCAGGGCATCTGGCTGCCGCTGCACGGCTACGACTACGCCGACACCCCGCTGTGGGCGGGCATCTACCTCATCCCGCTCACCATCGGCTTCCTCGCCGCGGGCCCCGTCGCCGGATACCTGTCCGACCGCTACGGCGCCCGGCTGTTCGCCGCCGCGGGCTTCGTGGTGATGGCGCTGTCCTTCGGCGGCCTGCTGCTGCTCCCCACCGACTTCGGCTACCCGCTCTTCGCCTTCCTGGTCTTCCTCAACGGCCTCGGCGGCGGCCTGTTCGCCGCGCCCAACACCTCGATCATCATGGCGAGCGTGCCCCCCGAGTCCCGCGGCGCCGCCTCCGGGATGCGGGCGACCTTCCAGAACGCCGGCATGGTGCTGTCCATCGGCGTCTTCTTCTCCCTCATGGTGGCCGGGCTCGCCGGGTCGCTGCCGGGCACCCTCAGCTCCGGTCTCACCGCGCAGGGCGTCCCCGCCGCCAACGCGCACGCCATCGCGGGCCTGCCTCCGGTCGGCACCCTCTTCGCGGCCTTCCTCGGCTACAACCCGATCCAGCAACTCCTGGGCCCGCACCTGCTCGGCCAGCTCCCGGCGTCGAACGCGCACACCCTCACCGGGCGCGAGTTCTTCCCGCACCTCATCTCCGGGCCGTTCCATGACGGCCTGGTCGTGGTGTTCGCCCTGGCGATCGTGATGTCCTTGGTCGCGGCCGGTGCTTCGCTGATCCGCGGCCGAGCGGCCCGCGCCGCGAAGAACTGACCTGGACCGTACGAGGAGGGCGCACCGCCATGACCGACACCGACGGCGCGCCGCCCGCGCGGGACCAGTCCCCGCCGCACCTGCCCGACCAGGCCGCCGTCGCCCGGCTGCGGCTGGTGGTGGCCCGGCTGTACCGGCAGATGGCGCAGGCGTCGGGGGAGGCCCGCGACCTCACCATGGCCCAGCTCTCCGCCCTGGCCAGGACGGAGGAGTACGGTCCGCTGCGGATGGGGGAGCTGGCCGCGCACGAACGGGTCGCGGTGCCGTCGCTGACCCGCACCGCGCGCCCGCTGGCCGCCGCCGGGCTGATCCGCAAGGAGCCCGACCCGTCCGACGGCCGCTCGATGCTGGTCGAGATCACGCCCGAGGGCCGCGAACTGCTCGGGCGGATCCGCCGGGAGCGCTCGGAGCTGCTCGCCCGCCGGATGTCCCGGCTCACCGACGCGCAGAGCCAGGCGCTGCTCGCGGCGCTGCCGGTACTGGAACTGCTGCTGACGGAGCCGGAGCAGCCGTAGCCCGGCGGCCTCGCGACGGCTGCCGTCAGACCCGGGCCTCGCCCGGGCCCGGCTCCAGCGGCGGGGCGGAGAACCCGCAGTTCGCCCGGCACTCCGGCTGGGCACAGGGGTGCTTCTCCTCCTCCTCGCTCAGCGCCATCGGCGGCACCAGCAGGAAGGCGAGCAGCGCGGCCAGCCCGCACAGCCCGGCGCAGATGACCATCGCCTTGCCGAAGGCCGCGTCGAGCTGGTGCGGCGAACGGTACGCCTGGTCGGACAGGCCCACCGCCAGCGGCAGCGCGGCCACGATCAGCAGCTGGGCGACACGGGCGGCCGCGTTGTTGACGCCGCTGGCGATCCCTGCGTGGTCGACCTCCACCGAGGCCAGCACGGTCGCGGTCAGCGGCGCCACGAACAGCGCCATCCCCAGGCCCTGCACCATCACGGCGGGCAGCACGTCCACCACGTACGACGAGGAGCCGGGGCCGACCCGGGTGAGCAGCAGCAGCCCGGCCGCGGTGAGCAGCGGCCCCAGCGTCAGCGGCAGCCGCGGCCCGATCCGCTGGGCCAGACCGCCCGCGGGCGCCGACAGCAGCAGCATCAGCACGGTGACCGGCAGCGTCGCCAGGCCCGCCCGTACCGCGCTGTACCCGGCGGCGATCTGCAGCTGCACCGGCAGCACGAAGAACACCCCGCCGATCGCCGCGTACAGGCAGACCGTCACCACGTTCATCGAGGTGAACAGGCGGGAGGAGAAGATCGACAGCGGCAGCATCGGGTGCTCCCGCTCGCGCTCGGTCCGCAGGAACGCCACGCCGCACGCCACACCCGCCACCGCGGGCACGGCGACCGACAGCCACGACGGATCGGCCGAGGCGGAGATCAGGGCGTACGTGATGCCCGCCAGACACAGCGCGGCCAGTACGGCGCCCCGGACGTCGAAGCTGCCGGACGCGTTGCGGTCCCGGCTCTCGGGCACATGCCGTACCGCGATGGCCACCACGACCGCCGCGACCGGCACGTTGACCAGGAAGATCCACCGCCAGCCGGGGCCGTCCACCAGATAGCCGCCGAGGAACGGCCCGACGGCGCCCGCCACCCCGCCGAGACCCGACCACGCGCCGACCGCCTTCGCCCGGTCCTCCGGCCGGAAGGTGGACTGCACCAGCGCCAGCGACCCCGGCGTCAGCAACGCGCCGCCCACCCCCTGGAGCGCGCGGGCCGCGATCAGCATCCCGCCGTTCTGCGCGGCGCCGCACAGGGCGGAGGCCAGCGCGAACCAGATCACCCCGATGACGAAGACCTTGCGCCGCCCGTAGCGGTCGCCGAGCCCGCCGCCGAGCAGGATCAGCCCGGCCAGCGTGAGCAGATAGCCGTTGACGGTCCACTGCAGGGTGGCCAGGGTCGCGCCCAGGTCCTCGCCGATCCGGGGGAGCGCGATGTTGACGACCGTGCCGTCCAGCATCGCCATGCCCGAGCCGAGCACCGAGCAGGCCAGTACCCACCGCCCCGTGGCGGAGGAGAGCCGTACGCCCTCCGTCGCGGGCTGCTCCGCCGTGGTCGTCATCGCATGCCTCCCGTGGCGGCGGCACCACGTTTCGGTGCCCGCCGAAGCGTCTCCACCCTAGCGTCGGGGGCATGGACACCGCCGCCGCATGCCTGACACCGACCGCCCATCTGCCGATCACTCCCAGCATCCTCTACTTCGGCACGCCCGTCGCCCTGCTCTCGACGCTGAACGAGGACGGCACGCCCAATCTGGCCCCGATGTCGTCGGCCTGGGCGCTCGGCGACACCGTCGTGCTCGGCCTCGGCGCCGAGGGCCAGACGGCCGTCAACCTGGGCGTACGCCCCGAGCTGGTGATCAACCTGCCCGCCGCCCGGCAGTGGACAGCCGTGGAGAGGCTGGCCCCGCTGACCGGCCGCGACCCGGTGCCCGCGGAGAAGCGGCCGGTCTTCAGGACCGAGCGGGACAAGTTCGGCGCCGCGGGTCTCACCCCGCAGCCCTCGGAGCTGGTCGCCCCGCCCCGCGTCGCCGAGTGCCCGCTGCAACTGGAGGCCCGGGCGGTACGGGTGGCGCCCTCCGCGAACGGCGACTTCCTCGTCATCGAGGCCGAGGTGGTGCGGGTGCACGCCGACGCGGACATCGTCGTCCCCGGCACCCAGCACATCGACCCGGGGCGCTGGCACCCGCTGATCTACAACTTCCGGCACTACTTCGGCCTCGGCGGCGAACTCGGCCACACCTTCCGGTCGCAGACCCCCTCCGCCTCCGCTGACACGCCGTCCGCTGACGTCCCGTCCCCTTCGCGGGGCGACACCCCGTCCACCCCTCGGCACGCCGCTGCGCCGACGGCCGCCGACGCGTGAGAATGGCCGGGCAGGGCAGGACCGCACCAGACACCCGCAGGACGCAGCGAAGGAGACGCGGATGCCGCACGAGCGAGCCGGGACACCGGCCCGGCCGGACGACCTGGTGGACGTACCCCGTCTGATCACGGCCTACTACTCCTTGCACCCGGACCCGGGGGAGACCGGGCAGCGGGTGGCGTTCGGCACCTCGGGGCACCGCGGGTCCTCGCTGAACACCGCGTTCAACGAGGACCACATCGCGGCCACCAGCCAGGCGATCTGCGAGTACCGCGCGGAGCAGGGCACCGACGGCCCGCTCTTCCTCGGCGCCGACACCCACGCGCTGTCCGAGCCCGCCCGGGTCACCGCGCTGGAGGTGTTCGCCGCCAACGACGTGACCGTGCTGATCGACGAGGGTGACGGCTGGACCCCGACGCCCGCCGTCTCGCACGCGGTGCTGGCGTACAACCGCGGCCGTACGTCCGGCCTCGCCGACGGCGTGGTGGTCACCCCGTCGCACAACCCGCCCGCCGACGGCGGCTTCAAGTACAACCCGCCGACCGGCGGCCCGGCGGCCTCGGACGCCACCGGCTGGATCCAGGACCGGGCCAACGCGCTGATCACCGACGGCCTCAAGGGCGTCCGCCGCGTCCCGTACGCCCGCGCGCTCGCCGCCGGCACCACCGGCCGGTACGACTTCCTCGGCCGCTACGTCGACGACCTGCCGTCCGTGCTCGACCTGGACGCGGTCCGCGCGGCGGGCGTCCGCATCGGCGCGGACCCGCTCGGCGGCGCGTCGGTGGCCTACTGGGGCCGGATCGCCGAGACCCACCGCCTCGACCTCACCGTGGTCAACCCGGTCGCCGACCCCACCTGGCGCTTCATGACGCTCGACTGGGACGGCAAGATCCGGATGGACTGCTCGTCGCCGTACGCGATGGCGTCGCTGATCGCGCGCAAGGACGAGTACGCGATCGCCACCGGCAACGACGCGGACGCCGACCGGCACGGCATCGTCACGCCCGACGGCGGGCTGATGAACCCCAACCACTATCTGGCGGTGGCGATCTCCTATCTGGCCGGGCACCGCGAGCAGTGGCGCCCGGACCTGGCGATCGGCAAGACGCTGGTGTCGTCGTCGATGATCGACAAGGTGGTCGCCGATCTCGGCAGGACGCTGACCGAAGTGCCGGTCGGCTTCAAGTGGTTCGTCGACGGACTGCTCGGCGGCACGCTCGCCTTCGGCGGTGAGGAGTCCGCGGGCGCGTCCTTCCTGCGCCGCGACGGGTCGGTGTGGACCACCGACAAGGACGGCATCCTGCTGGCCCTGCTCGCCTCCGAGATCCTCGCCGTCACCGGCCGCTCGCCCTCCCAGCTCTACGCGGACCTGACCGCCCGGTTCGGCGCGCCCGCCTATGCCCGGATCGACGCGGCCGCCACCCCCGAGCAGAAGGCCGTCCTCGGACGGCTCTCCCCGGATCAGGTGCCCGCCGCCGAGCTCGCCGGCGAGGCCGTCACCTCCGTCCTCACCCACGCCCCCGGCAACGGCGCCCCGCTCGGCGGCATCAAGGTCTCCACCCCCCACGCCTGGTTCGCCGCCCGCCCCTCCGGCACGGAGGACGTCTACAAGATCTACGCCGAGTCCTTTCTCGGCGAAGGCCATCTCGCCCGGGTCCAGGAAGAGGCCCAGTCCATCGTCTCGGCAGCCCTCTCAGCCTGAGGACCTAGCCCCGAAGGGGCGCGGGGAACTGCGCGACCAGCCCCCACCGGCCCGGTGGTCGGGAGACAACCGATCTGCCCCTCTGGGGCCGGTGGTGACGTGCAGCAGCACGCTGGCTGAGCGCGCAGTTCCCCGCGCCCCTACGGGGCTCGGCCTCTTCCGCAAGGGCAGCGCGCTTCCCCGCGCCCCTTCGGGGCACGTCCTACGTGGGCGCCGTCTAGGCGAGTTGGGCGGCCTGGAGGCCCGCGTAGGCGCCGCCGTGGCGGAGGAGGTCGGAGTGGGAGCCGATCTCCGCGATGTGGCCGTCCGCAAGGACGACGATGCGGTCGGCGTTGCGGATCGTGGAGAGCCGGTGGGCGACGACGAAGACGGTGCGGCCGCGGACAAGGCGGGTGAGGGCCTGCTGGACGAGCGCCTCGGAGCGGGAGTCGAGCGCGGACGTCGCCTCGTCGAGGACGAGCACCCGGGGGTCGCGGATGAGGGCGCGGGCGATCGCCAGCCGCTGCTTCTGGCCACCCGACAGCCGCGCGCCCCGCTCGCCGACGACGGTGTCGAGGCCCTGCGGCAACCGGTCGATGAACTCCAGCGCGTTGGCGTCGCGCAGCGCGGACCTGACGGCCTCCTCCGGCACGTCGTGCATGCCGTAGGTGACGTTCTCGCCGATGGTGCCCTCGAAGAGGATCGACTCCTGCGGCACCACGGACAGCCAGTTGCGGTAGTCGCGCAGGTCGAGCGTCTCCATGTCGGCCCCGTCCAGCAGGATCTGGCCGCTGGTGGGCCGCAGGAAGCCGATCACCAGGTTGAGCACCGTCGACTTGCCCGCGCCGGAGCCGCCGACCAGGGCGATCGTCTCGCCCGGCCGGACGTCGAGGTCGAAGCCGTCCAGCGACGGGCGGTCGCTCTCGGGATAGGTCAGGCCGACGCCGCGGAACTCGAAGCGGCCGACCACACCCGTGACATGGGCCTTGCCGTCGTTCTGCTCCAGGTCGGGCGCCTGGAGCACCTCGCCGATGGAGCGGACCGACTCCAGGCCCTTGCCGATCTGCGGGGTGAGGGTGAGCAGGGTGGTGACCGAGCCGGTGAGGCTGGAGAAGTAGGCGCTGAGCATCACCACGGTGCCGGGTGTGACGTTCAGCCAGCCGTAGTACGCCACCAGGGCGGAGCCCGACAGGCAGGCCACCCCGATGGCGTTGAGCAGGATCCAGGCGATCGAGCCGAACCAGCCGTTGAGCCGGTCGAGCCGCAGTCCGGCGTGCAGCACCTCGCCCAGGGTGCGGTCCACCCGGTGCAGCGCGGTGTCCTCCAGGCCGTGGGCGCGGGTGATCGGGATCAACGTGGTCATCTCGCTGACCCGCGAGGACAGTTGCTCGACCTGCTGGCGGAAGGACTCGTTGCGCTCGCGCAGCCGCTGCCGCAACTTGACCACGAGCAGCGCGGAGGCGGGCACCACGACCAGGAAGACCGGCAGGAAGGCGGGCGCCTGGAGGCCGATCACCACCAGCCCGCCGCTGAGGGTGGCGATCGCGGCCAGACCGTTGTCCGCGGTCTGCTGCGCCGCGGTCTCGATGCTCTCCACGTCGCGGATCACCTTGGCCTGCAGCACACCCGCGCTGACCCGTGAGTGGTATCCGATCGAGAGCTGCTGCATCCGGTGGCACAGCGCGGTACGCAGCCGGGTGCCGGTGCGGCGGATGGAGCCCTGCATGCAGCGGACGTACGCCAGGTGGAGCGGCAGGTTGAGCACCAGGATCACCAGCAGGACGGCCGAGTTCCACCACAGGACGGATATCGGGCGGTGCTGGACGACGACGTCGACGACGTTGGCGGTGATCAGCGGCAGCAGCCACACCGGGGTGTGCTTGCCGAAGAAGGCGGCCACGGCCAGGGCGACACGGCGCCGGTCGGGCTCGAAGAGGTAGAGGAGGGTGCGGACGGGATGCTCGCCACGGTAGCGGTGGCTGAGCGTGCCTTGCGGCAGGGCCATCGAAGGCTCCTCGCAGTCACGTCGTCGCTGTTCAGGTGTGTGGACGCCGCGTGGGCACCCTTGCCCACCCGTCCGCGTACACCCTATGCGCCGTCCGCTCCCCCTCGTCCATCCCCCGGCTACGCTTCGTCCGCCGCGAAGGTGATCAGCCGGACACCGGGAGCGGACACCACCTGGACGGTGTCGGTGCCGGGGATCTCCAGCAGCGCGAAGCCGCCGTTGAAGGTGACCCGGGCCTGCGGGACGCTGGAGACGCGGCTGCCGTCGGCGGCCACCACGTCGTAGCCCGCGACCAGTTCGACCGACGCGATACGAGCCTGGCTGTTCATGCCTGCACCTCCGGGAAGTCCAGCTCGGGGCGAGCCAGGTGGTTGTAGTAGTTCGACAGCGTGTTGAGCGCGACATGGGCGACGACCTCGCCCGCCTCCTGGTCGGTGACGCCCGCGTCGGCCAGCGCCTTACGGGTGTCGTCGCCGATCCGGCCGCGGGTGCGGATCAGGTCGCGGGCGAGCCGCAGCAGCGCCGCGGTGTGCGGGTCCTGCGCCACCGCCTGCCGGGTGTCCAGGAGTTCCCGCTCGGTCAGGCCGATCTTTCCGCCGCGGAAGGTGTGCGCGCTGACGCAGTAGGTGCAGTCGTTCTCCTGGGCGGTCAGCAGCGCGAGCTGCTCGCGCAGCCGGGCGCCGAGGACGCCGTGCCCGAGCTGCTCGTGCATGGCCAGGTAACCCTGGAGTGCGGCCGGCGCGTCCGCCATCGCCGCGTACAGGTTGGGCACCCGGCCCAGCCGTCGCTGGACCTTGTCGAGCAACTCGGTGCGGGCGTCGGGTCGTTCCGCGGTCGTCATGGCTCTTCCCCCTGTCAAAAAACGGTACCGATCGGTTCCGTTGCGGAGACGGTACTGACCGGTACCGTTTTTTGTCAAGTGGGGTTACGCTGGCCGCATGCCCGTCAAAGCCCGTGACCGCCTTCTCGCCACCGCCGAGACCCTCTTCTACGCCGAGGGCATCCGCGCCGTCGGCGTGGAGCGCATCCTGACCGACTCCGGAGTCGGACGGGCCTCCTTCTACCGGCACTTCGCGGGCAAGGACGACCTGGTCGTCGCGGTGCTCGAAGGCCGCGACGCGCGCTGGCGGGCCTGGCTGGAGGCACGGGTCACCGCCCTCGGCGGCGACCCGCTCACCGTCTTCGACGCCCTCGCCGAGCGCTTCGCGGAGCGCGACTTCCGCGGCTGCGCGTTCATCAACACCATGGTCGAGAGCGCGGACCCGGGCAGCGCCGCGCACCAGGTCGCCGCCCACCACAAGGAACGCGTCATCGCGCTGCTGACCCGCATCCTCGATGACGCCGGGGTGCGGGAACCGGCGGGCCTCGCCAAGGAGTTCGCCCTGCTGGTGGACGGCGCGATCGTCACCGCGGTCCGCGAGGGCACACCGGAGGCCGCCCACCGCGCCCGCGCGGTCGCCGCCGTCCTCCTGGCGTCCAGGACCTGAGCGGGCGCCGCGGGGCGGCGGGCGGCCCTGGCCGGCGGCGCTACATCACCACGACCGAGCGCAGCACGTCACCGTCCCGCATCCGGGCGAAGGCCGCCTCGACCTCGTCCAGCGCGATCGTCTCGCTGACGAACGCCCCGAGGTCGAGCCGCCCCTGCAGGTGCAGGTCGATCAGCATCGGGAAGTCCCGTGAGGGCAGGCAGTCGCCGTACCACGACGACTTCAGCGCGCCGCCCCGGCCGAAGACATCGAGCAGCGGCAGGTCCAGCCGCATGGCCGGGTCGGGCACGCCGACCAGCACCACGGTCCCCGCCAGGTCGCGGGCGTAGAAGGCCTGCTGGTACGTCTCCGGGCGGCCCACCGCCTCGATCACCACATCGGCGCCGAACCCGCCGGTCAGCTCACGGATGGCCTCGACCGGGTCCTGGTTGCGGGAGTTGACGGTGTGGGTGGCGCCCATCGCGGAGGCGGTGGCGAGCTTGCGGTCGTCGATGTCCACCGCGATGATCCGGGCCGCGCCCGCCAGCCGCGACCCGGCGATCGCCGCGTCGCCGACCCCGCCGCAGCCGATCACCGCCACCGAGTCACCGCGGGTCACCGAGCCGGTGTTGAGGGCGGCACCGATCCCGGCCATCACCCCGCAGCCGAGCAGCCCGGCCACCGAAGGCGCCACCGACGGGTCCACCTTGGTGCACTGCCCGGCGGCCACCAGCGTCTTCTCGGCGAAGGCACCGATGCCCAGCGCGGGCGACAGCTCCTGCCCTCCCCCAGACTTCGTCCGGGAGGTGCCGCCAGCCAGCGTCATCCGCTGCCGCGCGTTGTGGGTGTCGAAGCAGTACCAGGGCCTGCCGCGCAGACACGCCCGGCAACGGCCGCACACCGCACGCCAGTTGAGGATCACGAAGTCGCCCGGCGCCACATCGGTGACGCCCTCGCCGACCTCCTCCACCAGCCCGGCGGCCTCATGGCCGAGCAGGAAGGGGAAGTCGTCGCTGATGGCGCCCTCGCGGTAGTGCAGATCGGTGTGGCACACCCCGCACGCCTGCACCCTGACCACCGCCTCGCCCGGACCGGGAGCGGGCACCAGCACCGTCTCGACGCGCACCGGCTCGCCCCTGCCCGGTGCGATGACCCCGCGGACTTCCTGTGTCATGCCTGAGTCCTCCCTCGCCGACGTCCGCTGCCGACGATAGGCGCCACGGGGGGCCGTGCGGCAGACCCGCGAGCCGCGCACATGGGTGGTGCGCATCCGGGCATACGGCACAACGGCCGAGCGAACAGGGGAGTGCCGTGAGGACGACACAGGACAGGGCCGCGAGCGACCCCGCACCGGGGCTGCTGCGCGCGCTCGGCCGTACGGTGGCCGCCGCCTGGGACCAGGACGCCACCGAACGCGCGGCGGCGCTCACGTACTACGCGGTGCTCGCGCTGTTCCCCGCGCTGCTGGTGACGGTGTCGGTGCTGGGCCTGGCCGGAGGGGGGTCGGAGACCGGCCTGACCACCCTGGTCACCTCGGTGCTGCCCGCGCAGTCCCGGCCGATCGTGGCGTCCGCGCTCCAGGAGATGGCCCAGGACAGGTCCGCGACCGTCTCGCTGGTAGTGGTCGGCGCGGCGGGAGCGGTCTGGTCGGCGTGCAGCTACGCCGCCGTCTTCCGCCGCGCGCTGCACTCCATCCTGCGCTCCACCGAGCAGCGCCCGGCCTGGCGCACCGCGCCCCGGATCGTCCTGACCTCCCTCACGCTGCTGGTGCTGCTGGTGTGCAGCGCCACCTGCCTGGTCGTCAGCGGCGAGGTCGCCCACCGGATCGGGAACCTGCCGCACATGAACACGGCGATGATGGTCGCCTGGCGGGCGTTGCGCTGGCCGCTGCTCCTGGTGCTGGCGTCGGTGCTGGTGGTGATCCTCTTCCGCTCCGGGCCGCGCGGCAGCCGCTCGCTGCGGGCGATCGCCCCCGGTGGCGCGCTGGCCGTACTGCTGTGGCTGCTCACCTCGGCCGCCTTCACCGCCTACACCTCGCGGATGGGCACCTACAACCGGCTCTACGGCCCGCTGGCGGGCACCATCGTCTTCCTGGTGTGGCTCTGGTTCGCCAATCTGGCACTGCTCATCGGCGCCCACTTCAACGCCGAACGCGGCGGGTCGGCGGCAGCGCGCCCGGCCCGCGTCGCCGCCGACGACCACGGTGACTCCGGGGACGCCGAGCCCGTACCGGCACACGGCGGCGTACGGGCACGCGGCGGCGGTCAGCCGCGGCCGGGGCGGAAGCGGCGGTAGAGCAGTACGCCGCCGAGCAGCAGTCCGGCGCTCGCCCCCGCGGTGTACGGCAGGCCGTCGGCGCCGGTGTGCGCCAGGGTGGGGCCGGGGCGCGGCGCCGCGACGGTGTCGTTCGGCGGCGCCGGTACGGGGGTGTGGGCGGGCGGCGGCGGCGTCGGAGTGCCGCCGTTGACCGAGGTGTTGCCACTGGAGGCGTTGCCGATCCCGACCACGTCCACGGTGTTCCCCGAGAGGTTGACCGGAAGGTCGACCGGCAGCCGCAGGCCGTTGCCCGCCAGCACCCCCGGCGAGCCGTCGGTGCTTCCCACGGCGTGCGCACCGGAGCCCGAGGAGCCGTTCAGCGCCCGCAGCAGGTGTCCTGACGGGGTGTCAGGCGTCGTCCTCGCGTGCCGGGCGGGCCGCGCCCCCGTCGCCGTGCCAACGCCCGCGTGGTCCGAGGCGTTCGTACAGGCGTTGCCCGACGCGGAGTTGAGCAGACCGACCACACTGATCGTGTCGCCGCACACATTGACCGGCACGTCCACGGGCACCTGCACCTCGTTGCCCGACAGGACGCCGGGCGAACCGGCGCTCCCGCCCCGTGCCGCCGAGTCGGCCTCCGCGTGGCCGGCCGCGGCCAGCAGGCCGCCGGCGACCATCGCGGTGACGAGTCCCTTTCGGGCAACCCTGTTCATACGCTTCCTGCCTTCCGGAAATCCCCACGGGCGGCGTGCCCGCACCGGAGACAACGCGTTCAGGGCCATTCAGGTCATGGCTGCCCGCGAATTCACCCTTGGGAGTGACCGGGCGCTGGCCTTACCGCCCGGAGCCCGATATGGCGTCCGGCCTGCGCTTTCCCGCTGTTCACCGCGGAGATTCCGTCACTGCTATGAAATTCCCATGAGCGGAACGGTGGGTGACGGTGAAAATCGTACTGACCCTGCCCGGGTATTCCGACCGTGACAGATGGATATTCGCCGGGAATCTTCTGACCGGACTTCAACTCGCACGCGGATAGGGCGAGTTGCGCGTTCCAGGGCCGCAGGAGGGGGGAGCGGGAGGGGGGAAGTCCGGTGGTCCGCCGCGCCGTTGCGGCAGTCACCGGCTCAGGCGGCAGGGGCCTGTGCGAGCCTGTCGGCGTCGGCCGCGGCGGCGTGAGCGAGGTGCGGGCGGGCCGCGATGTGCTCGCGGGCGGTGGCGAGAGCCGAACCGATCTCCCGGGTCCCGGTGGACACGCACAGGGTGTAAGCGGTGTCGCGGAGTTGCGTCTTGGTCTCCGGGTCGGTGGGGTCGTCGGTCTCCACGGCCGCGCGCAGGGTCTCGTAGCGCTCCACCAGGTTCCGCAGGACGGTCGGGTGGGCCATCAGCATCGTTGTTCTCCTCGGTGATCGGCGAAGTCGGAACCCGCCTTCCCAGTGTGCGGGTTTGCATGCTCACTTCATCGAGGAGCGGTTTTCCGGACGGCCCGGCCGCCCGGCATCGGCATGCGGCCGACCCACGCCGCCTGAGCTGGGAGATCATCACGATCCCGGCGCCGCCGCGGACACCGTGCGGGGCGCGGGCGTTGGCCCGAGCGTGTGCGCAAGGTCACCCCGTGCCGCCCCGGGAGACCGGGATATGGACAGCGGCCGTGGCCGGAAAGGACCGGACCCGCCCCCGGTCCGCGTCCGGGAGAGGTCTCCGGGGACGGTTGTGCGGGGGCGGGTCCGGTCGGGCCGGCGCCTACCGGTTCACCGGTATGGCGACATACCGATGGAGCGGCAGAAGGGGGAAGGCGACTAGTCGATGCCGCGCAGGATGTGCGTCTCCGACGGGTCGTCCTCGTATCCGGCGAGGAGGATCGGTGCGCACCGGGACCAGACGTCCAGGGGGCGTTCCTCGTCCAGGAGGGCGGCGCCGTCGCCGCCTCGCTCGACTGCTGTCTCTTCGCTCTTGAGCTCGAGCTTGTCTGGTGACACCGCGCACTCCTTAGCGTCGCGTGGACCGGAACGCCTGACGCGGCCGAGTCACTGCGTCTGGCGCCCGGGGGGATGTCCTCCTACGGGCGGTGCGGACGCGGTGGCGCCGTGGGTACCCCCACGCCCGGAGGGCGGCGGGGGAGAACCGGACAGCGGCCGAGGTGGGCGACTCGTTCCGGGACGGGCGCCGGGGGCTCGATACTTCCCCTGGAGCCGGTTCGTCCCGCACAGCCTAAGCCTGCCCATGCCGCTGTCACCAGCCGGTTTTCGGCGCGGCGCGCAGTGTGACCACTTCCACTCCGGAGCCGGGAGGGCGGCCCTGACCGTTGCCGCGCCTGGCTCGGTTGCTACCGTTCCGCGTGCACAACACCGAGAAGGACCGCCGCGACCAGCCTGGGCCATCCGGGTCATATCCCCCTGAAACGGGCCCTCGTAGGCGTCGCGGCCGCCTTCTCGCGGACATCAGCCCGCTGCGCGAGTACCCCGACTTCCGCCGGCTGTGGTTCGGCAACACCGTGTCGTACATAGGCCAGCAGATGACGGCCATGGCCGTCTCGCTCCAGGTCTACGCGATCACCGGCAACAGCTTCTACGTCGGCATGGTCGGCCTGTGCTCCCTGGTTCCGCTGATCGTCTTCGGGCTCTACGGCGGCGCGGTCGCCGACGCGGTCGACCGGCGCAGGCTCGGGCTGGTGACCTCGTCCGGTGCCACGCTGATCTCCGCGGGACTCGCGGTGGCGGCGCTCGCCCATGTGCGGTCGGTCGGGCTGCTGTACGCGCTGGTCGCGCTGCAGGCGGTCTGCTTCGCGATGAACTCGCCCGCCCGCTCCTCGATGATCCCGCGGCTGCTGCCGCCCGAGCGGCTGCCCGCCGCCAACGCGCTGGCCTCGCTCGCGGGCGGCGTCGGGCAGATGGCGGGACCCATGCTCGGCGCCGTCCTGGTCGGGGTGTGGGGATACCAGGCGGCCTATCTGATAGACGTGGCGGCCTTCACCGCCTCGCTCTACGCGATGTGGCGGCTGCCCGCGATGCTGCCCGGGGAGGGCGAGGGCGCGGCGCGCCGCCGCCCCTCGGTCATCGAGGGCCTGCGCTATCTGGCCGCCCGCCCCAATCTGCGCACCACCTTTGTCTCGGACCTCGCGGCCATGGTGCTGGCCCAGCCGCGGGTGCTGTTCCCGGCCGTCGCGGGTCTGTGGTTCGGCGGCGACACCCGTACCGTCGGCCTGCTCGCCGCGGCGCCCGCCGCGGGGGCCCTGCTGGGCAGCGTCTTCTCCGGCTGGCTCGGCCGTGTCCAGCGCCAGGGCTTCGCCGTTCTCGTGGCCGTCGCCTCCTGGGGCGCCGCCGTCGCCGTCTTCGGCCTCACCCGGGAGCTCTGGCTCGGCCTGGTCTTCCTCGCCCTCGCGGGCTGCGCGGACACCGTCTCCATGGTCTTCCGCAACACCATGCTCCAGTCCGCCGCCCCCGACGACATGCGCGGCCGCCTCCAGGGCGTCTTCCTCGTCGTGGTGGTCGGCGGCCCCCGCCTCGGCGACTTCCTCGCGGGCTCCACCGCCGACCTGTTCACCCCCACCGTCGCCGTGGTCGGCGGCGGCATCGCCTGCATCGTCGCCATCAGCCTGATCGCCCTCTTCCAGCGCGGTTTCGTGAAGTACGACGCTAGGAACCCGGTGGCGTAGGCGGGGCGGTGCTCAGCGGCCGGGTTCGGGCACCGCGTCCACGTACACCCACACGCCGCCCTCACGGGTGAACCGGCTGTTCTCGTACTGGTCGCCCGCCGCGCCGTCCAGCACATAGTGGGCGCGGAACTCGACGGTGCCCTCGCTGTGGAAGGCGCTGCCGCCGGTGCCGCCCAGGACGTCGAGCCCGGTCCAGCGGATGCCGGCGTCGAGGCTCAGCTCGGGCGGACGGGTGCTGGAGTGCCAGCTGCGCAGCAGATAGGCCGCGTCACGGACGGCGAAGGCGGCGTACCGCGAGCGCATCAGCTGTTCCGCGGTGGTGGCGGCGGCCCGCCCCTGGTGCAGCGCGCCGCAGCAGTCGCCGTAGGAGGCGTCGAGCCCGCAGGGGCAGGGCGCCGCGGGGGAGTGGACACGGGCGGGCGCGGGACGGCGCGCGGGGCGTTTGGCCATCCCCCGATTGTGACGGAGGTCCGGGCCCCCCGCGGTGGCGGGGCCGACCGGCGGACGGGTGCGCGGCCATTCGCGGGAGGCGGTGTTTTGTCCGCCTCGCAGCGGAAAAGTGCTCACCAGGTGCATGTCGGGATCGCGGCACCCTCCCCCGAATCCCTCGCGTCCCTCGAAAGGACACCTCGTGAGTACGGCGCAAGACGAGTCAGCCCAGGTCGCTGTCACCCTCGACAGCTGCACGAAGGAGGACGCCCATGTGGTCCTCACCGCGCTGCACACCACCTTCGCCTCGGACCGCGAGCCGGACGACGTCCCGGCGGACTCCGCCGACGGGCGGCCGACGGTGTGGACGGCGATCTTCGACGTGTCCCGCACGCTCGGCCTGCCAGGGCCCGCCCAGCTGGGTGAGCCGGTGACCGTCACCGCCCAGGGTGGTTACCGCGCGGTGGACCGGCTCCGGGAGGGCCTCGCGGAGGCGTTCGGGGTACGCGTCGTGGGCACGGCCTCCGGCGACCAGGAGGAGGAGGTCAGGCTGCGCCTGGAGAGCTCCGCGCCCCCGGCTCCCTGACCGGCGGCCCCGAGACCCGGCGCGACCCGTTCACCCGCCCTGGTGCGCCGCCCGTACCGCCGCCAGCGTGTCCGCCTCGGCGGCCGTCTTGTCCTCGCGGTAGCGCACCACCCGGGCGAACCGCAGCGTCACCCCCGCCGGGTAGCGGCTCGACGTCTGCAGCCCGTCGTAGGCGATCTCGACGACGAGTTCGGGGCGGACGGTGACCACGAAGCCGTCGTCGCTGACCGCCAGGGCGAGCAGCCGCTCGGTCTGCCAGGTCAGCAGGGCGTCGGTCAGGCCCTTGAAGGTCTTGCCGAGCATCGCGAAGCCGCCGTCCTCGTCCCGCGCGCCCAGGTGCAGGTTGGAGAGCTTGCCGGTGCGCCTGCCGTGCCCCCACTCGACGGCGAGCACCACCAGGTCGAGGGTGTGCACCGGCTTGACCTTGATCCAGGACGCGCCGCGGCGCCCGGCGGCGTAGGTGCTGTCGGCGCCCTTGACCACCACACCCTCGTGGCCCCGTTCCAGGGTCGCCGCGAAGAAGTCCTCCGCGGCGCCCAGTTCGGCCGGGTCCGCGGGATCGCGGACGACCGCCCGCCGTACCCGCAGCTCTGCCGGGACCAGGCGTTCCAGGGCCGCGTGCCGCTCGTCGTAGGGCAGGTCCAGCAGGTCGTGGCCGTCGACGGAGAGGGCGTCGAAGAAGACGGCGGAGACCGGCAGCGCGCGGGCCGCCGCGGAGACGTCCACCCGGGAGGCGGTCCGCCCGGCCGTCTCCTGGAACGGCCGCGGGCGGCCGTCCGCGCCGAGCGCCAGCACCTCGCCGTCGAGGATGAAGCGCTCGGCGGGCAGCGCCCGCGCGGCGGTCACGATCTCCGGCAGCCGGGGCGTCGCGTCCTCCAGGGTGCGGGTGAAGATCCGCACGTCGTCGCCGTCCCGGTGCACCTGGACGCGGATGCCGTCCAGCTTCTCCTCCACCGCGCACGGCCCCGCCTTGGCGACCGCCTCCGCGACGGACTTCGCGGTGTGCGCGAGCATCGGCAGCAGCGGCTGCCCGACGGCGAGCGCGAACTCCGGCAGCGCGCCGGGCCCGCGCTCCAGCAGTGCCGTCGCCACCGGCTCCAGGGAGCCCGCCAGCATCACCGCGCGCCGCACGTCCGCGGGCGGCGCGCCGGTGGCGGCGGCCAGCCCCTCCGCCGCGGCGGCGTCCAGCGCGCCCTGCCGGACCTCGCCGGTCAGCAGGGCGACCAGGAACTCCTGCTCGCGCGCGGTCGCCGCGCCGAGCAACGCCTGCAGCCGCGCCCGGCGTTCCCCTTGCGCCCCGGCGCCCGCGACCGCCCCCACCGCGGTCAGCGCGGCATCCACCTCCCGTACGGTCAGCGTCGGCTCCGCGGCGGGCTCGGCCCGGTCGCGCAGCGCGGCCCAGCCCACGCCCAGCCGCCCCTGCGGCAGCCGGCCGGACAGATACGCGATGGCGACCGGCACGTCCTCGGGCTCGGCGGCCCGGAAGAAACCGGCCAGCAGCGCGGTCTTCCCCGACCGGGCGGACGTGTGCGCGACCTCGTACGAGACGCGGGCGACCTCGGCGAGCAGCATGTGATCCATCCTGCGGCCGACCGCCCGGTAGCGCGCGGCCCGCGCACACATTCGTCTAGAACGTACGTACGAATTCGGGTTACGGTGGAGGCATGCACCATCCGTCCCACCAGCAGGCGTCTATCTTCGGCGGCGGCGCCCCGGGCCTGGCCGATCTGGCCGGGGCACACCGCACCCACCTCGGCCGCGGCGCCTGGATCGACACCCTGCCCGGCTGGCTGAGCGGCGCCGACGACCTGTTCGAGGAGCTGGCCGCACGGGTGCCCTGGCGCGAGGAGCGGCGGCAGATGTACGACAACGTGGTCGCCGTACCCCGGCTGCTCGCCCAGTACGGCGAGGGCGACCCGCTGCCCGCCGTGCTGCTCGACGACGCCCGCGACCGGCTCAGCCAGCACTACGCGGCGGAGCTCGGCGAGGCGTTCGTCACCGCGGGGCTGTGCTTCTACCGCGACGGCCGCGACAGCGTCGCCTGGCACGGCGACCGCATCGGCCGCGGCGACCGGCAGGACACGATGGTCGCCATCGTCTCGCTCGGCGAGCCCCGCCCGCTGCTGCTGCGCCCGCGCGGCGGGGGCGGCGCCACCCTGCGGCATCCGCTCGGCCACGGCGACCTGATCGTCATGGGCGGCTCCTGCCAGCGCACCTGGGACCACGCCGTCCCCAAGACCCGCGCGGACGTCGGCGGCCGGATCAGCGTCCAGTTCCGCCCGCACGGCGTCCGCTGACGTCCCCGGAGGCCCGCGCTCGGCGCCCGGGGACGCCCCGGAGGCCCGCGCCCGGTCCCCCGGCGCGGCTCACTCCGGCAGCGGCTCGTCGTGCGCGTGCGGCTCCTCCTGTGGGTGCGGATGCGGATGCGGGGACGGGGTGCCCGCGATGTCGGCCAGGGCGACGACCAGGGCCAGCGCGGCCAGCCCGCAGGCGGTGAGCAGGCCGAGATCGAAGGCGCCGGACCAGTCCGCGTGGCGGGGGCCCACCCGGGAGAAGAAGACCGAGCCGACGGCCGCGATACCGGCGGCGGAGCCGATCCGCTGCGCGGTCTGCAGGACACCGCCCGCGCTGCCCGCACGAGCCACCGGCACCTGGCTGAGCGTGAGCGTCTGGTTGGGCGAGACGACCAGACCGCTGCCGATCCCGGCGAGCAGCAGCGGCGCCGCCATCGCCCAGCCCACGGCGGGACCGGACGCCAGACGCACGGCGAAGGCCGCGCCGAGCAGCCCGACGATCACCGTCACCAGGCCCGCGGCGACCAGCGGGCGGCCGACGCGGGTGATCATCCGCCCGCCGACGGCCGCCGACACCCCGGAGCCCAGCGCGAACGGCATGATCGAGACACCGGCCTCCAGCGCGCTGTAGTGCATGCCGTTCTGCAGATACAGCGTGAGGATGAAGAAGACCGCGGTGAACCCGGCGAAGTACACCAGCGACAGCAGCACCCCGAGCGAGTACGAGCGCTGCTTGAACAGCGTCAGGTCGACCAGTGGATCGCGCCGCCGCGCGTAGTACCGCTCCCAGTACGCGAACCCGGCCAGGACCAGCGCCGCCAGCGGCACCAGCAGCCACTTGCCCGAGCCGTGCCACTGGTCCTCCTCCACGAAGGGCAGCAGCAGCGCCACGGTCCCCGCGCCGAGCAGCGCCACGCCCACCGGGTCCAGGTCGCTGCGCCGCCGCCGGCCACCGCCGTCGCGGGCGGCGGGCCCGGGCAGCAGCCGGTACGCGAGCGGCAGCGTGACCAGGCCGATGGGGAGGTTCACGTAGAACACCCAGCGCCAGCCGTCCTGGGCGCCGAACGCCTCGATCAGCAGCCCGCCGAGCAGCGGCCCGACCGCCGTCGACACGCCGATGGTGGCGCCCAGCACCCCGAAGGCCCGGCCGCGCTCGGCGCCGCCGAACAGTTGCTGGATGAAGCCGGAGACCTGCGGCACCAGGATGCCGCCCGCCACTCCCTGGATCAGCCGGGCGCCGATCAGCCATGTCTCGTTCTGCGCGGCGCCCGCCAGCGCGCTGGTGGCGGTGAACAGCGCGAGACCGGTCATGAAGACGGCCCGGCGGCTGCGGACATCACCCATCCGGCCCGCAGGCACAAGGACGAGTCCGAAGGCCAGGGAGTAGCCGGACAGCACCCACTGCAGGGCGCTCTGGGAGGCGTCGAGGCCGGTACGGATGGACGGCACGGCCACATTGACGATGCTGACGTCCAGCAGCGTCATGAAGCTGGCGGCCAGGCAGACGGCCAGCGCGGGCCAGCGCATGTCACGCCCGCCGGGCGGCGACGAGGCCGGGGTCGCGCGGGCCGGTGCGGTCATGGGGTTCTCCTCACGCGACTATCGATCCCCTTTCCGCGCCCGGACATGCCCACCCTGGGCCGGATGCGCGCGGTTGCCCGTTTCCGGCATGCCGTGGCGGGTAGGTGATCTCCAAGCGGTTACGGAACGTGACGTCGCACGGGATGCGGCGAAGGGTGGCGCGAAGACCGGAGCAGAGAGGACGTGGTGTCCGTGAGGAGCGTGCGAGGGACCGACACCGGCATGGGTGACGACGTCTACCAGCCGGACGGCGGCGAGATCCAGGAGGACACCGGACCACTGGAGCCCGCGGACACCCTCGACGACCGCGGCATCGCCCAGGTGCTGGACGAGGGCTACTCACCACCGGAGCACCCGCTCGGCGTCAACAGGACGGGGACCACCGCGAGCGAGCGCTTCCAGGGGGCTCCGCTCGACGAGCTGCTGGCCCGTGAGCGTCCCGACCAGGTCGCCAGGCCCGGTGACGACGGTCCGGGGGACACCACGGACACCGACGGCGAGCTGCTCGACCCCGAGGCCGGTGACCGCAGGGCGGGCCGGCTGGTCGCGCCGGACGAGGGGGTGCGCGGGCGCAGCCTCGGTGTGGTGGGCACCGATGTGGGAATCGACGGAGGCGCCGCCTCCGCCGAGGAGGCCGCGGTCCATCTCGTGGACGACCCCGAGTCAACGTCCCTGGACTAGGGGGGGTGGGTCTGATGAGCACAAGGCGTTGGCCATATGATTACCCGCCGTCTTTGACGGCGCATACTGGCCGTGACGGCGGACGGGCCGCGGGAGGGCGAGCGCGTGGGGATCACCGAGGGGCGGACACCGGCGGCGGATGCCGGTGGCGGGTGGAGGGCGCCATGACGCCCCCGGCCGCGGACGCCCCCTTCGTCCACCCCGCGCTCTTCTACCGTGACGAGCGCGAGTACCTGGACGGCACGACGGCCTTCGTCCACGACGGCCTGCACGCCGGTGAACCGGTCGCGGTGGCGGTACCGGGGGAGCGGCTGCGGATGCTGCGCGCGGCGCTCGGGCCGACCGCGCGGGACGTGCACTTCGTCGACATGTCGCAGGCCGGGCGGAACCCGGGGCGGATCATCCCTGGAGTGCTGCGGGCCTTCGCCGACGCGCAGGCGGCCGACCGGGTGCGGATCATCGGTGAGCCGATCTGGCCGGGACGCAGCGAGGCCGAGTACCCGGCCTGCGTCCAGCACGAGGCGCTGATCAACGAGGCGTTCGACGGCCGTCCGGTGACGATCCTGTGCCCGTACGACGCGAGCGGGCTCGCACCGCGCGTCCTGGCCGACGCGTACGCCACCCACCCGGTGGTGATCGAGTCGGGCCGCCGCCGGGCCAGCCCGCGGTACGCGCCGGAGCGGGTGGTGGCCTCGTACAACACACCGCTCCCGGAGCCGTTCCGCGCGGCCGCCTTCACCTTCGACGAGGAGCGGCTGCGCGCCGCACGGCAGTTCGCGGTCCAGCTCGCCGGAGGCTTCGGCCTGACCGGCACCCGGCTGGACGACCTCGCCCTGGCGGTGTCCGAGCTGACCACCAACAGCGTGCTGCACGGCGGCGGTTCGGGGGTGATCCGGCTCTGGACCGAGGACGGCCACGTGGTGTGCGAGGTGAGCGACGGCGGCCGGCTCAGCGATCCGCTCGCGGGCCGACGCGTCCCGCCGCACGGCATCCCCGGTGGCCGCGGCCTGCTCATGGTCAATCTCGTCGCCGACCTCGTCCGCACCCACTGCGCGGCCGACGGCACGGCGATCCGCCTCTATCTGGCGCTGTAGCGCATCCCCCGACCGCCCGGCGCCGATCCGCGGCGCGCCGTCACCCACCCCGCGGCCGGAGGGGGACGGCGGCCGCCGGGGCGAGTGAGCCGCGGCCGGTCAGAGGCTGATGAACTGGTAGTCGGTGACGATCCGGCCGTCCTCGCCGAGCACCAGGAACTCCGTCCCGCCGCCGAGCGCCTCGCCGCCCGCCGCGGGCGCCATCTCCCAGCTCAACTTCACGACGTCCCGCAGCTGTTCGGCCTCGCCGCGCGCCCGGAACACATACTCGCCGGGTGCGACGAACTCCTCGTACGCCCGGGTGACCCGGTACTCCAGCGCGTCGTGCCCGCGCGCCTCCAGCTTCACCTCGGTGAAGCCGAGCCCTTCCGCCTGCTCGCGCATGTCCTGCGGCGGCTGGAGCACATGCAGCCCGTCGTCCGACCACAGCTCCTCCAGGGCCTTGCGGCGCAGCCCGGCGTCCGGCTCGTTCCACAGCGCGAGGTAGCGGTCGGCGAGCGTGCGCAGGGCGATACGGGTCGGGTTGGCGGTCGTGGTGCCGGTGGTGGTCATGGTGGTGATCCTCGTTCCTTCGTCCGTGCCGTTCGTGCAGTTCGTGCCGTGCCTGTGAGGACGACTCTGCTGCGTGGAGCGCCGTCCGCCAATTCCCGCCGGGGAATGACCGACTGACCCGTACGCGGCCGGAGGCGGTCATGATGCCGTCATGGGACGCAGCTTCGACGAACTGGTGGCGGAGGCCGACGCGGTGTCGGTCGACGGCTGGGACTTCTCCTGGCTGGAGGGACGCGCCACCGAGCAGCGCCCCTCGTGGGGGTACCAGCGGGCGATGGGCGAGCGGCTGGCCGCGGTCGACACCGCGCTCGACCTCCAGACCGGCGGCGGCCGCGGTCGTCTACTTCCTGCGCAAGGTGATCTGGATGGTGCCCGGCTTCACCGTCGACGCCCACCGCGACCGGCTGCGCGCGCTGCACGACCGCATCGAGGCGGAGGGGCCGTTCGTCGCCCACTCGACGCGTTTCCTGATCGAGGCGCGCAAGCCGGCGGCGTAACGGCTCATGGCCTCGCGGGCGCGTAGTACGCGAGGAACATGTCGACGCCGCCGGTGACGAGGCGGTCGGCGAAGTCGTCGTCGACGTCCCCGCCGTACGTGCTGAACACCAGGTGCGGGAAGACCAGCAGCGAGTACAGCTGGATGATGGCCACCTCGGTGTCGGGGACCGCGAGCCGGCCCTCGGCCGTCAGCTTCTCCAGCACGGCGCCCGCGGCGTGGTGGTGGACCTGCGGGCCGCCGCCGTGCTGCCACGCCTCCCGGAGTTCGGGGAAGCGGTGTGCCTCGCGGGCGACGAGATTGCGCATCGCCAGGATGCCGGGGTCGGCGCGTACGCTCGCCACCCAGCCGCGGGCCGCGGCGGTGAACGCCGTCCGCAGGTCGTCGCTCTCGGCGAGACCGTCGACCGCGGTGACGAGCGTGTCGCCGAGCGGCGCGTCGAGCGACTCCTTGATGACCTCGACGAAGAGCGCCTGCTTGCTGCCGAAGTGGTTGTAGACCGTCACCTTCGACACCCCGGCCTCGGCGGCGATCAGGTCCACGCTGGCGTCGAAGCCCTCGCGCAGGAAGAGCGTCCGGGCCGCGCGGACGATCGCCTGCCGTTTGCGCTCGGCGCGGGGCCCGGTCGGCGGTGTCTTCTCGGTCATGTCCGGAGTCTACCGTTCGAAGTGAACTGAACCGTTGAGTTCAATTGTACTGTGCCGTACAGTTCAGTTGATCCCATCGGCCACGACCCGAGGACGCGAACCGTCATGACCCGATCTCCGGCGCTCGACGCCCACCACGCGCCCCCGCACGACCGTCCCGTCGCCCACCGCCGCCGCTGGACGGTGCTCGGCCTGCTCTGCCTCGCCCAGTTCATGCTGGTCCTGGACGTCACCGTGGTGAATGTCGCGCTGCCCGACATCGCCGTCGACCTCGGCCTCGGGCGGGCCACCCTGACCTGGGTGGTCACCTCGTACACCCTCTGCTTCGGCGGCCTGATGCTGCTCGGCGGGCGGCTCGCCGACGTCCTCGGCGCCCGCCGCACCCTGCTGGCGGGCCTCGCGCTCTTCACCGCCGCCTCCCTCGCGGCCGGGCTCGCGGGCGCCGCGCCCACCTTGCTCGGCGCGCGCGTGGCCCAGGGTGTCGGCGCCGCCCTGCTGTCGCCGTCGGCGCTCTCGCTGGTCACGACCACCTTCGACGGCGAGGAACGCGCCAAGGCGTTCGGCGTCTGGGCCGGGATCGGCGGCGCGGGCTCGGCCGTCGGCGTGCTGCTCGGCGGCGCGCTCACCAGCGGCCCCGGCTGGAACTGGATCTTCTACGTCAACGTGCCCGTCGGTGCCGCGCTGCTCGCCGTGCTGCCCGCCCTGGTCCCGGCCCGCGCACCACGGCCCGCCCGGGTCGACCTGCCCGGCGCGCTGCTGGTCACCGGGGGCACCGCCGCGCTGATCTACGGCCTGGTCGAGGCGGGCGACGCGGGCTGGGGGAGCATGCCGACACTGCTCGCGCTGACCGGCGCGGCCGTGCTCTACGCGGCCTTCGCCGTCGTGGAGCGGACCAGCCGCGCGCCACTGATGGACCTCACCATGCTCACCCGGCGGCCGGTGGTCGCCGGAGCTTTCCTGATGCTGGTCGCCACCGCCCTGCTGATCTCCGCCTTCTTCCTGGCATCGGTCTACCTCCAGCACGTCAGGGGCTACAGCGCCCTGCGCACCGGTGTCGCCTTCCTGCCCGTCGCCGTCGCCACCGCGTTCGGCGCGCGGTTCGCCGGGCATCTCGTCGGCGTGCTGGGCGCCCGGACCACCGCGGTGGCCGGCATGGCCGTCGCCGCCGCCGGAATCGCCCCGCTCACCCGGCTGTCCGCGGGCACCGGCGTCTACACCGTCGTCGTGCCCGGTCTCGCGGTCGCCGCCCTCGGCGTCGGCGCCGTCTTCGTCACCGCCGTCACCACCGCGCTGGCCATGGTCGGGCACGACGAGGCGGGCCTCGCCTCCGGCGTCGTCAACACCTTCCACGAGGTCGGCGGCTCCGTCGGCGTCGCCGTCGCCTCCACCGTCGCCGCCACCGGCATCGAGCACGCCACCCCCGGCGGCTTCGCCCGCGCCTTCACCGTCGCGGCCGTCGCCGCCGCCCTGGCCGCCCTCGGCGCCGCCGCCCTGGTCCCGCCCGGCAAACCCCGCATGACGGGCGGCGGCCACTTCCATTGACGGGCCGCACGGGGAGTTCCGGTTTCTCCCCGTGGCCGGGCGGCGGTGCCCTAGCGTGGAAGCGCCGTACGCAGGGGGAGAGAAGGCACGAGTGCAGCGCGACCGGGTGGTGGGGGTGGACGGGCCGCGGGGGCCCGGCTCCGGGTACGTCGTCGGCGGGAGACTCGTGCTGACGTCCGCCCACGTGGTGCCGGAGACCGGCGGGACCGCGCGGGTGTTCCGGCCCGGGTGGCCGGGCACCCACCGCTCGCGCGTGGTGTGGCGCGGTACGCCGGGCGGCCGGGACGACGCGGCGCTGCTTGTGGTGGAGGACGGGGATGCCCCCCGGGAGTGCCTGTGGGAGCCGGTGCGCGGCGTCGTCCGGTGGGGCCGGCTGGCCACCAGCCGGCCGCGTACGCCGTGCGAGAGCTGGGGACTCGCCGACCTGGTCCAGCGTCCTGGCCGGGCCGCGGACACGGTCCAGCCCGTGGGAACGCTCAGTCCGGGTGACCGGTTCGTCGGCAACCGGTACGTGATGGCGCTCGACGCCCAACCGCCGGAGCCGCTGCCGGGCGGCGGCTCGCCGTGGGGCGGCATGTCGGGCGCGGCGCTGTTCTGCGGGGACCTGCTCACCGGCGTGATCGCCGTGGACCCCGGGGGCCGCGGGCACGCCGCGCTGGAGGCCGTACCGCTGTACGTGCTGCTGCACGACGACGGCTTCCGGGCGGCGCTCGCGGACCACGCGCCGGAGGCGGGGCAGGTGCTGGAGCCGGTCGAGTTCCAGCACCTGGCCGAGCACCACACCGCGGAGACCGCGCTGCGGACCCCGGCGGCCCTGCTGCGGGCCCGCGTGCAGGCGGTGCCCTTCCGCGGTCGGGCCCGGCTGCTGCGCGACCTGCACGCCTGGGCACGCGAGCCCGGCTTCGCGGCGCGGTTGCTCCACGGACCCGGCGGCCAGGGCAAGACACGGCTGGCCCACCAGGCGGCCGTGGAGCTGGCCGCCGACCGCTGGTCCACCCTCTGGCTGCGACCGGACGTCCCCGAGGACGGCCTCGCGGCCCTCGCCGACACCACCGGCCCGCTGCTGGTGGTGGCGGACTACGCCGAGACCGTGCCGGCGCGGCTGGCCGCCTTGGTGCACGCGGCCGGCCGGGACGGCGGCACCGCGCCGGTCAAACTGCTGCTGCTGGCGCGCACGGCGGGCGACTGGTGGCGGGAGCTCGCCGCGCACGACCGGGTCACCGAGGAGCTTCTCGACGGCGCGCCCGCCACCGCGGTGGAGGCGCTGGAGCCGGACGCGGGCGCGTCACGGGCCGAGGCGTACGGGGAGGCGGTGACCGGATTCGCCGCCCACCTGCCGAAGGTGCGCGGCCACGAACGCGTGGACTGGGCCGCGCTGGCCGCCGGTCTGCCCGCGCCCGACGTCCGGGGCGCCGGCCTGCGCAGCGCGCTGACCCTCCATATGACCGCTCTCGCCGACCTGCTGGACGCGGCGGCGCCCGGCTCACCCACCGGAGAGGGCCCGGCCATCAACTCCGTGGGCATGCCGGAGGGCGCCGCACCCGGTCTCCTCGCCGACCGTATCGAGGACCGGCTGCTGATCCACGAGGAGCGGTACTGGCACCGGACCGCCGAAACCCGGGGCCTGCGACCGTACTTCACCACCGGGACCCTGACGGAAGCCCTCACCGCCGCCCTGGTGCTGGGGGCGGGCGGGCAGGAACAGGGGGACGGTCTGCTGCGGGGAGTCCCGGGCCTGGCCGACCAGAGCGCGGACCGGATCCGCGCCGTACGCGAATGGATCGCGGACCTCTACCCGTCGGCGGGCGGTGGGCGGCCATGGGACGGACTGCAGCCGGACCGGCTCACCGAGCGCTTCGCGGGCCGTCAACTCGCCCGGGAGCCGGGCCTGTTCGACCGGCTCGCCGCGGGAGCCGACGAGGCGCAGGCCCGGCAGTTGCTGACGGTGTGCGCCCGGGCCGCGGCCCACCCCGTCTTCGGCGGCGGGCTCGACCAGCCGCTGACCGCCCTGTGCGTGCGCCATCCGGGCGTGCTCGCCGTGCCCGCCGTCGACGTGGCCACCCACACGGAGGCGCCGGCGCCGCTGGTGGCGGCGCTGCGGGAGGTCGCCGGGGCAGCGCAGACGTCCCTGGAACTGCTGGAGGCGCTGGTCGCCCGGCTGCCGGAGACGAGCCAGAACCTGGCGGCGTGGGCAGCCGCACTGACCTCTGCAGTGGCCGAGCGGCGGCGGCACATCGCCCGCGAGGACCCGGCGGCCGCACCCGCACTGGCGAAGGCGCTCAACGACCTCGCGGTACGGCTCGGCCAGAACGGGCAGCGGGACGAGGCGGTCGCCGTGATCGGCGAGGCGGTGGCCCTGTGGCGCGGACTGGCCGACGCCGACCCGGCCGCGCACCAGCCGGCGCTCGCCCGCAGCCTCAACACCCAGGGCATCCGCCTCTCGGCGGTCGGCCGCAGCCAGGAGGCGCTGCGATACGTGACCGAGGCCGTCGCCATCCGCCGCGAACTGGCCGCGCAACGGCCCGAGTCCGCGTGCGACGACCTCGCCCGGACACTCAACACCCTGTGCCTGCGGCTGGCCGAACTCGGCGGCGACGACGCCGCGCTGGCCGCGATCACCGAGGCCGTCGCCATCCGCCGGGAACTGACCCGCGCCCACCCCGGACGCTACGAAGCGGCTCTGGCCAACAACCTGTCCAACCTCGCCGCGCGACTGGCCGCGGTCGGCCGCAAGGACGAGGCTCTGACCGCCGTGACCGAGGCGGTCGCCCTCAAGCGCGATCTGGTCGCCCTCCGGCCCGACTCCCATCGCCCGTCACTGGCGCGCAGCCTGAACAACCTCGCCGTACGGCTGGGGGCGGTCGGACGCAAGGAGGAAGCACTGGCACCGATCCGCGAGGCCGTGGCGATCCGCCGTGACCTGGTACGGCTGCGCCCCGACGCCCACCGCCCCGACCTGGCCAAGAACCTCAACAACCTGGCCGTACGCCTGGCCGATCTGGGCCGGCTCGACGAGGCACTGGAAGCGATCACCGAGGCGGTGGCCCTTCGGCGGGAACTTGCCGAGGCGCAGCCCGAGGACCACGCCCGCGGTCTGGCGAACAGCCGGGGACACCAGGCACGCATCCTCGCCGCGCTCGCTGCGGGCAACGGCGGAGCCGCCGTCCGAGGGATCGGACGGCGGCCCCGGTGACCGGTGGGATCAGCCGGTCACGGGTAGGAGGTCACGATCGAGGGGGTGGTGGAGGTCCCCGACGTGCCCGGGCCGGTGTTGTTGATGACATGGGCGTACTGGCCCATGCCGCCGAGTGACACCACCAGGAGGTCGTGGAACTTGACCCCCGGCGTGGTGGGCGCCTCGAACCCGTGGTCCTGGATGATCGTCGGGTCCGCGGTGTAGTTGCAGTAGCTGCCCAGGCCCCAGCCCTCGTGCGAGGTGACGCTGTCGTCCACCTTGTAGGCGGCGAAGCCCCGGGTGCTGCCGTTCTGCACGGCGGCCTGGTTCGGCGCGTCGTAGGCCTTCTCGTTCTGGAAGAAGATCGTCCTGCCGTTCTGCCCCGACCACTCCACGTCGT
>NZ_JBFAXL010000038.1:0-94341 GCF_040680795.1 Streptomyces sp. NPDC051976
CCCCGCGCCCCGGTGCGCGGCACCGGGGCGCGGCACGACGCCGGCGGGTGAGAGGGACCGCCGCGGCCGCGGCGGTGGTCACGGGCCGGGCGGCACCGGTCGTACGGGCTCCCGCGCCGGGTCCGGGACGACGGTCCGCGGCCGTTGCACGGTCCGCGGCGCCACCCCGCGCTCGACGAGCATCGCCGCCGCGGCGGCGGCCAGCGAGACGACGCCACCCGCGTAGAGTCCGGACCGGGCGCCGAGATGCTGGGTGAGCCAGCCGACGCCCAGCGCGCCCAGCGGGGTGCTGCCCTGCAGGATGAGGGCGTAGAGGGCGAGCACCCGGCCGCTGTACGCGGGGTCCGCGCCGAGCTGGATGCGGTGGTTGGCAGCCTGGGCGAAGTAGAGCGTGGTGAAGCCGGTGACGGCGAGCAGCGGCAGCTCGGTGGCGTAGCCCGGCGCCCAGCCGGCGGCGGTCTCGGCCGCGCCGAACGCCAGCGCGGAGCCGGTCACCAGTCGGCTGCTCGGCCTGCTGGTACGGCGGGTGGTGACCAGGGCGGCGAGCAGCGATCCGGCGGCCAGCGCGGTGGTGAGCAGCCCGAAGGACGCCGCGGAGGTGTGGAAGACGGTCTTGGCCAGCAGCGGCAGGGTGAGCTGGAAGTTGAACCCGGCCAGGCCGATCACGGCGACCAGGGCCAGCGGCAGCAGCAGGTCAGGGCGGCTCGCGGTGTACCGCAGGCCGTCGATGACCCCCGTGCGCGCGGTGCCCGGCGGCGCGCGGTGCAGTTCGCCGGGGCGCATCATCCGCAGGGCCGCCACCGTCGCCAGATAACTGACCGCGTTGAGCAGGACGACCGGCCCGGTGCCGAGCCAGCCGACGAGCAGCCCGCCGAGCGCGGGACCCACCACCCGGGCGGTGTTGAAGTACGCCGCGCTCAACGCCGAGGCGTTCGGCAGCAGTTCGGGCCCGACCATCTCGCGGACGAACGACATCCGGGCCGGGATCTCGACGGCGCTGGCGGTGCCCAGGCCCAGCGCGAAGACGTACAGGTGCCACAGCCGCAAGCCGCCGGTGAGCATCAGCGGGGCGAGCAGCGCGGCCAGCGCGGCGCACACCAGGTTGGCGGCGGTGAGCAGGGCCCGCTTGTCGTAGCGGTCCGCGAGCCTGCCCCCGTACAGCGCGAGCAGCAGCACGGGGGTGAACTGAAGGGCCGTCACCAGGCCGAGCGCGGTGGCGGAGTCGCCGGTGAGCGACAGCACCGACCAGTCCTGCGCGACCACCATCATCCAGGTGCCCGCCGCCGAGACCACCTGGCCGAGGGCGAACAGCCGGAAGTTGCGGACGGACAGCGACCGGAAGGCGCCCGCCGGGGTACGGGGGGCGCCTTCCTGGTGGAGTCCGGCCTTCACTCGCCCGTCTCGGGCGCGCCGAACCAGCGCTGGAGCACGGCGGCGAGGCCGTCGCCGTCCGCCGAGGTCCACACCACGTGCCCGTCGGGCCGCAGCAGGACCGCGGTGGCCCCGGCCAGGTCGCCCGCGGCGTGGCCGTCCGGCTCCGCGAGGGTGCCGGTGACGGTCACCACACGGCTCTTCCACGGCGCCGCCACCGCCCGCAGCGCCTCGTCGTCGGCGAGGTCGACGAGCACGCCCTGGGCGCCGTGCAGCAGTTGGGTGGTGCTGGTGGCACCACCCGCGACCGTCAGCGCCAGGTGCGGCATCCGGCGGCCGACCAGCGGGTGGCCGTCCTCGGGCCCGAAAGGGTAGCGGATGTCGACATGGCTGACGACGCCCGACAGATGCCGCCTGACCTCCTCGTGCTCGATCAGCTCGGTGAACATCGCCCGGATCGGGTCCATCTCGGGCCCGCCGACGAAGATCAGGCCCTGGGCCGCTGTGTTGGCCAGCAGCCGGGTCCCGACCGGGTGGCGCTCACCGTGGTAGGTGTCGAGCAGCCCCTCGGGGGCCCAGCCCTGGACGACCGCCGCGAGCTTCCACCCGAGGTTGGCGGCGTCCTGCACACCGGTGCTCAGGCCCTGGCCGCCCGCGGGCAGGTGCACATGGGCGGCGTCTCCGGCCAGCAGCACCCGGCCGCGCCGGTACTCGGTGACCTGGCGGGTGGCGTCGGAGAACCAGCTGACCCAGTCGGCGGTGCCGCCGCTGATGTCCTCGCCGGTGATCCGCTGCCAGGCCCCGGCGATCTCCGCGAAGCTCGGCGACTCGCTGCGGTCGGGCGCGGGTGTGCCGTTCTCCACGACGATGACGCGGTCCACGCCCTCGCGCAGCGGCGCGGCCATCACCATGCCGTTCTCCATCCGCTCGCCGAGGAAGCGCGGGCGCAGGCCGCAGCCGACCACGTCGGCCAGGTACATGCCGCGGGTGGCGCTGGTGCCGGGGAACGCGAACCCGGCGGCCTTGCGGACCGCGCTGTGCCCGCCGTCGCAGCCGACCAGGTACGCGGCGCGCAGGTGGCGTACGCCGTCGGCGGTGCCCGCGGTGACCGTCACCTCCCGCTCGTCCTCGGCGTACTCCAGGAACTCCCAGCCGCGCCGGATGTCGGCGCCCGCGCCCGCCGCCCACTGCTCCAGGACGGACTCGGTGAGCGACTGCAGGATGCCGCGGGCGCCGAAGTGGGAGCCCTCCAGCACGGTGAAGTCGAACTGGATGCCGCCGAAGTGGCCCATCGGGCTGATCTCCAGGGTGCCGCCGGGACCGCCGAAGGCGGGCAGCAGGCCGCGCTGGTCGAACACCTCCATGGCGCGGGCGGTGAAGCCCAGGCCGCGGGACTGCCCGGTCGGCTCGGTGAGCCGCTCCAGGACGATCACCCGGGCGCCGCCGAGGCGCAGTTCACCGGCGAGCATCAGACCGGCGGGGCCGGCGCCGACGATGATCACATCGGCGTCCAGCTCCGTCCCCTGACCCGCCGTCATGCCGTCCGTGCCGGCTCTCTGGTCCGTGTTGTCCACGTTTTCCACGTTGTCAGCGTCCACGTGATCTCTCCCGAAGTCTTCCTCAGTCGCGGGGGTCGGGCGCGGTCAGCGCGCGAAGAGCTGGGCGATGTGCTCGGGGGCGTCCTCGGCGGCCCACGCCACGGCGCTCTGGATCAGCGCCGGGGTGGCCTCGAAGCACTTGTTGTCGGGCGAGCCGAGTTCGAACGGCGCCGGCAGGAAGTCCGACTGCTGCAGCCGTGCGAACAGCTGCTTCGAGCCGTCCTTGGCGTCCAGCGTCCCGGCCTCGACCTGCTGGCAGATGCCGCGGGTGAACGCCAGCAGCGCCGAGATGTCCTGGCCGACCGGGGCGGGCAGGCCGGGCACGTCCCGCTTCTCCAGGTCGCGGAAGACCTGCTCGTCGCGGTTGGCCATGAAGGTGCGGTACGCCCGGTCGATGGTGACCGTCGGCATGATGCTGGTGGACTCCCACACCCGCACGACCGCGTTCCACAGGTCGTAGTCGCGGAAACCGACGAACGAGCAGTAGACCAGGTCGTCGTGGATGTCGAACAGGCCCTGCTGGAGGTCGTTGACGTAGGCGAAGCGCTCCTTGGACCAGTCGCCGTCCTTGGACGCCTCGATCAGCCGCCAGGCCAGCGCGTTGACGACCTCCAGGGTGTTGGTCAGGCCGCGCGAGTAGAGCGCGTCGATGAACCCGGCGGCGTGCGCGGTCAGGCAGTAGCGGTCGCCGACGGTCTGGGTGGCCGAGTACTGCAGGCGGCCGGTGCTGACCCACGGCCGCACCGCGGTGGCGCCCTTGAACTGCTCGGCGATCTCCGGGAAGCGCTCCATGAAGTCGTCGAACTCGTCCTGCGCGGACACGCCGTCCCGCTTGGGGAAGACCCGCTCGTCGAAGGTCAGGCCCACGCTGCACAGCGGGTTGAGGGCGCCGTCGTGGTTGTCGAACGGGATCACCCACAGCCAGCCGCCGTCGAAGACGTGGTGCAGCGTGCCGTTGTGCCAGGGGCTGGGGTTCTTGTGCAGCCGGGCCGCCTCGGCGTCGTCGAACGGCGTGACGCCCACCATGTGCGTGAACATCGTCCGCGAGTGGGCGCGCGCCCGGGTCGGGGTCTCCCGCAGCCCGAAGGCGTCGGCGACCGGAGAGCGGAAGCCGCTGCCGTCGACCAGGTAACTGGCGTGGAACTCCTCGCCCTTGTCGGAGCGGAGCAGCACCCCGTGCTCGGGGTAGACCTCGATGTCGCTGATCCGGGTGGCGGTCATCGGCGTCGCGCCGTACTTGACCGCGACGTTGAAGAGGTAGGAGTCCACGTCCTGCCGGAACAGGTGGGTCTCGGTGCGCTGCCACTCGGGCACCACGAGCTGGTTGATCTGCTCGGGGTCCTGCGCCTGACCCTCCTTGTGGTAGACGAAGCCGAAGTTCTGCTTCCGGCCGCACGAGGGGGCGACCTTCTCCTGGATGCCCTTGAAACTGGACAGCGGCTCGATCTCCGGCACCTGGTAGCGCTCGGCGATGATCCGGGTCATCGACGAGGTGTAGGGGATCGTGGACTCGCCGACCGCGAACCGCGGGTGGGTGCCCGCGTCGATGAGCAGCACCTTCACCCCGTTGCGGGCCAGCACCGAGCCCAGCATCCCGCCGGCCATACCCGCGCCGAGGATCGCCACATCGAACTTCTCGCCGGACTGCGCCTCTTGGGCGGTTGCGTTCATACTGCTTCGTCCCTCCGGGGTAGGTGATCTTCGGCAAAATCGCGGGGTAGCGCGGGAAGCACGGGCACGACGCCGACGTCCCCGGCTCCGGGAGGCGGAGGCGGGGACGTAGGGGTACGGGTGCTCAGGCGGTGGTCACTCGACGGTGCGCAGCACCACGGCGGAGTTGAAGCCGCCGTGGCCGCGGGCCAGCACCACGGTGGTGCGCAGCTCCGCGGTCCGGGGTGTGAGGACCAGGTTCAGGTCGTAGCCGGGCGAGGGCGGCGGCTCGGCGGTGGGCGGGATCAGGCCCTCCTCCATCGCCAGCAGCGCGGCGGCCAGGTCCAGCGGGGCGGCGGCGCCGGGGTGGCGGCGGCCGGGCACGGTCCGCGGCGCGGTCACGGGCACACCGTGCACGCCGAAGACGGCGGTGACGGCGGCGGCCTCGGCCGCGTCGACGCCGGGCACGAACACCGCGTCCACCTCGCCGGGCACCGCCGACGCGTCGGCCAGCGCCAGCTCCAGGGCCCGTCGCAGGCCCGGTTCGCGGCCCGCGGTGCGGTCGGGGTCGAAGGTGGCGCCGTATCCGGCGACCTCGCCGTACATCTTGGCGCCGCGGGCCAGCGCGGTGCCCGCGGTCTCCAGCACCAGCAGCGCGCCGCCGCCGGGCCGTACCGCGGCGGTCTGTTGTGTCCCCGCCGAGGGGCAGACGGGCGCGTCCACACCGCCGGAGACCATGAGCCTGCCGCCCTGCCGGATCTGGCGGCGGGCGTACGCCACCGCGTCCAGGCCGATCATCGCGTCGCGGACGGAGATCTGGCCGCTGCTGACCGCGTAGAACCAGGCGAAGGAGCGGTACGCGCCGCTCTGCCGCCCGGCGGGCCCGCCAGGACGGCCGAGGCCCCCGGGGCGGTACGTGGTGCGCGGCCCGAATCCGCCGCCGGACCAGGAGCCGGCGCCCCTGCCGCCGACGGGTGCGGCGGCGGCCGCCGCGGCGGCGACGGCCGTGACCGCGTCCGGGCCGAAGTCGGGCAGGTCCTGCGGCCGGATTCCGGCGTCGGCCAGCGCCCAGTCGGCCGCGGCCAGCGCCAGCCGGGCCATCCGGTCGGCCTGCGGCGCGGGCCTGCCCCACAGGTGCTCGTGGACGGCGGGGCCGCTGAGCGCCCCCGCGGGCCACAGCGGGTCGCGGGTGGCGGCGGCGGTGCCGCCGGGCCGGTGCTCGGTACCGGCGCCGCACGCCTGCGCCCAGTAGTCCCGCAGGCCCAGGCCCGCGGGCGAGACGATACCCAGGCCCGTCACCACCACCACGCCGTTCACGTGGTCCTCCGCGGCGCCGCGGCAGCGCCGGGCGGCCGTCCGGTACGGCGCGGGGGAAGGGCTGGTCCGGCCCGTCCCACGATTCCCCTGCTGTCCATGGCCACGCCCCCTCCACGAAGCGGAAAGCACACAGGGCACCGCGTCCGGTGACGCGGTGCCCCTCCGGTCGTCCTGGCCCGGGTGCCGTCAGACCTTGAACAGCTCCTTCTTGTCGTAACCGCGCTGCCACAGCACCTTGTTGACCACCTTCAGCGGCGGCGGGAAGGCGCCGAGGAAGCGGCGGCGCTCCTCGTCGGAGATGTCGTCCATGACCCAGGGGATGTAGACCCCGACACCCTTGAACCCGAGGTTGCGCGCGTTGGCGAGACCGAACGTCCGCCACTCCGCGGGCGTCAGCACGTCCTGGATCAGCGGCAGCGCGCTGCTCTCCTCGTGCGAGAAGTGACTCTCCATCACCTCGGACAACTCCTCGATACGGGCGCCGAGATCGGGCAGCGAGCCCTTGACCGCGGCGTCGACCGCCTCGATACGGGGGCCCAGTTCGGCGTGCTCGGCCTCCATGTCCTCCAGCAGCTTCTGGTCCGCGGGCCGGTCGGTGACCTTCGCGGCCACCTGCGGCCACAGCGCCCGGTCCTCGACCGTGTGGTGGTTGTGGAGCTGGTGGTAGAAGTTGTCCCAGCCCGCACGGACCTGCGGCGCGTCGGCGCGCCCGGCCTGCACCGCTGCCGCGAGCCGTCGCAGGTCGCGGCGGAACGCCTGGTGCGTCGCGTACATGACGGAGAAATCGATGTCCTGCTTCGTGTCGGCCACTTCGGCCCACTTCCTTCAGCGCGTGATGTCGATTCCGGCGGTCCCGGGTTCGGGACGGCCGTTCGGAGCCCTGACGGTCCGGCGGCTCCCCTCGGTCCCGGCGTCCGGGCGACCACCGGGCCGCGAACGAACAGGCCCTGTGGTCCAGAGAGCTTTCGGCCACCGACAACTGTGACATCACCACCGCGAGTGATCGTCACGGGCGTCACCCGAAGGGCGCGGCCAGGCGAAACCTCGCAGATGAAAGAGACCCGCGTCACATTTTACGATGGAGGTGTCACGCTTTCGGGGGTGCGGTACCTCATAGGGGAAACGCATCACAGGAGGCTCAATCGTGTCCGACACACCGGCTCAGCTCCCCTCGGCTGCTGGCGACCGCGCGACCGAGGTCTTCGTGGGCCATCGCGAGCTGCTGTTCTCGGTGGTCTACAACCTGCTGGGAAGCGTCTCCGACACCGAGGACGTCCTGCAGGAGACATGGCTGGCGTGGGCCCGCAGGGTCCGTCAGCCGATGGCGGAGGAGATCGACAACCCCCGCGCCTACCTGGTGCGGATCGCGGTCAACCAGGCGCTGGCCCGGCAGGCGAGCATCAGCCGCCGCCGTGAGACGTATATCGGCCCCTGGCTGCCGGAACCGCTGATCACCCAGACGCCCGAGGTCCTGGAGGGCGCGGAGTCGGCCGACGCGGCCGAGTCCGCGATGCGCAACGAGTCGGTGTCGATGGCACTGCTGGTGGTGCTGGAGACGCTCACCCCGCTGGAGCGCGCGGTCTTCGTCCTCCACGAGGTCTTCGGCTACGCCCATACGGAGATCGCCGAGATCCTGGGCCGCAGCCCGTCGGCGATCCGGCAGCTCGCGCACCGGGCCCGGGAGCACGTCCAGGCCCGGCGGCCCCGCTACCAGGCCGACCCGCGGCTGCAGCAGCAGGTCACCGAGCGCTTCGTGGCCGCCGCGCTGGGCGGCGACCTGAACGCGCTGATGAGCCTGCTCGCGCCCGATGTGACCATGTGGACCGACGGCGGCGGCAAGGTCCGCTCCGCGCTGCGCCCGGTCAGTGGCCGCGAGAACGTCGCCCGGATGCTCAACGGCTACGCGAGCAGCCGCCTCCCGGACGCGCTGGACATCCGCTACCGGCAGGTGAACGGCGACCCGTCGGCCGTGGTGTTCTCCGGCGACTCGCCGTACGCGGTCATGGTCATGGACCTCAACCCGCAGAACGACCAGGTCACCGACATCTACCTGGTCACCAACCCGGACAAGCTGTCCCGGGTGCGGCTGGAGGAGGACGACCAGCCCGCGGACCGGCCGTAGAGACCCGGGAGCCGCCGGGCGAACCCCCGTACCGGCCCGCCGTCCCCGTCCCCGAAGGCGGGACGGGTGCCGGTCGCCCGGTGGCTCCCGACCCGCCCCACCGCCGCGTCCCGAGGGGACGTCAGGACGCGGCGGTGACCGGCGGACCGCCGTGCGGGCCGCCCTGCGGACGGTCCGCCGAGATGTGGTGCCGCTCGCCGACCGCCTTGATCTCCTCCCACCCGGGCCGCTCCGGGCGGGTCAGCACCTCGCTGAGCTCCTCGAAGAACAGCTCGATACCGCCGGGTGTCATGGTGCACACCATGGTGCTCACGCGGTCGGACACGTTGTAGAAGGAGTGCGGGACCCCGCGCGGTCCGAAGACCATCGTGCCGGCCGGCGCCTTGTGGATCTCGTCGCCGACCTTCACCTCGAACTCGCCGTCGAGGACGTAGAAGGACTCGTCGGTCCCGTGGTGCACGTGCCACACCGAACCCTCACCGGCGGGCATCTTGACCTCGTAGCAGGAGAGACTCCCGCCGGTGTCCTCGGCGCGCAGCAGGAAGCGGGTCTCCTCGCCTCCGCCGTACGTGATCGGTACCACCTCGCCCAGCCGGACGACCCTTGCGGACTCCATCGCCACCACACCCCTCACCGGGAACGTCGATCACTGCCCAACAGTTGCGTCTGCTCTCGGGAACCGGCCGGGCGAACTCCCCCGCGCCCGTGGTCCGTTCAGCCGTCGATGATCGGGTGGACGCCGCGCAGCTCCTCCTCCAGCGCGCCGAGCCAGCCGCGGAAGAACACCAGCGGCTCCTGGTGCTGCCGGGGCACGCCCAGCTCCACCACCTGGCCGAGGAAGATCGTGTGGTCGCCGCCGTCGAACTCCTCGACGGTGCGGCAGGACAGGAACGCCAGCGCGTCGCTGAGCACCGGAACCCCGGTCACCGAGGGGTGGTTGGCCACGTCGCGGATCTCGGCGGTGTTCTTGCCCGCGAAGGCCCGCGCCAGGCTCTCCTGCTGCCCCTGGAGGAAGTTGACGACGAACTTCCCCGACTCCTGCACCACCGCGCGCAGCCGGGACTCCTTGTGCAGGCAGAACAGCACCAGCGGCGGGTCGAGGGAGACCGAGGTGAAGGAGTTGACGGTGGTGCCCTCGGCCTTGCCCTCCTCACCGCTGGTGATCACCGTGACGCCGGTGACGAACATCCCGCACACCGTGCGCAGCGTCCGCCCGTCGACCGGGTGGGCCTGGTGCAGCGACATGGCGGCGCCCTCGGCGCCCGGCCGCGCGCCAGGTGGCGCCACCACTCCCCCGGCCCCGGCGGCGGCCTGGGCCACCACCGCGTTCGACGACGTCCCACCTGCCATCGTCCACACCTCCCACATCGGCTGTGTCCGGCCCCTGTGTCCACGGATTCCGCGCACCGCTGTGCGCCGGCCGCAGCCCATGGCTGCGGCCGGTCGCTGCACTCTTGCGGAGACGGATCACGGGGCCACCGGCCCGGGGATTCCCGCCGGGCAGTCGGCGGGGCCTGACGCCCACACCGCACCGGATCCTGACTACAAGGTTCTTCGGTCCGGCGGATTCCCACAAGATCCCCGGTTTCAGAACTCCGTCAGGAACGACAGAACCACCGCCCGACCTTCAGATCCGCGGCAGGCGGGTGTCACAGGAGTGTCAAACGCCGAGGTCGGGCCCGGCCGGGCGGTGGGACGGCGGGTGGGACGGGCCGGGGTGTCAGTAGTTGGTGATCGAGGTGGCGCCGTCGACGGTGCCGATCACGATGTGCGGGGTGGCGGCGGGCCGCAGCCAGGCGAGGATCGACGTCATCGCGTCGGCCGGTACCGACACGCAGCCCGCGGTGGCGCCCGAGCCGTTGACGTGAAGGAAGATCCCGGCGCCGCGGCCCTTGACCGGCTTGGCGTAGTTGAAGTCGATCAGGACGGCGTGCGCGTACTGCGTGGGGTAGTCGGCGAGGTGCTCCGACTCCGTGGTCCTGCAGTCCCCCGGCAGCGGGTCGACCCAGCGGTTGTACGAGGTGGAGGCGGTGTCCTCGCACCACCAGGCGCTCGGGGTGACCTTGCGGTACGGCAGGGCGGTGCCCGCGGGCGCGGCGGAGTTGCCGAAGGCGAGCGGCAGCCCGTACAGCCCGGTGGGCGTGGTGCTGGTGTTCTGCACCCGGGTGGCGCCGTCGGCGAGGCCGTGCGCCCCGAAGCGGGCGGGCGCGGTGCCCACCCGGTGCCAGACACCGGCGCTCTTCTGCCACCACGTCAGGGTGCCGCTGGTGGCGGACAGCCCGGACGCGGTGGCGGTGATGAGCTGGGTGCCGCCGCCGTCGTTGCGCAGGACCTGCGGCATCGCGTCATGGAGCGCCCAGGCCGGGGGTGCGGGGCTGTGCCCGGTGCCGGTGACGACGGCCGCGGCGATCGCGACGACGGCGCTCAGGGTCGCGGGACTGGACGGTGGCACGGGTCCTCCTCGGTGGCGGCCGCCAACCCTGTCGGAATCCCTGCTCCGTTGACCGGCCGGAGGCAGAGCATAGCCGCCGGTGAGGGGGTGTCAGGAGGCGGGCGCGGCCAGGTCGACCATCCAGTCGTGGGAGGTGATCGGATTGCCCGGCGGGTACTCGAACGCGCACTCGCCGAGCAGGGTGAACCCGGCCTTGCGGCAGACCGCGTTGGACGCGGCGTGCGCGACGGAGGGGTAGGCGTGCAGCTCGCGGTGGCCGCCGCGGGCACGTGCCTCCCCGATGACGGCGCGGGCCGCCGCCACCGCCACACCGCGCCCCTGGAACTCCGGCAGCACGCCCCAGCCGGTCTCGTACACCGTGCCGTTCCGCCACGCGTGCTCCCAGAAGCCTATGGAGCCCACGACCTCCCCGGACAGCACGATCCTGTACATGCTTCCGGCGCTGTCACCTATCGCCGTGTAGCGCTTGTGGCGGGCGAGGATCTGCTCCTCGGTCTCGGGGCCGCCGAGGTGCTCGGTCATCTCCGGGGTGTTCGTCCTGCGCAGCAGCCACAGGTCGCCTTCCGACCAGGGCTCGAGCCGCAGGTCGCGCGCTTCTCCTCGTACGTCGTCCATGACCGCAATCTACGACGGGGGTACGACAACGCCTCCCTGGCGGGAGGACGCGCGGCCCCGGAGGCGTCCGGACATGAAGGCGCCCCGGCCGGGACGGGGGGACCTGGCCGGGGCAGCTGGGGGGCGAAGGGCGCACCGCACCTCTTCACACCATTAGTTTAACACTCAATGAGCGTAGTCGAAGCCACTCGTCGGAGCGGCGACGGGACCGATGACCGGGGCGGCCGGGACAGCCGGTCCGGACGGCGCCGACGGGCCCGAGGGAGCCGCGGGGACCGCGGTCGGGGCCGCGGGCACGGCGGGGGCCTGCGGGGCGCCGAGCAGGTCGCGGAACTTGGTCGCGTCGACCGGCAGGTCGCGCCGCCAGGCCATGGCCACGACCGGCGCGAACAGCAGCAGACCGGCCCGCAGCGAGCTGATGACCGACAGCCGCACCAGCGTGCCGTCACCGTGCGGAGCGAGCTCGAAACCGTACTCGGGCACCTGGGTGCCCAGCGGGCTCCACATCCGCTCGCCGCGGAAGACTATGCGCCGGCACGGCTCGAAGTCCGCGCAGACCAGCCGGTGCGGCCGGTGCCGCCCGGGGTAGCGGTAGCGGTACTCCGCGTCCGCGCCGGGAGGGACCGCCGCCGAGTCGACGAACGCCACGCCGGAACTCCACAGCGCCAGATTGCGTGCGTCTGCCAGGAAGTCGAAGACCTCCGCGGCCGGCCTCGACACGAACACGTTCGTGGACACCCTCGGCATGACGAACCTCCCCGGTAGCGGCGTGGGCGGCGTGCCGTCGCGCATGACGCGGTGCGCACCCTGGGGTGCGTGCGCCGGGCGGGACGGGCGCCGCCTGTTTCACTCCTCCCGGACAGCCTGCATCGCAAAAGGTCACATGTCGTGGCAATGCGCCCATTAGGGTGAGTACGCGCCGTAGCGGCGGCCACCCGGGGGATGGGGCGCCGGGCCCGCCGCCGATAGCCTGGCGGGGTGGACGAGAAGAGACTTCCGGCGGGATTCGAACGCGGGACCGACGGCCCGAAGGTGATCGTCACCGGAGTGGACGGGTCCGACACGTCCTGGCGGGCGGCCGCGTACGCCGCCGGGCTCGCCCGGCGGCAGAACGCCCTGCTGGCCATCGTCTACGTGCAGCCGTACACCCCGACGGGCGCGGCGCTCGGCGTCCCCGTCGTGGGGGCCGACGACGGGGTCGCCGAGCAGCTCATCGCGGAGATCAGGGAGTCCGTCGAACGCCTGCGGGGGATCTTCGAGGTGCGGTGGGAGTTCCACACCTTCCGCGGCGATCCCTACAACGGCCTGGCGACCGCCGCCGACGACCTCAAGGCCGACGCGGTGGTCGTCGGCGCCTCGGAGCGGGCCGGGCACCGGCTGGTGGGCTCGGTCGCCGTCCGCCTGGTGAAGGCCGGCAAATGGCCGGTCACCGTCGTGCCGTAGCGAGCGCGGAGTCCGGCACGGACGAGCCCGCCGGCGGGGCGTACTTGTAGCCGACCCGGCGGACCGTCACGATGCTCGCCCGGTGCTCGGCGCCCAGCTTGCGCCGCAGCCGCGCCACATGGACGTCCACGGTGCGGCCGTCGCCGACATGGCCGTACCCCCAGACCGTGCTGACGAGCTGGTCGCGGGAGTGCACCCGGTGCGGGTGCGCCACCAGATGCGCGAGCAGCTCGAACTCCAGGTAGGTGAGGTCGAGTTCGCGCCCCCTGACGGCGGCCGTACGGCGCTCCCCGTCGATCTGGATCAGCGCGTTCTCCGTTGCCGCGGCGGACTCGGTCCTGGTGGGTGCGGCGGCGGCCGCCACCGGCTGCCCGCCGGGCCCCGCGGGGACCAGCACCAGGTAGCCGACCATCGGGGCGCCGCCCGCGGCGGCCGGGAGCACATGGCCGGGCGCGGGCAGCCAGGTCGCGCCGGGCGGCAGGAAGTCGGGGGCGGGCGGCACCTCGTCGGGGCGTACGGCGCGCAGCCGCTGCCGGTGGGCGGTGGCCGCGGACGGCGCGGCGGCGGGCGCCGGCAGCTTCGGCGACGCGGAGGCGTGGGAGGGCACGGACGTGATGTGCGAGACGTGGGACATGGGTTCGGCTCTTTCGCGCGAAGGGTCAAAGGACGCCGTATTGCGCGGGACCGGATGCCGCTCGCTCCGGCTCGTCGGCCGGACGCGGAAGGTCAGCGGGGAAGGCGGGTCCGCGCGGGGATCGCGCGGCGACACCAGAGATCGAAGTGCTGCTCCTGCCGGGACGGCCAGAAGGGCTCGAGGTCGTCGCGACCTGTCCCGGAGTCAGTAGTGCTGGCCATGCCCCCCATTGAAGCAGACCCGCAGGACACGGCGGGAGGGTGCGGTGCGCCGGTACGGGCATCGTCGGTCGTTTTGCTGTGAATTACGCGTGATGCCCGGGCTTATTGTCGGCACCATGACGTGGTTGCGTGCGCTGCGGAAGACGGCGCGCTCCGGGGTGCGGGTCGAACGCGCCCCGCTGGAGCCGCTGGTGGCGCTGCGTACGGCGAGCGGCGTGGCGATCGTGATCGGCGTGGCGCTGTGGCTGGCGTCGCCCTCGGTCGCCGCCTCGTCGGCCTTCGGCGCGTTCGCGGCGGGCATGGCGACCCTGCAGCGCAGCTGGCGGCCGCGGCCGGTGCTGGCGCTCGTGGCGGGAGCCGGGCTCGCGGTCAGCACCTTCCTCGGCTATCTGGCCGCCGCGCACCCGGTGCTGTTCGTCGTACTGCTCGCGGTGTGGGCGTTCCTGGCGGGCATGGCGTGGGCGATGGGGCCGACCTCGGGCATGGTCGCGGCCTTCACCATCGCCGTGATGCTGGTGGTCGTCACCCTGCCCACCTCGGTGCTCAGCGCGCTGCAGCACGGTGTGCTGATCGCGGTGGGCGGGGTCGTCCAGGCGGCGGTGATCGTGCTGTTCCCCATCCGGCGGTGGGGGCGGCAGCGCGACGCGCTCGCGGACGCCTTCGCCGCGGAGGCCGACTTCGCGCGCAGGCTGCGGCACGACCCGACGGCGCCGTTCGACCCCGAGGCGCTGATGACCGCGCGCCGGGCGGCCAAGGTCTCCCCCCGGCAGGCCCGGCGCCGCCCCGGCGAACTGCACGGCAACCGGGCGCTGGCCGAGCGGATCCGCCCGGTGCTCGCCTCGCTCGCCGACCCGGTGGTGGGCGCCGCCGCCGAGGGCCCCGAGCGGGACCGGGCCCGCCAGGTGCTGGCGATGGCCGCGACCGTGCTCGACGCGGTGGCGCGCGCGATCCGGCACGGCGCCGCGGTACGGGTCCCCGACGACGTCGCCGATGTGCTGCGGGCGCCCGACCCGGACGCGGAACTCACCGGCGGGGCCCGCAGGTCGGCCACCCGGCTGGTCGCGCTGCTCGCCGCCGCCATCGAGCGGGCCGAGGGCTCGGGCCCGGCGGAGTCGACCGCCACGGCCCATCTGCTGCGGCCCTCACTGCGCGAGGGGCTGCCGCTCGTGGCCCGTGCGGTCCGCCGCCAGATGACCGCCGGCTCCCCCGTCCTGCGGCACGCCACCCGGCTGTCCGCGGTCGCCTCGGCGGGCTATCTGCTGGGCGGCGCGCTGCCGCTGGGCCACGGCTACTGGGCGCCGCTCACCTCGGTGATGGTGATGCGTCCCGACTTCACCCAGACCTACGAGCGCGGGACGGCGCGCTTCGCGGGCAGCCTGGTCGGCGTCTCCGCGGCCACGGGCGTGACGCAGTTCGCCCACCCGGGCCCGTACACCTCCGCCGCGCTGGCCGTGTGCTGTGTGGCCCTGATGTATCTGCTGCTGCCCGTCGGCTACATGGTGGCCCAGCTCTGCGCGTCGGGCTATGTCGTCTTCCTGCTGGCGATGACCGGCACCTCGGGCGCGCAGACGGTACGCGACCGCGTGCTGCTGACGCTGCTCGGCGGTGTGCTGGCGATGGCCGCCTACGCGCTGTTCCCCGCGTGGGAGACGCCCCGGCTGCGGGACCGGCTGGCGCAGTGGCTGGAGGCGACGGCCGGGTACGGGGCCGCGGTCTTCGAGGGGTACGCGGACCCCGGGCGGCCGCGGACCCGTGCGGTACGGCAGGCGCTGCTCGACACCCGGGCGGCGGGCGCCGCCTGGGACGAGGCGGTCTTCCGCGCCGACGCGGAGCCGGTGCGCCAGCGCGGCATGTCCCGTACCGCCGTGCGCAACGCGGACGCCGCGCTCACCGCGCTGGGCCGGGCGGGCATGCTGATGGAGGCCCATCTGCCGCCCGCGGACGCGGCGCCGCTGCCGGACGTGGCGCGCTTCGTGGCGGCCCTGCGCGCGACGGCCGCCACGGCGGCCGAGGACGTACGCGAGCGCCGCACGCCGGACTTCGCGCCGGTACGGGCAGCGCTCGCGGACTGGCAGCGGCCGGCGGCCGAGGACCGGATGGTGCGGCGGGGCGCCGAACTGCTGGTGGAGACCCTGGACGAGCTGGAGGAGGCGCTGCGGCCGCGTGCCGAGGCCCGGCGCCGCCCGGCCGACGGCGGCCCGGCGCCCGCCTCCTGACCCGCCGCCGGGCCACCCTCGGCACGGGGCACGGCGGCGCCGGGTCTACGCTGGACAGGACCCGAAGGAGTTCCCCCATGCAGATCGGCGCGATCCACGACGCCACGACCCTCGCCTTGTCCGACTCGGCAGGTCCGGGGCCGATCATGCGCAGCGTCATCGTCCTCTCGGTGGTCGGCGTGGTGCTGATCGCGTGGTTCGTGCTGCGCGGTTACGGCAACGACGACTGACAGCCCGGAACGGCCGCGGCCGGTCCCTGACCGACCGGCTAGCGGGCCCGTCGACCGTTGGCGACCTCGTAGGCGTAGCGCCAGGTCATCGGCCCCGTCAGACCGTCGGCCGGGCTGAGCGCACTGCCGTAGTGCCGCTGCAGGGCCATGACCTTCAGCAGGTCCAGGGCGGTCATCGTGCGGGACGGGCCGACCTTGTACGGCGGGCCCCAGTTGCCGCGCTGCAGCCACGTCTGGAGCAGCAGGGCGTGGTCGCTGACCGCGCCCAGCACGAAGAACTGGCGGCCGGGGAACGGCGGCGCCGCCGCAGCGCCCGGTGCCTGGTGCGCCCGGTAGGAGACCACGGCCCGGCCACCGCGCGGGTCGTCCGGATCGGCGGTCGGCGGGCAGATCCCGTCGGGGAACCGCGGTGCGAAGTAGCCGGTGACGCGCTCGGCGCGGCGCGGCTCCTTGTGGGACCACACCCCGTTGCCCTGCCCGTTGTCGGCCGCGCCCGCCTTCACGCTGTTGCCGCCCTTGGTGTAGACGTGCTCGGCGTCGAAGCCGGTGACGATCTCGGTGTGCCGCCCGTCGCCGATGTTCACCCAGGCGCCGACGCTCGGGTACTCCGACCAGGCGCCCTTGCCCCGGGCCCAGGTGCTGAACGCCGTCACGTTGTCGGTCTTGGGCACGGCCGAGTCCAGGCCGACGTCGTGGTACATGTCCCACTCGAAGATCACGCACCAGGAGACGCGGTTCTCGCCGTACTCCTTGCCGAACTCGGTGTCGTTGTCCCAGCCGTCCGAGCCGTTCCAGTGCTCGTAGGCCCGTTCCGGAACCGCCATCACATGATCGATGAGTCGTTTCCACTGCGAATCGGTCATCATCCCTCCCCCGGACGGCGCCGTCGGACGCCACTGTGCGCATGGTGCCGCTTTGTCCAACGAACACACGTTACGGGGGAAACGGGTCGCGCCGGGGCCGCGGGCGGGAATCCGCGGCGGTCCCGGCGCGACGGGCCAGGCGGCCGGTCAGCGGATGGGCAGGCCCGACAGGGTGCGGGCGATCACCAGGCGCTGGATCTCACTGGTGCCCTCGAAAATCGTGTAGATCGCGCTGTCGCGGTGCATCCGCTCGACCGGGTACTCACGGGTGTAGCCGTTGCCGCCGAGGATCTGGATCGCCTGGGCGGTGACCTTCTTGGCGGTCTCGCTGGCGAACAGCTTGGACATCGAACCCTCGGCGGAGGTGAACGGCCGGCCGGCGGTCGCCATCCAGGAGGCGCGCCAGACCAGCAGCCGGGCGGCGTCGATCTGGGTGCGCATGTCGGCGAGCTGGAAGGCGACACCCTGGTTGTCGATGATCGGGCGGCCGAACTGCTCGCGGCTGGTGGCGTATTCGAGCGCGTACTCGTAGGCGGCGCGGGCGGTGCCCACGGCCATGGCGCCGACCGCCGGGCGGGACGCCTCGAAGGTGGCCATGGCGGCGTTCTTCACGCGCTCGCCTTCACCGGCCTTGGCGCGCTCGCGGGCGCGGGCGAGCCGCTCGTCGAGCTTGTCCTTGCCGCCGAGCAGGCAGTCGCCGGGGATCCGGCAGTCCTCCAGCACGACCTCGGCGGTGTGCGAGGCGCGGATGCCGTGCTTCTTGAACTTCTGGCCCTGGGACAGGCCGGGGGTGCCCGGGGGCACGATGAAGGAGGCGTGCCCCTTGGAGCCGAGTTCGGGGTCGACCACGGCCACCACCACATGGACGTTGGCGATGCCGCCGTTGGTGGCCCAGGTCTTGGTGCCGTTGAGCACCCACTCGCCGGTGGCCTCGTCGTAGACGGCGCGGGTGCGCATGGCGGCCACGTCGGAGCCCGCGTCCGGCTCGGAGGAGCAGAACGCCGCCACCTTGACGTCGTTGACGTCGCCGTACATCTGCGGCACCCAGGTGCCGATCTGCTCCTCGGTGCCGTTGGCGAGGACGCCCACGGCGGCGAGGCCGGTGCCCACGATGGACAGCGCGATGCCCGCGTCGCCCCAGAACAGCTCCTCCATCGTCATCGGGATGCCGAGCCCGGTGGGGTCGAAGAACTGCTGGGCGTAGAAGTCCAGCGAGTACAGTCCGATCTTGGCCGCTTCCTGGATGATGGGCCACGGCGTTTCCTCGCGCTCGTCCCACTCGGCGGCGGCCGGGCGCATCACGTCCGCGGCGAAACCGTGGATCCACTCGCGCACGGACTGCTGATCGTCGTTGAGCTCGAGCGTGAAGTCGCCCATGGTCCCCTCCACGTGACGGTTACTTGCGGTAACAGCAGTCTGTTACCCATGAGTAAGGAATGTCAACTCCCGGATCACGCGTCGGGCGGCGGCGCGCGGGGTGTTACGTTTCGCTGACCACCAGCAAGCGAACACCGGGGAGGCGCGGGTGGACACCGGCCAGCGGCAGGACCAGCAGAAGGCCACGGAGCGGCGCCGTGCCGAGTTGCTCGAGGCCGCCGACCGCGTGGTGCTGCGGGACGGGCCCGAGGCCTCCATGAACGCCATCGCCGCCGAGGCGGGCATCACCAAGCCGATCCTGTACCGGCACTTCGGCGACAAGAGCGGCCTGTACCGGGCGCTCGCCAAGCGTCACACCGACGCCCTGCTGGCGACCCTGCGCACCGCGCTCGACTCCCCCGGCGACCGCCGGGACCGGGTCGAGGCGACGCTGCACGCGTATCTGTCGGCCATCGAGACGCACCCGCAGGTGTACCGCTTCCTGATGCACCCGGCGGAGGTGCCCGCCGACGGCGAGAAGGGCCTCGACGCGGGCCGCCACTCCGTACCGCTGCTGCGGCGGATGGGCGAGGACCTCGCCGAGGTGATCGCCGAGCGCCTCGACCTCGGCCCCGACAGCCGCGAACTGGCCCGCGCCTGGGGCCACGGCATCGTCGGGATGATGTACGCCGCCGGTGACTGGTGGCTCGGCGAGCGGCCGTTCTCCCGCGACCTGCTGGTACGCCACCTCGCCGACCTGCTGTGGGGCCGGCTGGCCGCGGCGGGCGACCGCGCGGGCAGCCCCGGGCTCTGACCGGGCTCTGACCGGGCTGCGATCCAGACTCCGGGCGAGCCGGGCCCGGGGCTCCGACCGGGAAGCCCTGGTCAGCGGGCCCAGGGGGCGCGGCGGACCGCCCGCAGCGCCCGCACCCGCCGCAGGCCGCGCAGCCGCTCGGTGAAGACCCGCCCCTCCAGGTGGTCGCACTCGTGCTGGAGGCAGCGCGCGAAGAAGCCGGTGCCGGTCACCGTCACCGGCTCGCCGCGGACGTCGAAGCCCTCGACCACCGTCTCGTCGTACCGCCTGGTGCCCGCGTCGACGCCGGGCAGCGACAGGCAGCCCTCCTGCCCGGTGACGGTGACGCCGCCGATGTGCACGGGCCGCGGGTTGACCAGATGTCCCAGATGGCGGCGGTCCTCGTCGTCCGGGCAGTCGTAGACCAGCACCCGCAGGCCGACGCCGATCTGGTTGGCCGCCAGACCCACGCCGCCGGCCGCGTACATGGTGGCGAACATGTCCTCGACGAGCCGGGCGAGTTCGGCGTCGAAGGCGGTGACCTCGGTGCACGGGGCGTGCAGAGCGGGGTCGCCGAGCAGTCGCATCTCACGGATGGTGCCGGTGCTGCCGGGGATGGTGCCGCGTCGCATGGAGGTCAGAGTATGCGGGGATCGGGGCGGCGCGGTGCGGGGCCGAGGCGGGGAGTCGATAGGCTGAGCCGCGACCGGAACTCACCGGCCGCCCCAGGTGGCGCGTGGCGGCGGCGGAAACCGGCCGCCGCAGGCCGGCGGGGCGACCGGCGTCGAGGAGGAAGAGACACGATGGCAGGCAACTCGGATCCGCTGTCGCCGCGGGCGAAACTGGCCGTGACGGCGGGCAAGGCCGCGGCCGCGGTGTCGCGCGCGGCGGGCCGCGGCAGCGGATCGGTGATCGGCGGCCGGGTGGCGCTCAGGTTCGATCCCGACCTGCTGGCCCGGCTCGCCCGGCACCTGGACGTGGTTCTGGTGTCGGCGACCAACGGCAAGACCACCACGACCCGGTTGCTCGCCGAGGCGCTGCGCGCGGGCGGCCCCGTGGTCTCCAACGCCCTCGGCGCGAACATGCCCGCGGGCATCACCTCCGCGCTGGCGGGCGGCTCCGACGCCCGCTTCGGTGTGATCGAGGTCGACGAGAAGTACCTCGCCGGGGTCGCCAGGGACGTCGCTCCCAAGGCCATCGCGCTGCTCAACCTCTCCCGCGACCAGCTCGACCGCGCCGCCGAGACCCGGATGCTCGCCGAGAAGTGGCGCGAGGGCCTGGCGGGCGTCGAGGCGATCATCATCGCCAACGCCGACGACCCGCTGATCACCTGGGCCGCCTCCTCCAGCCCCACCGTGGTGTGGGTGGCCGCGGGCCAGGAGTGGAAGGACGACGCCTGGTCCTGCCCGTCCTGCGGCGGTGTGCTGCAGCGCCCGTCGGACGACTGGTTCTGCGCCGAGTGCGGCTTCCGCCGCCCCACCCCGACCTGGGCGCTCTCCGGCGACAGCGTCATCGACCCGCACGGCGCCGCCTGGCCGATCCACCTCCAGCTCCCGGGCCGGGCCAACAAGTCCAACGCCGCGGTCTCCGCCGCCGCGGCCGCCGCCTTCGGCATCGACCCCAAGGTCGCGCTGGAGCGGATGTACGCCGTCCAGGCGGTCGCCGGGCGCTACGACGTGGTGACCTTCCAGCAGCGCGAGATCCGGCTGCTGCTGGCGAAGAACCCGGCGGGCTGGCTGGAGACGTTCTCGCTGATCGACGGCCCGCCGACGCCGGTGATCCTCTCGGTCAACGCGCGCGGCGCCGACGGCACCGACACCTCCTGGCTGTGGGACGTCGACTACACCCGGCTCGCCGGGCACCCGATCCTCGTCATCGGCGACCGCAAGCTGGACCTGGCGGTACGGCTGGAGGTCGCCGGGCTGCAGTTCCTGGTCTGCGCCGACCTCGACGAGGCGGTGCGCTCCGCGCCGCCGGGCCGGATCGAGGCCATCGCCAACTACACGGCCTTCCAGGACCTGCGCCGCCGGGTCGGCAACTGATCCCCGCACCGGCCCCGACGCCACCCACGAGGAGAAGCACGCATGAGTGAGTCCAGCCTGCGCCTGGTGTGGGTCTACCCCGACCTGCTGAGCACCTACGGCGACCAGGGCAACGCGCTGGTCGTCGAGCGCCGCGCCCTGCAGCGCCGGGTGCCGGTCACCCGGGTCGACGTCCGCTCCGACCAGCCCGTACCGACCTCGGGTGACATCTATCTCATCGGCGGCGGCGAGGACCGCCCCCAGCGGCTGGCCGCCGAGCGGCTGCGCCGTGACGGCGGGCTGAACCGCGCGGTGGCCAACGGCGCCATCGTCTTCTCGGTCTGCGCGGGCTACCAGATCCTCGGCCACGAGTTCGTCAACGACCTCGGCCGCCCCGAGCCCGGCCTCGGCCTGCTGGACGTGGTCAGCGTGCGCGGCGAGGGCGAGCGCTGCGTGGGCGACGTCCTGGCCGACATCGACCCGCAACTCGGCCTGCCGCCGCTCACCGGCTTCGAGAACCACCAGGGCGTCACCCATGTGGGACCGCAGGCCAGACCGCTGGCCAGGCTGCGGATGGGCAAGGGCAACGGCACCGGCGACGGCACCGAGGGCGCCTTCAACGACACGGTCTTCGGCACGTACATGCACGGCCCCGTGATGGCCCGCAATCCGCAGATCGCCGATCTGCTGATCAAGCTGGCGCTCGACGTGAACGCGCTGCCGCCGGTCGACGACCAGTGGTTCGAGGCCCTGCGGGCCGAGCGCATCGCGGCGGCGACCCAGCCCGCGTAGGGCACGCCCCAGGACCTCCCGGGGCCGCCCGCGGCCCACCAGGGGGGTCATCGGAGCGTCCCCGGAAGTTTGAGAAACAGTCAGGTGTCCGCACTTCGGTCGTCGTGGAGGCGTGACACCGGGGCTCGGTAAGCTGGGGGCGATCCATCCGGACGACGGGGTCCGGCCGTCCGGTCGATTTGCAGGAAGTAGCGAGAGCGATGCGTATTGGTGTGCTGACCAGCGGCGGCGACTGCCCGGGGCTGAACGCCGTCATCCGGTCCGTCGTACACCGCGCCGTGGTGGACCATGGTGACGAGGTCATCGGGTTCCACGACGGGTGGAAGGGCCTGCTCGAGTGCGACTACCGCAAGCTGGATCTCGACGCCGTGAGCGGCATTCTCGCCCGCGGCGGCACGATTCTCGGGTCGTCGCGTGTGCAGCCCGCCCATCTGCGCGGCGGTGTCGAACGGGCCAAGGGCCATGTGGCCGACCTGGGCCTCGACGCGATCATCCCGATCGGCGGTGAGGGCACGCTCAAGGCGGCCCGGCTGCTCTCCGACGCGGGCCTGCCCATCGTCGGGGTGCCCAAGACCATCGACAACGACATCGCGTCCACCGATGTCACCTTCGGTTTCGACACCGCGGTGATGGTGGCGACCGAGGCCCTCGACCGGCTCAAGACCACCGCCGAGTCGCACCAGCGGGTGCTGATCGTGGAGGTCATGGGGCGGCACACCGGGTGGATCGCGCTGCACTCCGGCATGGCGGCCGGCGCGCACGCCATCGTGGTCCCCGAGCGGCCCTTCGACATCGAGGAGCTGACCGAGCTGGTCGGCAAGCGGTTCGCGGCGGGCAAGAAGTTCGCGATCGTGGTGGTCTCCGAGGGCGCCAAGCCGCGCGAGGGCTCGATGGAGTTCGCCGCGGGCGTCACCGACGCGTACGGGCACGAGCGGTTCACCGGCGTCGCCAACCAGCTCTCGGTGGAGCTGGAGGAGCGGCTGGGCAAGGAGGCCCGCCCGGTGATCCTCGGCCACGTGCAGCGCGGCGGCACCCCGACCGCGTACGACCGGGTGCTCGCCACCCGCTTCGGCTGGCACGCCGTCGAGGCCGTGCACAACGGGCGCTTCGGGATGATGACGGCCCTGCGCGGTACCGACATCACCCTGGTGCCGCTCGCCGAGGCCGTGGAGCACCTCAAGACCGTGCCCGCCGAGCGGTATGTCGAGGCCGAGTGCGTGCTGTGACCGTGTGAGGACGCGGAACCGCCCCCGGCCGAGATCGCGGCCGGGGGCGGTTCTACTCTGGAGCGGGCACAACGGTCGAATCCGGCGCCGCACGCACGGGACGCGTCGCGCCGCTCGGCCCGACAGGAGAGTGACGGATGGACCACGGCGGACACGGCATGCACATGGACTTGCCGCCGTTCACCCTCGGCCGGGGGCTGGCGCTCAATGGCGGCGATCCGTTCTTCCTGGTGGGATGCCTGCTGCTGCTCGCGCTGTACGGCTGGGGGGTCTTCCGGCTGCGGCGGCGCGGTGACGGGTGGCCGGTGAGCCGCACGGTGTCCTTCGCGGCCGGTGTGCTGACCGTGGCCCTGGTGATGTGCACCGGGCTCAACGACTACGGCATGGTCATGTTCAGCGTGCACATGGTGCAGCACATGGTGCTCAGCATGCTCTCCCCCATCCTGCTGCTGCTCGGCGCGCCGGTGACGCTGGCGCTGCGCACCCTGCCCACCGCGGGACGCGGCAGGATCGGGCCGCGGGAGCTGCTGGTGAAGCTGCTGCACAGCCGGTATCTGCGGATCATCACCCATCCGGCGTTCACCCTGCCGCTGTTCATCGCGAGCTTGTACGCGCTGTACTTCTCGCCGCTGTTCGACACGCTGATGCACAGCAGGACCGGGCACATCGCGATGATGGTGCACTTCCTGCTCGTCGGGCTGATCTTCTTCTGGCCGATCATGGGGGTCGACCCGGGCCCGCACCGGCCGGGCTATGTCATGCGGATGCTGGAGCTGTTCGCGGGCATGCCGTTCCACGCGTTCTTCGGTATCGCGGTGATGATGGCCAGCGAGCCGATGCTCACCACGTTCAAACATCCCGCGGTCTCGCTCGGGGTGGATCCGCTGACCGACCAGACCGCCGCGGGCGGCATCGCCTGGGCGTTCAGCGAGATCCCGTCAGTCGTCGTGCTGGTGGCGCTGCTGTTCCAGTGGTACACCTCCGAGCAGCGACAGGCGCGGCGCAGCGACCGGGCCGCGGACCGGGACGGCGACGCGGAACTGGTCGCCTACAACGCGTATTTGGCGTCGTTGGAGGCGCGCGGTCGCGGTTGACGAAAGGGGGGCCCTCGATGGGCGAGCAGGTACGGATATCGGGTGCGGCGCTGGAACTGCCCGGCGGGGTGACGGTGCGGTTCATGCGGACCCTGCGGCTGCCCGAGCAGGGCACGCACCCGCTGCCGCCGGGGCTCGGCACCTTCCCGCTGCGGCGGGTGGCCGACTTCCCCGAGCGGGCGCCCGAGCAGTGGCGGGCGCACGGCGGGGTGCTGCTGCCGGTCTACCAGCGTGAGGCGATGTGGCTGAGCTTCTCGTCGCCGGTTCCGGCCGCGCTCCAGGTGGGGGTGGGCAAGGTCTGCGCGGTCTCGGGGCGGCCGTGGAGCGACCGGCTGGCGCGTGACCCGCAGAACTACGTGGTGCTGCCGCGGCAGCCCTGGCTCGACGGCATCAACTCCGGGCCGGGGACGATACGCCAGTTCGTGGCCGTACCGCTGGGCCTGGGCGCGACCGTCGAGGGGCAGGTCTCCGGCGAGGAGGTCTGGGGCGGGGTGCAGCTCCAGGTCTTCGAACTGCGTGACGGGCCGCTGGAGGAGTGGCGTGCCGAGCAGTCGCGGCGCACGGTGACCACCCGCGGGCCGTGGGGGGTCGCCTCCGAGGAGGTGCAGGCCGCGTTCCCGCCGATGGCTCCGGGCGGCGCGGCTCCCCGCCCGGCGGTGCCGATGGCCGCGCGTCCGGCGCCCGCGATGGGGCTGGGCGCCGGGGGCAGGATGCGCCAGGAGGTGTACCGGGACGAGCGGCCCGCGGACGACTGGCGCGAGGAGCCCTCCGGCCGGGTCTTCGTGCATCTGGCGACGGCCCCGCAGTGGCGGGCGATCACCGGCGAGCCGGCGCCCGCCTCACCGGTGGACCGGGCCGCGTACAACGCGGCGGGACTCCCCTGGTTCACCTACTTCGACGCGGACGGCGACGACCTGGCCGCCGCGCAGCCGCTGGCCGGCGTCACACCGGTCGGCGACTGGCTGGGCGACGACGAGCAGCCGTGGGTGCCGCCGCACCAGGTGCAGCCGCTGGGGAACGATCCCGGCCAGGTGACCGACGGAGAGTGGTAGCCACGGACGCCGCGCCGGGGCCACCATGAAGACCGGGCCTCGGTACGGCGCGACGGCCGCCACGTCACCACCGCGCCGCCTCGCGGCTCCGGAAGGAGGGCGTGCGATGCCGGGACCGGTGAGGGCGATGGCACTGTGCACGGTGGCGTGCCTGGTGGCGGTGGTCGCGTACACCGTGGCTCTGGGTTCGAGCGGCTGGCTGTGGTTCGGCTGGGTGGTGCTCGGGCTGTGCACCGCGGGGGCGGCGGCCATCAGGGAACCGCGCTGAGCCGCGGCGGCTCAGGTCACGGGCGCGGCGGGCGCGTGCTTCGCCAGCCCTGAGACCAGCAGGTCGAGCCCGAACTCGAAGCGTTCGTCGCCCTCGGCCCGTACCAGGTCGTCCACCATGCCGGTGATCAGCGGGAAGCGGTCCTTGGGCAGGCTGGAGTAGTACGTGGTGAGCCACGCCAGGAGCGCGTCGTGCGTCTGCTCCGGGTCGGCGGCGCCGCGCCGCGCCCTGGCCGCCTCCTCGGCGGCGACCGCGGTGACGTAGAGCGGCAGGGCGTCCACCGCGTAGGCGCAGACCCTCGGCGGGAGCCCGGCCGCCGCGAGGATCGCGAGCATGCCCTCCGCGGCGCGCGTGACGTTCTCGCCCGTGGGGATGCCGTTGACCTCGGGCATCAGGCAGGCCAGGTCGCCGTGCCTGACGAGCACCGCCCTCGCCTGCCGCATCACGTCCTTCACCTGCTCCTGCCAGCGCGCCGGGTCCGGCTCCGGGCAGTCGACCGCGCCGAGCACCCGGTCGAGCAGCAGGGCGATCAGCTCCTCGCGGCCCGCCACATGGGCGTAGAGCGAGGCGGCGCCGGTGCCCAGCTCCTGGGCGACACGGCGCATGCTCAGCGCGTCCACGCCCTCGGTGTCGACCACGTGCAGCGCGGCGGTGACGACCGCGTCCTGGCTGAGCACCCGGCGCACAGCGGTCTTGCGCGGGCGTCCCCACGGCGTCGCGGGCATGTCGGTCACGGTTCCTCCGGAGAGCGGGCGCGAGGCGGGCGGCAGGGCGGCTGCCGTCCCCGTGACGAACACTGTACTTGACACGAACATCGTTCGCTCCTAGAACAGTGTTCGTATCGCACGAACGCTGTTCGCGCCCGCGCTCCGGCGCTCTCCTCGAAGGAATCGCATGACCACATCAGCGCCCGACCAGACGACGACCGCGCCCCCGCCCCCCGTCAGCCGCGACAACCGGCTGCGCTGGCTCGGCCTCGCGGTGGTCCTCGCCGTCGAGGTGATGGACCTGCTCGACGCCACGATCGTGGGAGTCGTCTCCCCGTCGATCCAGGCGGACTTCGGCGGCAGCTCCACGCAGATCCAGTGGATCGCCGCCGGATACACCCTCCCGTTCGCGATGCTGATGATCACCGGGGCCCGGCTCGGCGACATCCTCGGCCGCCGCCGGATGTTCCTCATAGGTGTCGTGGGCTTCGCCGCCTGCTCGCTGCTGTGCGCCTGCTCGGTCTCGGTCGGGATGCTGATCGGCACGCGGGTGGCGCAGGGCGCCTTCGCCGCGCTGATGGTGCCGCAGGGCCTCGGGCTGATCAGGGAGCTGTTCCCGCCGGCGGAACTGAGCGGCGCCTTCGCGGTGTTCGGCCCGGTGATGGGCCTGGCGGCCGTCGGCGGCCCGGTGCTCGGCGGCTTCCTGACCGACGCCGACGTCCTCGGCACCGGCTGGCGCGCGGTGTTCCTGATCAATGTTCCGCTCGGGCTGGCGGCCTTCCTGACCGCGCTGCGGGTGCTGCCCGAGAGCCGGGCCCCGCACGCGCCGCGGCTGGACCTGCCCGCGGTGCCGCTGGCCGGTGCGGCGGTGCTGCTGGTGCTCTACCCGCTGGTCCAGGGCCGTGACCTGGGCTGGCCGCTGTGGACGTATCTGATGATGGCCGCCGCCCTGCCCGTACTCGGCCTCTTCGTCCTCTACCAGCGGGCGGTCCAGCGGCGCGGCGGATCGCCGCTGGTGGAGCCGGGGCTGTTCCGGCGCCACGGCTACAGCGGCTCGCTCGCCGTGGGCCTGGTCTTCTTCGCCGGGCTCAGCGGCCTGCTGCTGGTCATCCCGCTCTACCTGCAGTACGGCCTCGGCTTCAGCCCGCTGCGCGCCGGACTGGCGATGATCCCCTGGGCGTTCGGCTCGGTGATCGGCGCCACGCTCTCCGGCGCCTGGCTCAGCAAGCGCTACGGCAGGGGCGTCATCCAGGTGGGCCTGCTGATCAGCGCGGCCGGGCTGGCAGCCGCCGCGGTCACGGTGCACACCGCGCACACCCCCGGCGCCTGGCAGTTGGCGCCCTCGCTGCTGGTCAGCGGGATCGGTCTCGGCCTGGTGATGGCGCCCTTCTTCGACATCGCGCTGGCCGGGGTCTCCGACCGCGAGGCGGGCTCCGCCTCCGGTGTCCTCAACGCCGTGCAGCAGCTCAGCGGCGCCGTCGGTGTGGCGGTGCTGGGCACGGTCTTCTTCGACCGCGCCGGCCACGGGTTCGCCGGCGCCGCGGAGACGACGCTGCTGGCCTCCGCGGGGGCGATGGTGGTGGCGTCCCTGGTCGCCCTCCTGATGCCGCGCCGGGCGGCCCACCCGGAGGGATGACGCCAAAGGCGGGGCGCCCGCTCTCCCCTGAGGGAGGGCGGGCGCCCCGGCCGGACGTCCCCGTCCGGCCTCACTCCTGCCACGGCCACACCGCGTCCCGGCCCCGGCCGAGCAGCTCCACCATGGTGAAGAGCTTGTCGGAGAAGCCGCCGATCTCGTAACGGTGCTCCTGCCGGGTGTCGATCGCCGACGGCGCGTAACCAGTGGTGTTGACGCCGAACAGCGGCACCCGGGCGGGGACCGCCTCGGAGACCGACAGGCCCTGGCGCCCGTGGCCGGGATGCGCGAACGCCTGCATGTCCGAGAAGACCAGCACCCGGTCATGCCCCCGGTACGACCGCCGCAGCGCGGCGACCGTCTCGGTGCCGTGACCCACCTCGCCGACCCGCGCGCAGAACTCGTCGGTCTGCCGCAGCACGCTGCCGCCGCGCCGCAGCCGGTGCGCGAACACACCGTCGGCGTACCCGGCCAGGTCCACCTCGCAGCCGCGGGCCGCCAGCGCCACCGCGAACAGCGCGCCGACGTCGACATGCCGGATCCTCGACCGCGCCGAGACCGCCCCGGTCATCGACGCCGAGGTGTCGACCAGCACCAGGGTGCGGCCCGGCAGCGCCGGGATGTTCGCGGTCGACGCGAGCAGCGCCCGCTCCAGCGCGTGCCCCCAGCGCAGCGAGGGCGCGGTGCGGTACGCCGACAGGAAGCGGTACGGGAACTGCCGCGAGCGCCGTACCTCGTCCGGGTCGGCGAAGCGCGCGCCGACGGCCGCGGCCACCTCCTCGGACACCCCCGCCTCGTCGAGGTTGCGCAGGTTCCGGGTCAGCGCCATCAGGCCCATCGAGGGCGCGATCGCCGCCCAGGCGGCCGCGTCCATCGGGCCGAGCGAGGACAGCTGCTCCCACGTCATGCCCGCCGCCCGCAGCCGCCGCGGGTCCGCGAGGAACCACTCCCTGCGCTCCGCCTCCGGCATCTCCATCGCCGCCCGGTACGCGGACAGCACCGGCAGCCGGTCGGTGACCCGTACGGTGTCGCGCTTCCAGCGGCGGTCGGCCAGGTAGTCGAACAGGTCCGCCTGCCACGGCCCGGACGGCACCGGCTTGGCCAGCGCCACCACGTCCGCCATCCGCCACGCGGAGGCGACACCGTCGTACTTCAGCGCCGCGCGCTCGGTGAACAGCCGCGCGACCGCGTCGGCGACACCGCGCTGCACACCGCCGGGCAGCGTCACCTTGCCGGTGCGGGACTTCCAGTACGCGATGAACTCGGCGGGCTCGTCCGCCCGCAGCATGGCGTCCGCGACCATCCGGCGCACCGGCACGGTCGCGGGCACCCCGGTGCCCGCCCGCCGGGCCAGCGCGGACTCCGCGGCCACCACGATCGCGGCCGAGCGCATGTTCATCTCGCCGCGCAGATACGGCACGAAGGCCGCCACCCAGTCCGGGTCCGCGGCGGTCGCGGCGTGCACCAGGTCGCGGAACCGCTGGTCGCGGTCGCCCGCGCGCTCATAGAAGGTGTCCTCGCCGACCATGTTGGTCACGGCGCAGAGGAAGAGGTCGGACTTCGCGTCGCGGCGGAAGGCGGCGCCGCCCTCGAAGGTGGCGGTCGCGGCGCCGGTGGTGCTGACGGGTGCGGTCGGCGCGCGGCGCGCAAAAGTAAACTTGCCCATGCCAAAATCTCCTGACGGTTACTGGAAGAGGAATTCCCGGACCGGCGGAGAGAGGTGAAAAGGCGTCGCGAGTACCTGTCGTACGAGCTGCGTTGGTGCTCTGGGCCACTGAGCTACCGGCCCGTGTGGTGGACCGGACGGGATTCGAACCCGCGACCTCCCCGTTATGAGCGGAAGTAGACCCGTACTGCGCTTCGCGACGCCTGTTCAGTTGTCGGTCCGGCCGCGAGGCGACCGGTCGGTGGGCTTGCTGGACACGGGAAGCGGGCGAGTGCGAGGCGTACGGGCCACATAGCGCTCTACCCGTTTGAGCTACCGGCTCCGAAGAGCCGGGCGGGACTCGAACCCGCAACCGCTCGTTCCCAAAACGAAGTAAGCCCGCACTGCGCTTCGCCCGCCACCCGTGTCCAGTTGTCCCCCCGAAAGGTGCTGCGAGTACACAGAGCGCGGGGTGTGTTTTCTGGAGAGGAAGTAACCCCGTGCGGCGCTTCGCGGCACGACCGAATGTAGCGGCGGGGTGCCCGCGGCCACATCCCAATTAATTCCCTTCCGCCGGTCGCTGGCGCGCGGACTCGCGCGGCGCGGGCCTGGGCACTACTCTTCCGGGGCACCCGGCGACCGGGGCAGCGCGACCCGGGCGTGCCGGGACTCGTCAGGGGAGGCAGCCGCCGTGTTCTACCGGGTCCTCAAGTACGTGATCCTCGGGCCGCTGCTGCGGCTGCTGTTCCGGCCGCGGATCGAGGGCATGGAGAACATCCCGGAAGAGGGCGCGGCCATTGTCGCGGGCAATCACCTGTCGTTCTCCGACCACTTCCTGATGCCCGCGATCCTGCCGCGGCGGATCACCTTCCTGGCGAAGGCCGAGTACTTCACCGGGCCGGGTCTCAAGGGCAGGCTCACCGCGGCCTTCTTCCGCAGCGTGGGGCAGATCCCGGTGGACCGGTCGGGCGGAAAGGCGTCGCAGTCGGCGGTCGACGCGGCACTGAAGGTTCTCGGGCGCGGCGAACTGCTGGGCATCTACCCCGAGGGCACCCGCTCGCACGACGGGCGGCTGTACAAGGGCCGCACGGGTGTGGCGGTGATGGCGCTGCGCGCCCACGCGCCGGTCATCCCCTGCGCGATGCTCGGCACCTTCGAACTCCAGCCCCCCGGCCGCAAACTCCCCCGCATCGGCCGCGTCACCATCCGCTTCGGCGAGCCCCTGGACTTCAGCCGCTACGACGGCATGGAGGGCGAACGCTTCGCCGTACGCGCGGTGACCGACGAGATCATGTACGCGGTCCTGGCCATGTCGGGCCAGGAATACGTCGACCGCTACGCAGGCGACGTCAAGGCCGAGCAACAGGCCCAGGCCCAGGCAAACCCCCACAGCATGACCGCCCGCCTCCGCCGCAAGTCCTCCTCCTGAGCCACAAGGGAATCCGAGCCCCGAAGGGGCGCGGGGAACCGCGCGACCAGCCCCCACCGGCCGCCGGACCGGCCGACCACCGCAAGCGGCTGGTCCTCCCCGGTTGCGCTCAGCGCGAATTCGCGCCGAGCGAACTCCCTACCCGGCGCGGCGGTAGCCGCATAACGTCACCGCCATGACGGGAACCGCGTTCATCCTCGGGGCATCAGGACAGATCGGCCGCCAGGCCGTCCGCGCGCTGGCGGAGGACGGCTGGCGGGTGACCGCCGCCTCACGGGGCGGCGGCACCGACCCGCGGTGGCCGGAAGACGTCCGCACGGTCCGGGTGGACCGGAGCGAGACCGCCGCGCTGGCCGCGGCCCTCGGCGACGGCTGCGACGTCCTGCTGGACTGCGTGGCCTACGGCGAGGCCGACGCACGTCAGTTGCTCTCGCTCTCCGACCGGATCGGCTCGGCGGTGGTGATCTCCAGCGCGGCGGTCTACGAGGACGACAAGGGCCGCAACTTCGACACGCAGCTCGAACCGGACGGAAATCCGCGCTATCCGGTGCCGGTGCCGGAGACGAATACGGTGGTCGCACCGGGCCCGGCCACGTACGGGACACGCAAGGTGGAGCTGGAGCGGACGCTGCTGGAGGCGGGGTCGCGGCTGCCCACGACGCTGCTGCGGGCCGGGGCGATCCATGGCGCCCACAGCCCGCTGCCGCGCGAACTGCACTTCGTCAAAAGGGCGTTGGACGGCCGCCCGGTGCGGGTGCTGGCCTACGGCGGCGCCAGCAGGTTCCATCCGGTACACGCCTCGAACATCGCGGAGCTGGTCCGGCTGGCGGCCGCGACGCCGGGTTCCCGGGTGCTGAACGCCGGCGACCCGCGGGTGCCGACGGTCGCGGAGATCTCCGCGGCGATCGACGCGGTCCTGGGCCGTACCAGTGAACTGGTGCTGGTCGACGGCCCGCCGCCGGAGCCGACGGTCGGCGACACACCGTGGAACACGCCGTACCCGATGGTGCTGGACATGACGGCGGCGGAGCGGGAGCTGGGCTACACCGCCGTCACCGGCTACGAGGAGTCGCTGCCGGAGACGGTCGAGTGGCTGACCTCGGCGCTCGCCGGAGGACAGGACTGGCGCGAGCTGTTTCCGTTGCCCGCCCGGCTGTCGGCGGAGTACGGCGACTGGTTCGACTACGCGGCGGAGGACCGCTGGCTGGCAGCGCACCGCAGCTGACCGCGCCAGGCCGAGCCGGCGTCAGCGGCCGTCCCGCCAGGGGTACTTGTAGGAGCGCATCACCCGGACGTGGCCGAAGACCGAGCGTCCGGTGATGCGGACCACGGGGCCGTCCTCGGCGCCCTTGCCCTCGTCACGGCGGCCGTGCTGCGAGCGCTTGCCGAACAGCGCGGTGCCGGTGTCGTAGACCTGCGCGTTGCCGGGGACCAGGATCTCGACCTTCCCGCAGAAGGAGTCGGCCTCGATCACGACCTCGCGGCGGGTGAAGACCGCCTGGCGCAGGTCGATGACGATCGCCCCGAACTGGGAGCGCACGGTGGTACGCGGCGGCACCGGCCACTGCCCCGACCGCCGGACCTTGCTGAACAGCGCCCGCACGGGCGCGTTGTCGGCGGGCGAGACCAGGTTGGCCCCGGGCGTGGGCACCGGCAGGTCCGCGGTGAGCGGCGCCAGCTCGCCGCGGGTCCTGGCGGAATAGGCCGCCTCCAGCCGCTCGGTGTGCTCCTCCGCGCTGAGCCGCCCGGCGGCATAGGCGTCGGCGAGCACCGCGGCGGTGTGGTCGCGCTCCTCGTCGGAGGCCCGCATCTGCGGAGCGGCGGCGGAGTGCTCCCGCGGCGAAAGGTCGGACACCGGAGGACCTCCTGATGGGGAACGGAACGCGACTCACGATATATCGCGTCTGTGGCGCTTCGCAAGCGGTCATGGCGGCCCCACCTCGACCCGCCACGTACGATGCCGACGGACCCCGAACGACCGAAGTGGAGCCGGGCAGATGAGCGAGCACGAGACGTACGACCGGCTGATCGCGCTGCTGGACGAGCAGGGCGCGCAGTACCGGGTCATCGAGCACGCGCCGGAGGGCGCCACGGAGCTGGTGAGCGCGCTGCGCGGCAACACGCTCGCGCAGGCGGCGAAGTGCATCGTGGTGATGGTGAAGGTGGGCAAGAAGGTCACCCGCTATGTGCTGGCCGTGGTGCCCGGCGACCGGCGGGTGGACCTCAACGCGGTGAAGGCGCTGCTGGAGGGGACCTATGTCTCCTTCGCCTCCCGCGACATCGCCGAGCAGCTCGCCGGGAGCGTCAGCGGTACGGTGCTGCCGTTCTCCTTCGCCGAGCGGCTCGAACTGGTCGTGGACCCGGGGCTGTTGGAGCACGACGAGATCTTCTTCAACGCCGCCCGCCTCGACCGCTCACTGGCGCTCGCCACCAAGGACTACGTGCGGATCGCCGCGCCGCGGACCGAGCCGATCGCGGGCGGCCCGGCCGAATAGCACACGCCCTGCTCCCGCCGACCCGGCGCATGGGGGTGGGCCGCCCGCCACCGCGAGGTGACGAACGGCCCACCGCTCACGCGCTGGTGACTGAGGGTCAGCTGGCCGCCGGGACCGGCGTCGCGTGCGGACCGCACACCACGTCCTGCGCGTCCAGGGTGCCCTGCAGCAGATAGGCGTCGACCCGGGAGTTGATGCACGGGTTCACCAGTCCGGTGACACCGTGCGAGCCCGCGTCCTTCTCGGTGATCATCACCGAACCGTCGAACCGGCCGTGCAGTTCCACCGCGCCCGGGTACGGGGTCGCCGCGTCACGGGTGCTCTGCACGATCAGCACGCCCGGCAGCCCGCGGTACGAGCGGACGTCGACGGGGTGCCGCTGCCGGACCGGCCAGGTGGCGCACGGCAGGTTCATCCAGGCGTTCGACCAGGTGAGGAACGGGTACTGGGCGTTGAGCGCCGTGTTGTCCCGGTCCCACTTGCGCCAGCTGGTGGGCCACTTGGCGTCGGTGCACTCCACCGCGGTGTAGACGGCGGTGCCGTTCTCCGCGGTGATGTTGCCCGCGGTGTCGGACATGTCGGGACCGGCCGCGTCGACCATCGCCTGGGTGTCGCCGGCCTCGTACTTGCTCCAGGTGCCCGCGACCGTGGCCCACATCGAGTCGTAGTAGGGGGCGTTCTGGAAGAAGCCGAGCAGCTCGTTGGGGCCGACGACGCCGCTGATCGGGTGGCTCTTGGCGACGGCGCGCAGCGCCTCCCACTTCGCCTGCACCTTCGCGACGGTGTCACCGAGGTGGTAGACGGAGTCGTACTTCGCCACCCACGTCTCCCAGTCCACCCAGCGGCCCTGGAAGGCGACGTCCTGGTCCAGGTTGTTCTGGTACCAGATCTGGTCCCGCGAGGGGTCGACGACGCTGTCCACGATCATCCGGCGCACATGCGTCGGGAAGAGCGTGGCGTAGACGGCGCCGAGGTAGGTGCCGTAGGAGACGCCCAGGTAGTTGAGCTTCTTCTCGCCCAGCGCGGCCCGGATGACGTCCATGTCGCGGGCGGTGTTGGGCGTGGTCATCTGCGACAGCATGCGGGCGCCGGTGCGCTCCAGGCAGCCCTGCGCGTACTCGGCGGCCAGCTTGCGCTGCGCCTGCTTGTCCGCGTCGCTGTCCGGTACGGGGTCGGCCTTCGGCGCCTGGACGTAACTCTGCGGGTCCTCGCAGGAGATCGGCGCGGAGTGGCCGACGCCGCGCGGGTCGAAGCCCACGAAGTCGTACGCCTTGGCGGTGTTGACCCACACCGCCGAGTGGCTCGTGACACGGATCGGGAAGCGCATCCCGGAGCCGCCGGGGCCGCCCGGGTTGTACACGAGGGCGCCCTGCCGCTGCTCGGGCGTGCCCGTGTTGCCGATCCGGTCGACGGCCAGCTTGATGGTGTCGCCGAAGGGCTTGGCGTAGTCGATCGGCACGGTGACGTAGCCGCACTGGATCGGTGCCGGGATCTTCCAGGTGTCCGGGCAGGCGGCCCAGTCGATGCCGTGGTGGGCGGCGTTCGCCGCGGCGATCATGACACCGACGGACTCCGGCACGCCGACGGAGCGCGCGGCTCCGGCGGTCGGGTCGGCGGAGTGCGGGGCGCCCGCGGAGGCCGCGGGTGCGACGGCGAGCACACCCGCGATCAGGGCGCCGGTGGAGACGAGCACGGTCGTGCGTCTCAAGGTGGAAACTCCCCTCCTGGACCGTGGCTTGTGGCCACGGTGACCACAGTGATCAGAAGCGAATCATTTCCCCTGTGTGTCAGCTGTGAACAGGCCAGCCGGGTGATTCTTCATCAAAGCGTGATTCCACATAGGACTTCGGGTCCGCCGCACGAGTGACCGCCGCGGCGGCCAGGGCGCGGATGTAGGGATGCGGCACCGTGCCGTCCCCGGCCAGTTCGGGCTGGAAGAGGGTGGCCAGGAAGAACGGGTGGCCGGGCAGCTCTGCCACCCGCGGTGCGCCCTCCGGGTCGTGCGCGGTGAACCGCAGCCCGCCCGCCTCCAGCCGCGGCAGCAGACCGGGCACGGGACCGTAGGCGCAGTGGAACCGCTCGACGCTCTCCCTGCTCCCCAGCAGGCGTTCGGCGAGGCTGCCGGGGACGGTCCGCAGCCGGCCCTCGTGGCCGACGAGGGAGCAGGACAGCGGTGCGATCAGGATGTCGTCCGCCGCGCGCTCCGCTGAGGGGTCGTCGGGCTCGTTCTCGGTGTGGCGGGCGCCGGTGAGCCCGCAGGCGTTGCGGGCGAACTCGAGCAGCGCGTGCTGGAAGCCGCCGCAGGTCCCGAGGAAGGGCAGACCGTCCTCGCGGGCGGTCCGCACGGCGGCCAGCGCGCCCGCCTCGCTGCGGTACGGGCTGCCGGGCAGCAGCCAGACGGCGTCGAACCCGCTGACGGCGCCGGGGTCGAGGGCGTCCTCGGTGGGCACCCAGTAGGCGTCGACGGGCAGGCCGTGGCGCTCCCGCAGCGCGGCCAGCAGTCCTGGCAGCCGCTGGTGGGAGCGGACGGACGGGGACCGGTCGCCGACCAGGGCGATCCGGGCGGTCGGTGTGTGGGCTGTCGTCATGCCGCCATGTTCCGGCCCGCACAGGCATCACGTCCAACGATGATCAGTGGTGGTGCGATCAGTAATACTGATGAGCATGGATCCGCATCTGCTGCGTACGTTCAGCGCGGTCGCGCGCCTGGGGTCGTTCTCCGCCGCTGCCAGGGAACTCGGCTACACCCAGTCGGCGGTCTCCCAGCACATCGCGGCCCTGGAGACCGACCTCGGGGTGGAGTTGCTGGGGCGGCGGCCCGTCGCCCCGACCGAAGCGGGCGCCCGGCTGCTGGACCACGCGGGGCCGCTGCTCACCCGGCTCGCGGCGGCCCGCGCCGATGTCGTACGAGTGGCCCGCACGCCCGTCGTACGGCTGGTCGTCGGGGTGTGCGGCGCCGCGTTCGGCCGGCGGGCGGCGCGGGCGCTGGCGGAGGTCAGATCCGCGCTGCCGCGCGCCGAGGTGACCATCCGTCAGGTGGGACGGACGGCCCTGGTCGCGGGCGTGGCGGAGGGCGTACTCGACGTCGGCCTGGTCGACGGGGCCGTCGCGCCCACCGACCCGCTGCATCTGCCGGAGGCCGCGGGGCTGCGGGTGACCGCCGCGGGCGAGGAGCCGCTCGCGGTGCTGCTCCCACCGGGCCACCCGCTGGCCGGGCGTACGGGGCTGCGGCTGGCCGATCTGGCGGACGCGCTCTGGCTCGACGCCCCCGGCACGGCGGTCCCGCTCCCCGATCTGCGCGCGGCGGTCGGCGGCGGCTTCCCCGCGCCCTTGCGCTACGACGGGGCCGACCTGCACACCCTGCGCGAACTGGTCCGCGCGGGCCACGGCCTGGCCCTGCTCCCCCGCTCCACCGCCGGGCGCGGCGCGATCCCACTCACCGCCCCGCGCCTGGTCCATCGCACCGAACTCGTCCACCGCAAGGGCCTGGACCCGGCGGCGGCGCTCTTCGCGGAACGGCTGGCGGCGTGAGGCGCGGGTCAGCCGACGGGGGGCGCTCCTCGCCGAGCCGGTGACTGTGTGAGGCGCGATCAGCCCGACGGGGGCGGGGGGCGCGCTCCTCGCCGGGCGGCTGACGGCGCGAGGCGCGGTCAGCCGACGGCCTGGGGGGCCGGGAGGGTGATCGGCCGGGCGGCGTGAGGCTTTGCCTGGGCCTTCGCCTCTGCCAGGGCGTGGTCGAGCAGCCGCCGCAGCCGCAGGCCGTCGGGGGCGACGGCGGTGACCAGTACGGCGGGCCCGGCCAGCGGGACCAGGGCGGCCCGGCCGCCGGCGCTGTCGCGGGCGGACGCCAGCACGTGCGGTGTCGCGGGGGACGTGGCGAAGTCCTGGTCCACCAGCAGGAGTTGGCCGACGGCACGGTAGCCGGCCAGCACCGCGGGGCCGTCCCAGCCGGGCACGCCGGGGCCGAAGGACAGCTCCTGGTCGAGCAGCGGGGTGCCCTCGCGCGTCACGGTCAGCCGGGAGGTGAGGCGGCCCGGCTGCTCGCCGTGCCGCCCCAGGATCTGCTCCTCGCGCAGCAACAGCCGTGCGGTGGCGGCCAGTTCGACCAGCGTGGTCATCCGCAGATCACTGCCCCGTGCGGCGATCAGCGGCTCGGGCAGCCAGTGCAGGGTGCCCTCGTCGGCGACGGTCAGCCGCACCTCGTACGCGGCCGGTGCGGCGTCGCGCCCCGGCAGGGACAGGGTGGCTGCGGCCGACCCGACCGTGAGCCGCGCCCGCCGTCCGACCTCCGCCTCGATGCGCAGCCGGTCGCCGCCGAGCGGCGCGCTCATCGCGCCCACGACGGTCACGGCGGCGGCGCCCTCCGGCCCGGGCCGCGTCCTGCGCAACGCCAGCGGGCCGTCGCCGGACAGCAGCGGCAGCGCCGTACCGCCGCGGCCGTCGGCGACCGCCCTGAGCCGGGCGACCGCCCGCACGCCCCCGTCGGCCCTCACGCGGGCAGCGCCGACCAGGCCGCCAGCCGCTCGGCCACCCAGGCGGCGACCGGCTCGATGCCGCCCTCCCGTTTGACCGAGGTGAACACCACCGGCAGGTCCCCGCGCTGCGCCGCCGCGTCCCGTGCCATCCGGTCCAGGTCCGCCCCCACGTACGGCGCGAGGTCCGTCTTGTTGACCACCAGCAGGTCGGCCGTGGTGACGCCCGGGCCGCCCTTGCGCGGGATGTCGTCCCCGCCCGCCACGTCGATCACGAAGATCTGGGCGTCGACCAGCCCCTTCGAGAACGTCGCCGTGAGGTTGTCCCCGCCGGACTCCACCAGGATCAGGTCCAGCGGCCCGACGCTGTCCTCCAGGTCCTCGACCGCCTCCAGGTTCGCCGAGATGTCGTCCCTGATCGCGGTGTGCGGGCACGCCCCCGTCTCCACCGCCGTGATCCGCTCCGCCGGAAGCACCGCGGCCCGCAGCAGGAACTCCGCGTCCTCCCGCGTGTAGATGTCGTTCGTCACCACCCCGATCGACACCTCGTCCCGCAACGCCCCGCACAACGCCGCCACGGTCGCCGTCTTCCCCGACCCCACCGGCCCCCCAAGCCCCACCCTCAGCCCCCTCCGCCGCCCGTCCCCCCGAACCACCGTCCCGGAGTGCGCATACCTCTCCGGAAACACCTCAGGCTGATCTCTGTGCATGCCCCACTCCATTCGTAGCAACCAACATCGCCCCCGCCGGCCCCGTCTTCCGCCGCACCCCGCAGAGGGCCCGGGCCGAAGGCCCGAAGAAGTTCCCGCCGCGAAGCCGCCAAGCCACAGACAAGGCACCCGGCGGTGCCGAACCCGCCGCACCCCGCAGAGGGCCCGGGCCGAAGGCCCGAAGAGGTTCCCGCCGCGACAGCGCCCGGCCACATGACCGGATCCCGGCGGTGCCAACCGACGGCACCCCGCCCCAGCCCCGGGCCGCAGGCCCGAAGAAGCTCCCGCCGCAACGGCGCCGAGCCACACACAAGGCACCCGGCGGTGCCGAACCCGTCGCAACCCCGCAGAGGGCCCGGGCCGCAGGCCCGACGTACCCCCGAAGCCCAGCCGCAGGCGCCGCTTCATGAGGCGAACAGCCGCTTCTCCCACCCCCCGTGCTCCTCGGCGGCGAGGTCGAGGAGGGGGGCGGAGGCCGCGGGGAGGGTGGTGGGGTCCGTCGTAGCGGCGAGGGAGGCGATGGCGTCGATCTCGGGGGCGAGGCGGGCCAGGAGGGCGGCGCCGTGGAAGGGGTCGAGGCTGAGGAGGCGGACGGCGGCGGCGGTGGGGCCGCTGGCGGACTCGTAGGCGGCGGCTTGGGCGGCGTCCAGCGGGAGCAGGCCCGCCGCGCGGGCCGTGAGGCCGAGCACGACGGGGTGGTGGGCGCCGCGCGGGCGGGCCGCGGCGAGCTCGTCGAGGGCGGGGTCGGGCCACGCGGCACGGGCGGCCCGCAGCAGTTGGCGGCCGAGCCGCCGGGAGGTGGCCCGCAGGGCGGGCGACGGCGTGCGCGCGTCGGCCGCCGCGTCGAGGGCGAGCGGGTCGGCCCCGGAGGTCGCCGCCGCGGCCAGTGCGGCGGCGACCAGTCCCGAGGTGTGCAGCCTGCCGCGGCAGAACGCCGCCAGCGACGCGGCGTCGTGCACGCGGCCGTCCGCGACGGCGGCCTCCGCGCCGCCCGAGTGGGCGTGCCCGCCGGCCGGGAAGCGGCCGTCGGCGAGCACCAGCAGGGCGGCGCGTGCTGCGTTCGTCATCACGGCCTCAGAAGAGAAAGTACCGCTGTGCCATGGGCAGTTCGGCGGCGGGCGCCGGTTCGACGACCTCACCGTCGATCCGTACCGTAAACGTGTCCGGATCGACCTCCACCCGCGGCAGCGCGTCGTTCTCCCGCATGTCCGCCTTGGTGACCCCCCGGGTGTCGCGGATCGGCACGAACTCCTTGCCGAGCCCCAGCCGTTCGGGCAGCCCGTCGTCGAGGGCCGCGCCGGTGACGAAGTTGACGGAGTTCCTGGCGGGCGCGGCGCCGACACCGCCGAACATCGGCCGCGGCAGCACCGGTTGCGGGGTGGGGATCGACGCGTTGGCGTCACCCATCTGCGCGTACGCGATCTGCCCGCCCTTGATGACGAGCCGCGGCTTGACCCCGAAGAACGCCGGTTCCCACAGCACGAGATCGGCGAGCTTGCCGGGCTCGACCGAGCCGATCTCGTGGTCGAGGCCCTGCGCGACCGCGGGGTTGATCGTGTACTTGGCGACGTACCGCCGCGCGCGGCGGTTGTCCGCGGCGCCGTCGCCCGGCAGCGATCCGAACCGCCGCTTCATGACGTGCGCGGTCTGCCAGGTCCGCAGCGCCACCTCGCCTATCCGCCCCATGGCCTGCGAGTCGGAGCTGATGATGCTGATCGCCCCGAGGTCGTGCAGCACGTCCTCGGCGGCGATCGTGGAGGGGCGGATCCGGGACTCGGCGAAGGCCAGGTCCTCGGGGACCGACGGGTTGAGGTGGTGACAGACCATCAGCATGTCGAGGTGCTCCTCGACGGTGTTGACGGTGTGCGGGCGGGTCGGGTTGGTCGAGGACGGCAGCACGTGCGGCCGTGAGACGACCGTGATGATGTCGGGCGCGTGCCCGCCTCCGGCGCCCTCCGTGTGGTAGGCGTGGATGCCACGGCCCGCGATGGCCGCGAGGGTGTCCTCGACGAATCCGGCCTCGTTCAATGTGTCAGTGTGGATGGCCAGTTGGGCGCCGGTGGCGTCGCAGACGGTCAGGCAGGCGTCGATGGCGGCGGGCGTGGCGCCCCAGTCCTCGTGGATCTTGAACCCGACGGCCCCGGCCCGCAGTTGGTCGCGCAGGGAGCGCTGGTTGACGGTGTTGCCCTTGCCGAGCAGCCCGACGTTGACGGGGTACGCCTCCAACCCGGCGAACATCCGCGCCAGGTGCCAGGCACCGGGGGTGACGGTGGTGGCCCGGGTGCCGTCGGCGGGACCGGTGCCGCCGCCGATGACGGTCGTGACGCCGGTCGCCAGCGCCTGCGTCATGAGGGTCGGCGTGATGAAGTGGACGTGCGCGTCGACGGTGCCGGCGGTGAGGATCTGGCCGTTGCCCGCGATGATCTCGGTCTCCGGGCCGATGACGAGGTCCGGGTGGACGCCGTCCATCGTCTCGGGGTTGCCCGCCTTGCCCAGCGCGCTGATCCGGCCGTCGCGAAGGCCGATGTCGGCTTTGACGATCCCCCAGTGGTCGAGGACGACGGCCCCGGTGATCACCGTGTCGGGCGCGCCCTCGGCGCGGGTGGCGCGGCCCTGGCCCATCGACTCGCGGATGACCTTGCCGCCGCCGAAGACCGCCTCGTCGCCCGCCCGTCCCGGTCCGCCGCACAGGTCCCGCTCGATCTCCACCAGCAGGTCGGTGTCGGCGAGCCGGACGCGGTCGCCGGTCGTGGGCCCGTACAGGTCGGCGTGGACCGCCCGGCTCAGCTCAGCCACGGCCGTCTCCTCCCCCGGTCGCGGCGCCGTCCGCGGGGCCGAGCGGTCCCGCCGTCTCGCCGCGCAGTCCGGCGACGATCCGCAGTCCGGCGATCGGCACCAGTTCGACCTCGGCGGGGATGCCGGGCTCGAACCGTACGGCGGTGCCCGCGGGGATGTTCAGCCGCAGGCCGCGGGCGGCGGCCCGGTCGAACTCCAGGCCGGGGTTGGCCTCGGCGAAGTGGTAGTGCGAGCCGACCTGCACGGGGCGGTCGGCGGCGTTGACCACGGCCAGCCGGGTGACCGGGCGCCCCGCGTTCAGCGGCACGGGCTCGTCGGCGTAAAGGATCTCTCCGGGAATCACGGTGGCTCCCGCCCGGTCAGACGATGGGCTCGTGGACGGTGACGAGCTTGGTGCCGTCCGGGAAGGTGGCCTCCACCTGCACGTCGTGGATCATCTCGGGGATGCCGTCCATGACCTCCTCGCGGGTCAGCACGGTGCGCCCGGAAGCCATCAGCTCCGCGACGCCGCGGCCGTCGCGGGCGCCCTCCAGGACGTGCGCGGTGATCAGCGCGATCGCCTCGGGGTGGTTGAGCCGCAGCCCGCGGGCCCGGCGCCGCTCCGCCACGTCGGCGGCCACGTGGATGAGCAGGCGTTCCTGCTCATGCGGGGTCAACTGCACAGCCACACCTCACAGTCGTCGGTCGCCGCAGAGTAGTTCGGTGGAGTTTCGACTGCGTTAACGGCTGTTACGGGCGGCTGTTACGGGTACACGCGGCTGTTACCCGCGGCGGTCGCCCGGCTGCGGGCCGCGGTGCTCGGCCGCGATGCCGAACCTGCGGCGTTCGCCCGTGGCGGACGTGCCGGAGCCGATCGAGGAGACCGTGCTGATCACCTGCTCCTCCGTCTGCGCGTCAAGATCGCGCAGTCGTTGCAGGTCAGCGGCGGAGACCAGGGCGACGAGCGGCTTGCCGTGGCGGGTCAGGACCACCTGCTCGCCGCCGTAGACCACGCGGTTGATGAGTTCTGCGAGCTCCGCACGCGCTTGTGTCACCGGGACGTCATGGGTCATGCTCCCCATCATAACGAGATGTACGTCCTGTACATTTTGAACAGATGGAGGTGCGTGCCCATGTTCCATCCGACCGCCCGCTACGTGCTGCCCGAGTTCACCGAGCGCAGCAGCAACGGCGTCCGCACCATGGACCCGTACTCCAAGCTGCTCCAGGAGCGCATCGTCTTCCTCGGCACCCAGATCGACGACACCTCGGCCAACGACGTGATGGCCCAGCTCATCCACCTGGAGAGCGCGGCGCCCGAGCAGGACATCCACCTCTACGTCAACTCGCCCGGCGGCTCCTTCTCGGCGATGACCGCGATCTACGACACGATGCAGTTCGTCACCTGCGACGTGGCCACCGTCTGCATCGGCCAGGCGGCGTCGGCCGCCGCCGTGCTGCTGGCCGCGGGCACAGCGGGCAAGCGCATGATCACGCCGGGCGCGCGGATCCTCATCCACCAGCCGTCGCTGGGCGACGTGGCGCAGGGCGACGTGTCGGACCTGGAGATCCAGGCCAACGAACTGCTGCGGGTCCGGGCGCAGTTGGAGACGCTGCTGGCCCGTCACACCGGCCAGGACCAGGAGCGGATCGCCACCGACATCGAGCGGGACAAGGTCTTCGACGCCGAGTCGGCCGTCGCGTACGGGCTGGTGGACCGGCTGACCACCAGCCGCAAGACCAACGGCCCCGCGTACGGCCTGCGGTGACCGGCGGTGGTACCGGAACTGCCGCCGCTCCCGGCGCTGACGCGGTCCGAGGGTGAGCTGGTCGACTGCTATCTGGAGGTCGTCGACCTGCTCGGCCGGATCAACCCGTCCCGTACGACGGACACCTACGCGGCGCTGCGCCCAGGCGCTGGTGGGACGGGCGGTCGCGCTGCGGGACGCGCTGACGCAGATGCACCTGCGCGGCGAGACCGACGTCCACCACGCCACGCTGGGCCGAGCGTTGCGCGTGCTGGACGGCGAACGCCGGGCGGGACTGGTGGCGCTGGCCCCGATCCGGCCCCCGGAGCAGCCGTCGCCCTGACGGCCCGCCAGCGGGCGGGCGGGTGCGGTCAGTCGGCGGCGCGGGCGGCGAACACCCGGCCGGTGGTCACTGTGTGACACCGAATCCCCCGGCAAACGCTCGGCGCGGCACCAAAGGGGCTCATTCCTTCGGCGTAGCACACGTTGAGCGGTGCTCCGTCCAGGAATTGCGCGCAGTGACCAGAACCCACCGGTCGGCATGGGCATTTGCGCAGGTCACAGGGTGCGACCGTGTTGACGGTCCGACGCATACGGCCGAATGTCCACCCGGATAGGTGAGTCGTGATCAGATTCACACCGCGCGTTTCCCACCCGGCCGCGGCCCGGTTCATGCGTAACGATCCGTGGTGACGACAAGCCCCCGCCGCCGTGGCGGGGCGGTCCGCGCGGATGCCCAATCCCGCCGCCGCGCGGATGCCAGGTCGACACGACTGCACCGGCGGGAGCGGAGGACCCAGGCATTGCGGGGCCGGCCCCGAACCATCAGGGCCGCCCCTTGGGGTGAAGCCGCACACGCGGCCGGGCATCTTCGCCTGCCCGAACCCGACAGGTCATCCTTCGCAGGCTGATGACGAAGGGTTGCGCATGACCGCGCTCCACCGCTTCTCCGCCCGGCTGTCCCGGTTCGGGACGGCGTCACTGCTCACCGCCGCGGCAGTCACCCTGCCGTCCCTGCTCCCGGGCGCCGCCCAGCAGGCGCAGGCGGCGACGCTGGCCGTCAACGCGCTGAACGTGGCCGCGTCCAAGCAGGGCTCCCCCTACCAGTGGGGGGCGACGGGCCCCTACCGCTTCGACTGCTCCGGCCTGACGCTCTACTCCTTCAAGCGCGCGGGCAAGAGGCTGCCCCGCACGGCCGCCGCGCAGTACAACAGCACGCGCCACATCTCCGCCTCCACGCGGCGCCGCGGTGACCTGGTCTTCTTCCACTCGGGAGGCTCCATCTACCACGTCGGCATCTACGCGGGCGGCGGCGAGATCTGGCACGCCCCCAAGACCGGTGCCCGCGTCCGCCTGGAACGCATCTGGACCAGCGCCGTCTGGTACGGCCGGGTCTCATGACCCGGCCCCCGGACCGGCCGGGTGACGCCTCACCCGGCGACCGCGCCGGACGCGGCCCGCCGCCCGCCGGCGTACGGGCCTGAGCGTGCGGGGGCGCGGCGAGCGCGTCCCCGCCCCGGGACGCCGTCCCCGCGCCCTTGTTCGGCCCCCGCCTGATCGGGCAGGAGTTCGACGAGAAGGATTGCTGGGTCGAGATCTCCTGGAGGGCGCAGTGGGCATGGGGACGGTCGCGGTGACCGGCGCGGCGGGGAACATCGGTTCGGTCGTGCGGGAGGCGCTGCAGGGCGAGGCGGCCCGGCTGATCCTGATCGACCGGGCGCCGCTGCGCGCCGAGGCCGACAACGAGGACGTGCGCACCGCCGACCTGCGCGACGCGGCCGCCGTCGCCTCGGCGCTCGAAGGCGCCGACCGGGTGCTGCACCTGGGCGGTGTACCCGACGAGGCGCCGCTGGCCGACCTGCTGGAGGTCAACGTCCAGGGCACCCACCACGTCCTGGAGGCGGCGCGCCGGGCGGGCATCGAGCGGGTGGTGCTGGCCAGCAGCAACCGCGTGACCGGCTTCTACCCCGTGGAGCACGTCACCAGCCCGCGCGAGCCGGTACGGCCCGACGGGCTGTACGGGGTGAGCAAGGCGGCCGTGGAGGCACTGGGCCGGCTCTACGCCGACAAGTTCGGCCTGTCCGTCATCTGCCTGCGCATCGGCAGCTTCGAGCCGGTGCCCACCGAGCCCCGCCATCTGGCGACCTGGCTGAGCCCGCGCGACGCGGTGGGCTACATACGGGCCGCGCTCACCGCCCCGCCCTCGGTCCGCTTCGCCGCCGTCTACGCGGCCTCCGCCAACGCCCGCCGCTTCTGGGAGACACCGGATCCGGCCGTGCTGGACTACGCACCGGCCGACAACGCCGAGGCGCACGCCGCCGACATCCCCGGTGCCGAGCTCCCGGGCGACCCGTCGGCGCCCCAGGCCGGGCTCTACGCCCTGCCGGAATTCACCCTTCCGCACCTGTGGCCCTGACCTCACCCGGACGCGGGCGGCCCGGTTCACTCCGACGGCCCCGTCGGCGCGAGTGAGGGACCGGCGGCGTCAGCGCAGCAGCGGTTCGGCGAGCAGCACGCCGCCGAGGCAGAGCAGCATCGCGCCGCAGACGCCCTCGATCCCCCGCAGGGCGGCGGGGCGGCGCAGCAGGGGCCCGAGGAGGTCGGCGCCGACGGCGACGGCGGGGAACCAGAACAGGCCCATGCCGACCACGATCGCGCCGAGCAGCAGCGTGCGGGGCAGGGCGGCGTGGCCGGGCGGGACGAACTGCGGCAGCAGGCTCAGGAAGAGGACCGGCGCCTTGGGGTTGAGGGCGTTGGTGAGGAAGCCCTGCCGCAGGGCGCGCAGGCCCGGCCGCCCGCCCGTGGCGTCCTCCGCCGCGCCGGGGGCGGCCGGGGCCGGGAGCGCGGCCGGACCGGCGGCGGCCCGCAGCGACCGGGCCCCGAGCAGCACCAGGTAGCAGCCGCCGCACACCTGGAGCGCGCGGAACAGCCACGGCTGCGCGACCAGGACGGCGGCCAGGCCCGCGACCGCGAGCGTGGTGTGGACCAGTAGCCCGGCGGCGATGCCGAGACCGGTGGCGACCCCGTCGGTGCGCGACCGCAGCGCGCCGCGCACCACGACGGCGAAGTCCGCGCCCGGCATCACGATCATCCCGGCCGCCACCACCGAGAACGCCATCAGCCCGCTGTCCATCCCCGCGCTCCTCACCTCGGCCCCGCCGCCCCCGCACCGCGCGGCGGACCGGCTCCCCGTCCACCCTGGCGCAGCTGGGCCTTCATCAGGTATGTGTGATTTCCGGGGGCAGTATCAAGGAGTGCTTTATGTACGATCCGACAAGGCTGGCCGCGCTGGTGGCGGTCGCCGAGGCGGGTTCCATCACCCGCGCGGCCGCCCGGCTCGGCTACACGGTGCCCGCGCTGTCCCAGCAACTGGCCAAGCTGGAGCGGGAGACGGGCGCGGAGCTGCTGGTGCGCACGTACCGCGGGACGGTGCTGAGCACGGCGGGCGAGGTGCTGGTGCGGCACGCCCGGCTGGTGCTCGGCCAGATGGAGCGGGCCCGGCTGGAGCTGGCGGAGCTGGCCGGGGTGTCCGGTGGCCGGGTCAGGGTCGGCACCTTCTCGACGGCCGGGATGCATCTGCTGCCGCCGGTGCTGACCGCCTTCCGCCGCTCGCACCCGGCGGTGGCGCTGAGCGTGGCGGAGTACGAACCGCCCGCCGGTCTGGAGGCGGTCGCCGAGGGCGCGGCCGATCTGGCGATCACCCACACCTACGAGGGCGCGCCGGACGCCGCGGTGCCCGGCGGGCTGACCGTGGAGCCGCTGCTGGTCGAGGAGCTGCTGCTGATCACCGCGCCCGGCCATCTCCTCGCGGACTCCCCCGCGCCGCTGTCGCTGCCGGAGCTGGACGGTCTGCCGCTGGTCAGCGCGCCCGCGTCGTACCCGAACCGGCGGGCGATCGAGGCGGCGCTGGCCGCGGCGGGGGTGACGATGCCGGTGGTCTGCGAGACCCCGGCCTATGTGACGGTGTGCGCGCTGGTCAGTGCCGGGCTCGGGGTCGGTCTGGTGCCGCGGATGGTGGCGGAGTCGGCGGCGGTGCCGCTGGGGGTACGGCGGCTCGCACCGCCGGGACCGCACCGGACGATCGCGCTGGGCTGGCGGGCGCAGGAGCGCGGGCCCGCGGTGGGGGCGCTGCGGACCCTGCTGCTGGCCGGATACCGCCGGGCGCCGGGGCGCCGGGTCAGCGCACCGGCACCGCCCACGGGATCATGATCCACACGGTCTTGCCGCCGTCGTCGGTCGGGGTGACGTGCAGCTTGCCGCCGGACTCCGCGGCCAGATGACGGATGATCACCATGCCCCGGCCGTTGTCCTGCTGGACGGCCGCGGGCAGCCGCTGCGGCCAGCGCGGATGGCTGTCGGTGACGCCGATCCGCAGCTCCTCGGCGCGTTCGAGCTGGACGTCGACGGTGAAGGTCGGTGACTGCCCCGAGGTGTGCAGGACGGCGTTGGTGGCGAGTTCGGAGACGATCAGCCGGACGGCGTCCACCGCCGGGGCGTCCGCGGGCAGCCCCCACTCCGCGAGCTGTGCGCATACGTACCGCCGGGCAGTCGGGACCGAGGCGGGGTCGCTCGGCAGGGTGACGGATACTTCCTGAAGATCTGCCATGGCGGCGTGGTCCTTTTCCGCTGTGCCGGGCACCGGCGCGCGCTGACCGGGCCAGGCCCGGTAGCGGCTGGATCGCGCCAGAGTGCCACTCATCGTGCCGCCAATACGGACGATCCACAGCGCTCTGCATATATCTGTCGCTCGAAACGGTGAACTCTGCTACGTGGATACGCATTTGGTCGGCAGACTGTCGTAACGGTCACAGGAACCGCGTTGCCGACCACAGGAGGTTCGTCAGGTCATGGAACGAGTCCCCGCCGTGCGCCGGCGCAAACTGGGCGCGGAGTTGCGCCGGTTGCGGGATCTGGCCGGACTGACCAGTGGCGGCGCGGCCGCGCTGGTCGGCTGGCACCAGTCGAAAGTCAGCCGGATAGAGACCGGCCGCAGCAGTGTGACCGCCGAGGACGTGACCCTGCTCCTCGACGCCTACGGGGTGCGCGACCGCGATCTGCGCGACCTGCTCGGCACACTCGCCGGAAAGGGCCATCAGCGCGGCTGGTGGCAGGACTTCCGCGAGGTGCTGCCGGTGGAGTACCGCGATTTCATCAGCCTGGAGACGGGCGCCAGCCGGGCCCGCTCGATGGAGAACAGCGTGGTGCCGGGACTGCTCCAGACCCCGGCGTACGCCCACGCGCTCACCACCGACGTGATGCCGCGGCTGGGCCCGCGCGAGGTCGCGTCGCTGGTCGACGTGCGCATCGCGCGGCAGGCGGTGCTCCGGCAGGACCCGCCGCTGGAGCTGTGGGCGGTGCTGGACGAGGCAGTGCTGCGGCGCACGGTCGGCGGCGCCGAGGTGATGGCCGAGCAGTTGCGCGCCCTGCGGGAGGCCGCCGCGCTCCCCCATATCCGGCTGCAGGTGTTGCCGTTCGGCGCGGGCGGGCACATAGGAGTTACGGGTTCGTTCGTCATCTTCTCCTTTCCGCGCATTGCTGATCTGGATGTGGTTGTTATTGACCACTTGACGAGTAGTCTCTATGTCGATCGGAAAGAGGACATCGAGGCGTACGGCGCGGCCTACGACCGATTGTGCGCATGTGCTCTTCCCCGCGAGGAGTCGGCGGATCTCATCGGCGAGATCGCCGAAAGCATGGCGCGTACCCGTGAATGACATGAAAAGGTCTGAAAAAGGAGACACCATGACAGCTCTGTCCCGGTACGTTTCCTCAAGTACGGCGCTTTCCGGTGTGAGATGGCAGCGCAGCAGCCACAGCACCGCCGCGAACAACTGCGTGGAGACCGCCCGGCTCGCCTCAGGTCTTCTCGCCGTCCGCGACTCCAAGGACCAGGAGGGCCCCGCGCTGCTGTTCACCCCGGCGGCGTGGTCGCACTTCGTGCGAGCGGTGCGGGATGACGTACTGCCGCCGCCGGACTAGAACCGGCGGCGTCCGGACCCGGGCCGCCCAGGGCAGGCCCTAGGCCCTAGGCCCGGTTTCGGGGGCCGGTGACCGCACCGGGCGGGGCGGTGCGGTCGATCACGTCCACCGCCGCTGCGATCTGGTCGTCCGTCAGGTCGCAGCGCGCGGTCAGCCGCAGCCGGGAGACGCCGTCGGGCACGGACGGCGGGCGGAAGCAGCCCACCGCCAGCCCCTCGGACCTGCACCGCGCGGCCCAGTCGTAGGCCGCCTCCGGCGACGGCGCGCGGACCGACACCACACACGCGTCGGGCGCGGTCGCGTCCAGACCGGCGGCGGTCAGCCCCCGGTGGAACGCGAGGGCGACCTGGTGCGCCCGCGCGGCCCGCTCGGGCTCCCGGCGCAGCAGCCGCAGCGCGGCCAGCGCGGACCCGGCGGCGGCGGGAGCGAGACCGGTGTCGAAGATGAAGGTACGGGCGGCGTTGACCAGGTGCTCGATCACCACGGCGGGCCCGAGCACCACACCGCCCTGCGTACCCAGCGACTTCGAGAGCGTGGCGGTGCACACCACGTCCGGCGCCCCGGCCAGTCCCGCCGCGGCGACCGCGCCCCGGCCGCCCTCGCCCAGCACGCCGAGGCCGTGCGCGTCGTCGACCAGCAGCCCGGCGCCGTACGTCCGGCAGACCGCGGCGAGCGCGGGCAGCGGCGCCGCGTCCCCGTCGACCGAGAAGACCGAGTCGCTGACCACCACGGCCTGGCCGTCGTGCCCGGCCAGCGCCTTGGCGACGGCGTCGGGGTCCGCGTGCGGCACCACCTCGGTCGTCGCGCGCGACAGCCGGCAGCCGTCGATGAGGGAGGCGTGGTTGGCGGCGTCGGAGACCAGCAGGGTGCCGGGGCCGGTGAGGGCCGTGACCGCGGCGAGGTTGGCGGCGTAGCCGGAGGCGAGCACCAGCGCGGCCTCGAAACCGGTGAAGTCGGCCAGCTCCGCCTCCAGTTCGGCGTGCAGCTCGGTGGAGCCGGTGACCAGCCGGGAGCCGGTCGCACCGGCGCCCCAGCGCAGACAGGCGTCGGCGCCGGCCCGGGTCACCTCGGGGTGCCGGGTCAGCCCGAGGTAGTCGTTGCCCGCCAGATCGACCAGCGGCGAGTCGGCCGGGCGCGGCCGCAGCTCCCGGCGCAGCCCGGCGGCGCGGCGCAGGCGGTCCTGCTCGGCGAGCCCGGCGAAGGGCCCCGGCCGCCGCGGCTGGTCGCCGTCGGCGGAAGCGGCTGGCTGGTGCGTGCTCGTCACGGCGGTCCCCGGGGTCGTCGGCAGGTAATGAGCAACGTACTGGGCCGCACACCTGCACAGGGTGTGGTGATGCACACACCTGCCGCCACCGGAGTTGTGCGGTCCGCCATTGGCCACGGCCGCCCTCGTAGGCGAGGATCGCCCCTATGGATCTGCTGACGACACTGGTGGACAAGGGGCTGCGGCGCGAGCTGCCCACCCGGGACGAGGCGCTCGCCGTACTGGCGACGTCCGACGACGAACTGCTCGATGTGGTGGCCGCCGCGGGGCGGGTGCGCCGCCAGTGGTTCGGGCGCCGGGTCAAGCTGAACTACCTGGTGAACCTCAAGTCGGGGCTGTGTCCTGAGGACTGCTCCTACTGCTCGCAGCGGCTCGGCTCGAAGGCCGAGATCCTCAAGTACACCTGGCTGAAGCCGGACGAGGCCGCCGCGGCGGCGCGGGCCGGGGTCGCGGGCGGCGCCAAGCGCGTCTGCCTGGTGGCGAGCGGGCGCGGGCCGACCGACCGTGACGTGGACCGGGTGTCGGCGACCATCGCCGCCATCAAAGAGGACAACGCCGACGTCGAGGTGTGCGCCTGCCTCGGGCTGCTCTCCGGCGGCCAGGCGGAGCGGCTGCGCACCGCGGGCGCCGACGCGTACAACCACAACCTCAACACCTCCGAGAGCACCTACGGGGACATCACCACCACCCACACGTACGCCGACCGGGTGGACACCGTGCAGCAGGCGCAGGCCGCCGGGCTGTCGGCGTGCTCCGGGCTGATCGCGGGCATGGGCGAGACCGACGCCGACCTGGTCGACGTGGTGTTCGGGCTGCGCGTGCTGGACCCGGACTCGGTGCCGGTCAACTTCCTGATCCCGTTCGAGGGCACCCCGCTGGCCAAGGAGTGGAACCTCACCCCGCAGCGCTGCCTGCGCATCCTGGCCATGGTCCGCTTCGTCTGCCCCGACGTGGAGGTCCGGCTCGCGGGCGGCCGCGAGGTGCACCTGCGCACCATGCAGCCGCTCGCCCTGAACCTGGTCAACTCGATCTTCCTGGGCGACTACCTGACCAGTGAGGGCCAGGCGGGTCAGGCCGACCTCGACATGATCGCCGACGCGGGCTTCGAGGTGGAGGGCGCCGGTACGACCACGCTGCCCGCCCACCGCGCGGACGTGGCCGAGCGGGCCGCGGGCGGCTGCGGCTCCCACGCGTCGGCCTGCGGTTCCGGCGACGCGGGCTGCGGCTCGGGCGAGTCGGGCTGCGGCGGGCACGAGGGCGGCGTGTGCGGCTCGCACACGGACAGCGCCCCGGCGGTGACCGCCGACGCGGTCCCCGCGGCCCGCGCCGGTCTGGTCGCGGTACGGCGGCGCGGCGCGGGGACGGACCTGCCGCCCAATGCCTGAGCCCCTCCCGGCGGCGCTGTCCCCGGACGCGCTGCTCGACCTCGACCGGCAGCACGTGTGGCACCCGTACGGCCCGATGCCCGGCCGCCAGGAACCCCTGGTCGTCGAGTCCGCGTCGGGCGTACGGCTGCGGCTCGCCACGCCCGCCGAGGGCCGCGACGAGCTGGTCGACGGCATGTCGTCGTGGTGGTCGGCGATCCACGGCTACCGGCACCCGGTGCTGGACGAGGCCGTGCGCGGCCAGCTCGGCCGGATGAGCCATGTGATGTTCGGCGGGCTCACCCACGAGCCCGCCGTGCGGCTGGCGGCCCGGCTGGTGGAGATCACCCCCGAGCCGCTGCGGCATGTTTTCCTGTGCGACTCGGGGTCGGTGTCGGTCGAGGTCGCGATCAAGATGTGCCTGCAGTACTGGCGTTCGCTGGGCAGACCGGGCAAGCAGCGGCTGCTGACCTGGCGCGGCGGCTACCACGGCGACACCTGGCAGCCGATGGCCGTGTGCGACCCGGACGGCGGGATGCACGAGTTGTGGTCGGGCGTCCTGCCCCGGCAGATCTTCGCCGACGCGCCGCCGCGCGGCTTCGACGCCGCCGTGGACCCCGACTACGCCGCTCATCTGCGGGAGCTGATCGGGCGTCACGCCGACGAGCTGGCGGCGGTGATCGTCGAGCCGGTGGTGCAGGGCGCGGGCGGGATGGCCTTCCACTCGCCGGAGTATCTGCGGGTGCTGCGGGAGGCGTGCGACGAGCACGGCGTGCTGCTGGTCTTCGACGAGATCGCCACCGGCTTCGGCCGTACCGGCTCGCTCTTCGCCGCGGGGCACGCGGGTGTCTCGCCCGATGTGATGTGCCTGGGCAAGGCGATGACCGGCGGCTATCTGACGATGGCCGCCGCGCTGTGCACCGGCGAGGTGGCCGACGGCATCTCCCGCGGCGAGGTGCCGGTGCTGGCGCACGGCCCGACCTTCATGGGCAACCCGCTGGCCGCCGCCGTCGCCTGCGCCTCCCTCGACCTGCTGCTCGACCAGGACTGGGCGCTGGAGGTCAAGCGGATCGAGTCCGGGCTGCGCGGCGGTCTCGCCGAGGTGGCCGACCTCCCCGGGGTCCGGGATGTGCGGGTGCTCGGCGCGATCGGCGTCGTGCAGCTCGACCACCCGGTGGACATGACGGCGGCGACCCGCGCGGCCGTGCGCGCGGGCGTGTGGCTGCGCCCGTTCCGCGACCTCGTCTACACCATGCCGCCCTATGTGACCGGCGACGACGACGTGGCGCGGATCTGCGCCGCGGTACGGGACGCGGCGGCCGCGGGCTGACCGGGCGCGGCCCGGCGTGATCCGCCGGGCCGGGGGGATGACCTGCCGGGACGGGGGTACGAGCGGCCCGAGCGCGCGCGCCGGACAGGCACACGGGCGGGCCGCCACTACGACGAGAAACGGAGCTGCACCATGGCCATCGTGGTCATCACCGGAACCGGTACCGAGGTCGGCAAGACGGTCACCACCGCCGCCGTCGCCGCCGCGTCGCTCGCCCAGGGGCTGAGCGTGGCGGTGCTCAAGCCGGGGCAGACCGGTGTGGCGGAGGGCGAGCCGGGCGACGCCGCCGAGGTGGCGCGGCTGGCCGGTCCGGTGACCGCGGTCGAACTGGCCCGCTACCCCGAGCCGTTGGCGCCCGCGACGGCCGCCCGCCGCTCGGGACGGCCGCCGGTGGGCCCCGAGGAGATCGCCGAGGCCGCCGCCAAACTGGCCGCCGTCCACGACGTGGTGCTGGTCGAGGGCGCGGGCGGGCTGCTGGTGCGCTACGACGAGCAGGGCTCGACGCTGGCCGACGCGGCGCGGCTGCTGCACGCCGGCGTGCTGCTGGTCTCTCCCCCGGGGCTCGGCACCCTCAACATGACCTCGCTGACCGCCGAGGCGCTGCAGGCCAGGAAGCTGCACTGCCTGGGTGTGATCATCGGGAGCTGGCCCGCGGATCCGGACCTCGCGGAGCGCTGCAACATCGCGGAGCTGCCGGAGGCCGCGCAGGCCCCGCTGCTCGGCGCGCTCCCGCAGGCGGCGGCAGCGCTGTCCCCCGCCGCGTTCCGTACCGCCGCGCCCGAGTGGCTGGCGCCGCAGCTCGGCGGCGTGTGGGACGGCGAGGCGTTCGCCCGCGTCTACGCGCCGCCCACGTACGAGGCCGCCGGACCGCGGGCGTCGGCGGCAGCGGAGGACTCACCCTAGTGAGCGTGCGGTGGGAGCCGTCCGGTTGCCGGGCGGCTCCTCCCGCTCGTCCTACAGCTCGCCGGTGCCCGTCGGCGTCCAGGTGCGCAGCTCGTCGGCGATCCGGTCGACGCTGGCGGTGCCGTCCTTCACCAGCCGGGCCAGGTCGCGGACCTGCTCGGCGGTGGTGGTGACCTTCAGGCCGCCCGCCACCAGGTAGGCGTAGGCGACGGCGGTGGCGAAGAGCGCGTTGGAGCGCTCCAGCGCGGGGACGTGGACCAGCAACTGGAGCATGGCGGCGGCACGGGTGTGCTCGTCGAGGTAGATGGGCCTGCCGAAGATCTCGGCGTCGTGCCTGGCGACCGCGGCGACCAGCGCGCCCCAGTCGGTGACCGGTGGATCGCCGGGCGTGTAGTGCTCGGCGACCATCAGCAGCCAGGGCAGGTCGATACGGAGGGTCAACGGGAGCCTTCACCTCGGGCGCCGAACTCCTGCGTGAAGACTTCCTCGTACCGCTTCATGAAGTCGGCCGCGGCCTCCACGAAAGCGCGGCCGTTCTCGCCCTCGTCCTGCTTGACGAGTTCCTCGATGTACCGGTTCACGCTGATGCCCCGCTGCGAGGCGCGCTCCCGCGCCGCCTCTGCCGTGGCTTCGTCCACCCGAACGTTCAACTGGGTCTTCGACATATGTACAAGCTAGCGCCGAAATGCTAGTAGCGGCAAGGCCGCATTCCGCACCCCTCCCGGACCCGGCGTCTCGGATCGCGGAATTGTCCGTCGCGCCCGCCGCGCGCTGGTTGGCTGCCGGGCATGAGCGATCTTCTGATACGGGCCGCGGAGCCCGCCGAGGCGGCCGCCGTACGGGCCTTCTGGCAGGTGGCGGCGGAGGGCACCAGCATCAGCGACGACGAGGCCGGGGTGGGGCGGCTGATCGCCAGGGACCCGGCGGCGCTGCTGCTCGCCGAGCGCGACGGGGAGCTGGTCGGTACGGTCATCGCCGGGTTCGACGGCTGGCGCTGCCATCTCTACCGGCTCGCGGTCCACCCGGACGCCCGGCGCCAAGGTGTGGCGCGCGCGTTGCTGGACGCGGCGCAGGAGCGATTCACCGCGCTGGGCGGACGCCGCGGCGACGCGATGGTCCTGGAGCGCAACGAGCGGGCCCACCACGCCTGGCGGGCGGCCGGCTACGCACCCGAGCCGCAGTGGCGCCGCTGGACGAAGCCCTTCACGCGGCACTAGGCCGGAGCGGAGGGGCGACTTCGGGGGCATGGCGGCGGAAACCGTGCGGTGCGTGCGGTCGTGGCCGATCATGGGACCGAGGTGACCGGATGACCGAAGCGCTCCTTCTGCTGGTGGCCCTGCTGCTCACCCTCGCCTGCGGCGTTTTCGTCGCGGCGGAGTTCTCGCTGACCACGATCGAGCGCGGCGACCTGGAGCGGGCCGAGCGGGAGGGCGAGCGCGGCGCGTCCGCCGCGCTGGCCGCGGTCCGCACCCTGACGATCCAGCTCTCCGGCGCCCAGCTCGGCATCACCGTCAGCGGCCTGGTCATCGGCATGCTCGCCAAGGGCTCGATCGCCGAACTGCTGCGCGGGCCGCTGCGGGCCGCGGGACTGCCCGCGTCGGCGGCGTCCTCCCTCGCGCTGGTGCTGGGCACCGCCGTCTCCACCGTGGCGCTGATGGTGATCGGCGAGCTGGTACCGAAGAACTGGGCGATCTCCCAGCCGCTGCCGGTCGCCAAGGCGGTCGCCGCGCCGCAGCGCGCCTTCACCACCGCCTTCCACCCGCTGATCCACCACCTCAACAACACCGCCAACCGGGTGTTGCGCCGGATGGGCCTGGAGCCCGCCGAGGAACTCGCGTCGGCCCGCGGCCCCCGGGAGCTGGCCGCTCTCGCCCGGCACTCGGCGAAGGCGGGCACGCTGGAGGCCGACACCGCCGAGCTGTTCGTCCGGACGCTCAACCTCGCCGACCTCACCGCGGAGAACGTGATGACGCCCCGCGTCCAGGTCACGGCGCTGGAGGCGCAGGCGACGGCCGAGGACGTGGCGAACGCGACCCGCGCCACCGGTCTGTCGCGCTTCCCCGTCTACCGCGGCAGCCTCGACTCGGTGATCGGCACGGTGCACATCAAGGACGTGCTCGCCGTACCCGCCACCCACCGCATCCGGCTGCCGGTCACCGAGCTCTTGCGCGAACCCCTGCTGGTCCCCGAGTCCCTGACCGTCGACCGGCTGCTCGACCGGCTGTCGGGGCGCGGCTCGATGGCGGTGGTCATCGACGAGTACGGGGGCACGGCGGGCGTGGCGACGCTGGAGGACATCGTCGAGGAGGTGGTCGGCGAGGTCCGCGACGAGCACGATCCGCAGGAACTGCCCGTGCTGCTCTTCCTGCGCGAGGAGCCGGACGGGCGGCGGATCTACGACGCGGACGGCGCGACCCGTACCGAGGACCAGCTGGAGCGGATCGGCCTGCACGCGCCCGACGGCCCGTACGAGACGCTGGCGGGTCTGGTGGCGCAGCGGCTGGGGCGTATCCCCCGGCTGGGCGACCGGGTGGACGTGGAGGGCTGGCGGATCGAGGTCACCGAGGCGGCGGGGCGGCGGTGCGCGCGCGCCCGGCTGGTGTCGCCGCCGCGCGGGCAGGAACCGGACGGCGCGGCGGACCCGCCGGGGCGGCGGCGCGGGCGATGATCCTCGTACAGCTCCTGGTCGGCGCGCTCACCCTGGTCGCCAACGCCTTCTTCGTCGGCGGCGAGTTCGGGATGATCTCGGTCCGCCGCGACCAGATCGAGCCGCTCGCCGAGTCCGGCGACCGCCGGGCCCGCAGCGTGCTGTGGGGGCTCGAGCACCTGTCGCCGCTGCTGGCGGCGGCCCAGCTCGGCATCACCGTCTCCACCCTGGTGCTGGGCATCGTGGCGGAACCGGCGATCGCCCATCTCATCGAGCCGGTGTTCCACGCCGTCGACGTGCCGGACGGCGCCATCCATGTCATCGCCTTCGCGCTCGCCCTGGCCGTGGCCACGTACCTCCACATGCTCTTCGGCGAGATGGTGCCCAAGAACATCGCACTGGCCGACCCGGTGCGCTCCGCCCTGGCCCTGGGCCCTTCGCTGGTCTGGATGACCAGGGCCCTGCGGCCGGTGATCTTCTCCGTCAACGCGTTCGCCAACGCGCTGCTGCGGCTGCTGCGGGTGGAGCCGACCTCGGAGGTCGCGGCGGTCTTCTCCGACGACCAGTTGTCACGGATGGTCAGCGACGCGGGCGCGGCGGGCCTGCTGGACGAGCGGGCCGCCGAACGGCTGCGGGACGCCCTGGAACTGGGGCGGCGGCCGGTCGGCGGGATCGTGCTGCCGCCGGAGCAGGTGGTGAGGGCGCCGCTGGGCATCACCGCGGAGGGCCTGGAGTCGCTGGCCGCCGAGTCCGGCTTCTCCCGCTTCCCCGTCGCCGACGAGGACGGCCGCGTCCTGGGCTATCTGCACGTCAAGGACGCCCTGGACGTCTATCCCCGGGACGCCGCCTTCCCCCGCACCGCGCTGCGCCGCATCACCCGCGTCGGCGCCGCCACCCCGCTCGACGACGTCCTCACCGCGATGCGCGCGGGCAGCGCGCATCTGGCGGCGGTCGTCGACGACGAGGGGCGCGGCATCGGGCTGGTGACGATGGAGGACGTGCTGAAGGAACTGGTCGGCAAGGGGCGGCCGTAGCCGGAGCGGTCAGGCGGCCCCGACGGTCTGAGCGGTCGCCGCCTCCTCCCGCCCCGCCTCCTCCCGCCCGGCGAGCAGCGCGTCGAGGACGTGCAGGGCCCGCCAGGTCCTGGTCATCCCGAAGGGCGCGGTGGCGCGGACGACGGCGCGGACCTCGCCATCTGTGGCGCCCGCGCCCAGCGCGCGGCCGACGTGGGTACGGAAGCTCTCCTGGAGGGTCTGGTAGAGCACGTCCACGGTCATCGTGGCGAAGGCCCGCTCGCGGACGCTCAGCCGGGACATCCCCGCGCGCATCCGGGACTGCAGGTCCATGTAGTCGGCGAAGTCCGGGTCGAGGGCGCTGACCTCGGCCCGTACCGCGGCCGGCATCGGGCTGCCCGTGCCGTCCGCGTTCACCTCGTGCCGCTGGCCGGTCGGCCCGGGAAGGCTGTGCGTGCGCTCGATCTCGGCCAGCCGTTCCAGGGCGGCCAGCGCCGCCGGGTAGCCGCTGTCGTAGGAGACGAAGCGCAGCAGTTCGCGCAGGTCGTCGGCGTCGAGGCCGCTGTCCAGGGCGGCTCGCACATGCAGTTCGTACGGCAGCCCGAGGGTCTGTTCGCAGACGTCGGCGACGAGGTGGAGCAGGACGCGCTCACGCGGCGTCAGTTCCTTGCCCTCGCCGAGCTGCCGCGAGGTCGCCGCGGCCATCTCGGTGAACACCGGGTCGAGCTCCTCGACGGCGTTCTGGGTCGGCAGTGTCATGGTGGGACTCCTTAAGTGAACAGCTGTAGGGCTACGACTGTAGTCTTAAATATGGCCGCATACAATGGCGAGTCATGGACGCGACGACCCAGGGCCGAGACAAAGCGCACCCCGCGCCGCGCGGCCGCAACGCGCGCGGCCAGGGCGAGCGGCTGCGCGCCGAGATTGTCGAGGCGGCGCTGCGGTTGCTGGAGGAACTCGCCGACGACCAGGCGCTGTCGCTGCGCGCGGTTGCCCGCGAGGTGGGCATCGCGGCGACCTCCGTCTACCTCCACTTCGCCGACCGCGACGCGCTGGTGACGGCCGCGCTGGAGCAGTGCTACGCGGACCTGATGCGCGCCGTGGACGAAGCCGAGGAGGGCGCCGCCGACCCGGCGGCCGCACTCCGCGGGCGTATCGCGCTCGTCATCGCGTGGTCCCAGGAGCACCCTGGGCTGTACAAGGTGCTGCACGAGAGCACGCTCAACCGGCGCGGTGACATGTCCTTCAAGGAGGAGATGTCCGCGCGCACCACCGCGGCGATCCAGCGCTGCATGGACGCCGGTCTCGCGCCGGCCGGCGACGCGGCGGCCGTGTCGCTGGACCTGCGCACCGCCCTGCACGGCGCGGTCTCGCTCCGCGTCAACCAGCCCGACGCGCCCTGGCCCCCGCTGGACGAGCAGATGGAGCGGTTCCTGACGAAGCTGGTCGGCATCCCGCCCGCCCCGTGACCCGGGTCGTTTCACCCCGTACTGAGCGGTCGCATAGAATCGCGTGCGCCATGCAGACAGACGCGCTTCCCACCGGGTACACCAGTTTCGTCGCGGTCGGCGACTCCTTCACCGAGGGGATGTCCGACCTGCTTCCCGACGGCTCCTACCGGGGCTGGGCCGACCTGCTCGCCGCCCGGCTGGCGGCCAGGGAGCCCGGCTTCCGCTACGCGAACCTCGCGGTGCGCGGCAAGCTGATCCGGCAGATCTCCGAGGACCAGGTCGACACCGCGGCCGCCATGCGCGCGGACCTCGTGACCCTGGTCGGCGGCCTCAACGACGTGCTGCGGCCCAAGTGCGACGTCGACACGGTGTGCGCGCTGCTGGAGAGTTCGGTGGAGCGGCTGGCGCCCTCGTGCAAGCAGCTCGTGCTGATGCGCAGCCCCGCCCGGCGCGGCCCGGTGGCCACCCGCTTCCTGCCGCGTATGGAGCAGCTCTTCTCCTTCGTCGACGACCTGGCCGAGCGGCACGGGGCCCTGGTGGTCGACCTGTACGGGGCCGAGGTGCTGGGCGACCGGCGGATGTGGGCGGACGACCGGCTGCATCTGACCGCCGACGGGCACCGGCGGGTCGCCGAGGCGGTCTGGCAGACGCTCGGACTGCCCGCGCAGGACGACTGGACGCTGGGGCTGCCGCCCGCCGTACCCGCGGCGTGGGCGTCGCGCCGCGCCGCCGACCTGCGCTTCACCCGCGAGCACCTGTTCCCCTGGATCGGCCGCCGCCTCACCGGCCGGTCGTCGGGCGACGGCCGCCCCGCCAAGCGCCCGGACCTGCTGCCGTACGACGGCTGAGCCGCGGGCGGCCCGCGCCCGCTTCCGGCCCGGCGCCACCCCGCTGAGCTGCGGTCCGGGGGCCGGACGGGCGTGAGGCGGGCCGCCCGCAGCCGGTATGCTCTCCACACGTGACTGCTAAGCCGCGTATCCCCAACGTTCTGGCCGGCCGCTACGCCTCCGCGGAGCTGGCCGCCCTGTGGTCCCCCGAGCAGAAGGTGGTGCTGGAGCGCCGCCTGTGGCTCGCCGTGCTGCGGGCGCAGAAGGACCTGGGGATCGAGGTGCCCGAGCAGGCTCTCGCCGACTACGAGCGGGTGCTCGAACAGGTCGACCTCGCCTCGATCGCGGAGCGCGAGAAGGTCAACCGGCACGACGTGAAGGCCCGGATCGAGGAGTTCAACGCGCTCGCCGGGCACGAGCAGGTCCACAAGGGCATGACCTCCCGTGACCTGACGGAGAACGTGGAGCAGCTCCAGATCCGGCTGTCGCTCGAACACGTGCGGGACCGTACTGTCGCCGTGCTCGCGCGGCTCGGCCAGCTCTCGGGCGAGTACGCGGAGCTGGTCATGGCGGGCCGCTCGCACAACGTGGCCGCGCAGGCCACCACCCTGGGCAAGCGGTTCGCGACCACCGCCGACGAGCTGCTGGTGGCCTTCGAGCGGGTCGAGGACCTGCTGGGCCGCTACCCGCTGCGCGGCATCAAGGGCCCGGTGGGCACCGCGCAGGACATGCTGGACCTGCTGGGCGGCGACGCCGCGAAGCTGGCCGAGATGGAAGGCCGGATCGCCGAACACCTGGGCTTCTCCCGGGCGTTCACCTCGGTCGGCCAGGTCTACCCGCGCTCGCTGGACTACGACGCCGTCACCGCGCTGGTGCAGCTCGCCGCGGCCCCCTCCTCGCTGGCCAAGACGATCCGGCTGATGGCCGGACTCGAACTGGTCACCGAGGGCTTCAAGCCGGGCCAGGTCGGCTCCTCCGCGATGCCGCACAAGATGAACACCCGCTCCTGCGAGCGCGTCAACGGCCTGATGGTGATCCTGCGCGGCTACGCGTCGATGACCGGCGAGCTGGCCGGCGACCAGTGGAACGAGGGCGACGTGTCCTGCTCGGTGGTGCGCCGGGTCGCGCTGCCGGACGCCTTCTTCGCCTTCGACGGGCTGCTGGAGACCTTCCTGACGGTGCTCGACGAGTTCGGCGCCTTCCCGGCGGTCGTCGCCCGCGAGCTGGACCGCTACCTGCCGTTCCTGGCCACCACCAAGGTGCTGATGGGCGCGGTGCGTGCCGGGGTGGGCCGCGAGCTGGCGCACGAGGCGATCAAGGAGAACGCGGTGGCGTCGGCGCTGGCGATGCGCGAGCAGGGCGCCGAGCGCAACGAACTGCTCGACCGGCTGGCCGCCGACGACCGGATCCCGCTGGACCGCGCGCAGCTCGACGCGCTGATGGCGGACCGGCTCTCCTTCACCGGCGCCGCCGCCGGCCAGGTCGCCGAAGTGGTCCGCAGGATCGAGGACGTGACCAAGGCGCACCCGCAGGCCGCCGCGTACCGCCCCGGGGCGATCCTCTGACCCCGGAGGAGCTGGCGGCGGCCCGGGACCGGATCCTGGAGGACGTCATCGCCGACGGGCTGTCGGTGCTGTTCTGCGGCATCAACCCGGGCCTGATGTCCGCCTTCACCGGACATCACTTCGCGCGCCCCGGCAACCGGTTCTGGCCCGCGCTGCACGCCTCCGGCTTCACCCCGCGCCGCTTCGCGCCCGGGGAGCAGCGGGAGATGCTGACGCTGGGCCTGGGCATCACCAATGTCGTGGGCCGGGCCACCGCGCGGGCGGACGAGCTGAGCCCGCGGGAGCTGGTCGAGGGCGGGCGGCGGCTGACCGCCAAGGTCGAGCGGTACCGCCCGGCGTGGCTGGCGGTGCTCGGCGTGACCGCCTATCGCGTCGCCTTCGCGGAGAAGCGGGCCCAGGTCGGCCCGCAGGACACGGTCATCGGCGGCACCCGCGTCTGGGTGCTGCCCAGCCCCAGCGGCCTGAACGCCCACTGGACACCCACCCAGCTCGCCGCGGAGTTCGCCCGGCTGCGGGCCGCCGCGTCAGACGACGCCCCGCTCCCCCACGGCCACGACGAGCTGGAACGGTAACTCCCCGTCCCACTGCCCGACCCCCACCGCTATCCACCTGTCGTCGACCTGCCAGCCGTAGACCTCGGGCAGATAGCCGCACAGCATCCCCAGCGGCGGCGGGACCGTACCGCCCTCGTCCAGGCGGGCGAGATACGGAGCCAGGTCCACGGTGTGCGGCTCGCCCCAGCGGCGGGCCAGGATCTCCACCAGCGCCTGGCAGGCCGCCCCGAAGTCGTCGCCCACCACCGCGCGGCGGCTGCCGTCGTCCTCCCAGAAGTCCTCGCTGACCGCGAGATCGGCGACATGGAAGCCGGGGCCGCTGTCCACCGCGCCGGAGCGGACCCGCTGCGCGGGGAATTCCCGGGCGCGCAGGACGTCCACGGTGGCAAGCTGGGCGACAAGATCCATGTGTCCAGTAAAGCTCTCCCGTAAGACAATTGGCGGTCCGTCAGGACTTCCGGCGGCACGCCGTGGAACATCGGTCACGGTCGGCACTCGCCGCGGGGCCGTCCGCCGGGTACGATCCGCCACACACAGGTACAGGCTGGGAGGACATACGTTGGGGCGGCTCACCGGCGGGGACCCATCCCTGCTACGGCGGATCAACTCCGCGGTCGTCCTCCACGCCCTGCGCGGGGCGCAGACCCCGACCCTCACGGAGCTGGTGCACAGCACCGGCCTGTCCCGGCCCACCGTCGAAGGCGTCATCGAGGGCCTGACGGAGTCCGACCTGGTGGTGGAGGTCGCTCCCGAGGGTGGCGACGCGCGCAAGCAGGGCCGCCCCGCCCGCCGCTTCCGCTTCCACGCCGAGGCCGGGCATCTGCTGGGCATCGAGATCGGCGCGCACCAGGTGCGGGTGGTGCTGTCCGACCTCAGCGGCCAGGTGCTGGGCTCGCACTGGCGCGAGGTGGACGAGGCCGCTTCCGCCGACGACCGGCTGGAGCGGGTCCGCGGCACCGTCGCCGAGCTGCTGCGCAAGGCCGGGGTGGCCCGCAGCACCCTCTGGGCGGTGGGTGTGGGCAGCCCCGGCATCGTGGAGGCCCACGGCGAGGTGCGGCTGAGCACCGCGCTGCCCGGCTGGACCGGGCTGCCGCTGGGCGAGCGGCTGCAGCGCTCCTTCCGCTGCCCCGTACTGGTCGAGAACGACGCCAACGTGGCCGCGGTGGCCGAGCACTGGAAGGGCGTCGCCGTCGGCATCGACGACGTGGTCTTCGTGCTCGCCGGGCTCAGCCCCGGCGCGGGCTCGCTGATCGGCGGGCGGCTGCACCGCGGTTTCGGCGGCGCGGCGGGCGAGATCGGCGCCCTGCACCTGCTGGGCCGCGAGGTCACCCCCGAGTACCTGCTGTCGACGACGGGCACCCCACTGCACCCGCTGGACGAACCGGCGGTCGAGCGGGTCTTCGCTCTGGCCAGGCAGGGCGACGTGCAGGCCAAGGACGCCGTGGAGCGGTTCCTGCGGCGGCTGGTGCACGACGTGGCGGCGCTGGTGCTGGCCATCGACCCGGAGCTGGTGGTGATCGGGGGCTGGGCGGCGGGCCTGGACGGCATCCTGGAGCCGCTGCGGGCCGAGCTGGCGCGCTACTGCCTGCGCCCGCCCAATGTGACGCTCTCCGGCCTGGGCCAGGAGGCGATCGCCACCGGCGCGCTCCGACTGGCCCTGGACCACGTCGAGGAGCAGCTCTTCGCGGTGGAGCAGACCTCGTTGGCCCGTCACTGAGCGGACGGCACAGAGGGCCGATCCCCCATGGGGATCGGCCCTCTTTCTGCGGCGTGCGCCCGCGGCGTCAGGACGCCTGGCGGGTGTCCGGCTGGTGGTGGGTGACCTCGACCGCGCCGGAGTCGCCGAAGGTGAGGCGGCAGGTGTCGGCGCGGTAGGTGGCCACCGACGCGGCGGCGACCCGGCCGCCCACGAAGTAACGGGTGGTGACGACCAGCACCGGGGCACCGGGCAGCCGGTCGAGCTGCTTGGCGTCCTGGGCGCTCGCCGAACCCAGCTCGACGGCGCGGTCCTCGCCCTCCAGCTCCAGGGCGTGCAGCTCGCGCAGCACCGCCGGGGCGTGGCTCGCGGGCGAGAGCATCGTGGACAGCCCGGGTACGGAGGCCGACGGCACGTAGAGCAGCTCGGCGCCGACCGGCTGGTTGCGCATCACGCGCTCGCGGCGGATGGTGTGCACCGTCTCCTCGGCGCCGATGCCCAGCAGGCCGCCGATACGGGCCGGCGGTACGGCCTCGACGCAGCCGACGGTGTTCCAGGTGTCGAGGCGGGCGCCCGGCCACACATTGGCCGAGGGGCCGACGGCCACACCCATCCGCGGCGGGGCCACGGTGGTGCCGACGCCGCGGCGCCGCTGCAGCCGCCCTTCGAGTTCGAGCTGTTCGAGAGCCTGGCGCAGGGTCGCGCGGGCGACACCGAAGCGGGCGGCGAGATCACGCTCGTTGGGCAGGATCTCACCGACCTCGAACTCCGAGTCGAGGGCGTCGTTCAGCACGGACTTCAGGTGCCAGTACTTCGGCTCCTGCACCGATTCGAGCTGCGTGGTCCCCACCCTGTCCTCGCAATCACCGGGCCCTGGACGGGCCTTGGCCGACGTCCTGTCAGACCTTGTTAAGGCTTGTTTCCGAACCACTGTTTATTAAAGGTCCTTGCACTACTACGGACGATAGAGCCGTGTCGTGAACTTGGTCAAGACCAATCCTCGATCGCGCCCACCGCTCCGGGGCCCGGTACGCGGGACGTTCACGCGATGTTGACGGACCGCTGCGATAGCGTTCGTGATCACCGTGCGGGCGGACGCGCCGCAGGTGAACGGCAGGAAGAGTGCGAGGGAGCGGTATCGATGAGTCCCGTCACGGTCATCACCGGCGGCAGCCGCGGGATCGGCGCCGCGGTGGCGCTGCGGCTCGCCGCGGAGGGCCACGCCGTCGGCATCGGCTACGAGCGGGCCGAGGAGGCGGCGCGGGACGTCGCCCGGCAGATACGCGAGGCGGGCGGGCGGTGCGCGGTCGTCCAGGTCGACACCAGCGACGAGACGCGGGTCGACGCGCTGTTCGACGCGGTCAAGGAGCAGCTCGGCCCGATCACGGGGCTGGTGAACAACGCGGGGATCACGGGTCCGCTGGGCCGCTTCACCGAGACGCCGGTGGACGTGATGCGCCGCGTGGTGGACGTGAACGTGATGGGCGCCCTGATCTGCGCCCGGCGCGCGGCGCTGGAGATGTCCACCCGGTACGGCGGCGCGGGCGGGGTGATCGTCAACATGTCGTCGGGCGGCGCCACCCTGGGCAGCCCCGGCGAGTACGTGCACTACGCGGCGAGCAAGGCGGCCGTCGACACCCTGACGCTGGGGCTGGCGAAGGAGCTGGGCCCCGACGGGGTGCGGGTGAACTCGGTACAGCCCGGCATGATCGTCACCGACATCCACGCGGCGATGGGCGACCCGGAGCGGCCGTGGCGCAACCCCGAGCGGGTGCCGATGCGGCGTCCCGGGCAGCCCGAGGAGATCGCGGGCGCGGTGGCCTGGCTGCTCTCCCCCGACGCGTCGTACACCACGGGCGCGGTGCTGCGGGTCAGCGGCGGGCTCTGAGCCGCGGCCCGACGGCGGCGGCCGGCCGCCCGGCATCCGCCGCCGCCCGGTCGGCCACCGTCATCTGATGCCGGTCAGCTTGCCGGGGTTGGTCAGCAGATAGACGCAGGCGATCCTGCCGTCCCTGGTCTCCAGCGCCACCACGGTGTGCGGGCGGCCGTGGGTGGTGATGACGATCGCGGGCGCGCCGTTGACCTCGCGGAAGGTGACGGCCGCGTCGGGCGGGGTGTCGGAGGAGATGGCGTGCAGGAAGCGGCCGACCTTCGACGCGGTCTCGATGACGCGCAGCGGCGCCTTCTGCACACCGCCGCCGTCGCCCATGAGCCGCACGTCGGGCGCGAGCAGTGCCATCAGCCCTTCCAGGTCGCCGCCGACGCAGGCGGCGAGGAAGCGTTCCGTGACCTCCGCGCCGACCACCGGGTCGGCGTCGTAGCGCGGCTGCCGCTCCTCGACATGGCGCCGGGCGCGCCCGGCGAGTTGCCGGACCGCCGGTTCGCCGCGGTCCAGGACGGCGGCGATCTCGGCGTACGGATAGCCGAACGCCTCCCGCAGCACGAACACCGCGCGCTCCAGCGGGGAGAGCGACTCCAGCAGCACCAGCATCGCGAACGACACGGTTTCGGCCAGCAGGACCCGTTCCTCGGCGTCGGCCGCCGCTGAAGGACCGTCGGTGGTCAGCGGCTCGGGCAGCCACTCGCCGACGTAGGACTCGCGGCGCGACTGCACATGCCGCAGCCGGTCGATCGCCAGCCGGGTGGTGGTCCGCACGAGGAAGGCGCGCGGTTCGCGGACCGCGGCGCGGTCGGCGCCGTCCCAGCGCAACCACGTTTCCTGCACCACGTCCTCGGCGTCGGCGAACCGTCCGAGCATCCGGTACGCGACCCCGGTCAGTACCGGCCGGTGCGCCTCGAAGACCGCGACCGCGGTGTCGTCACTCACCCGCCCATCCCATCCGACCGGCCCCGGCGCTGTCCAGCGACGACGCGGAGGTAACAGCTGGTCGTGCCGTAGGTGTTGACCTGAGCATGGCCGAAACACGACCGTGATACCACGCTGATCAGCAGTGCCCGCCAGCAAGCGCCGATCCCGAGGAGCAGCATGTCCGGACCATCCGTGGACGCCGAGCAGCCGACGTCCGCACCGCCTTCCGCCGGCACCCCGTTCGACCGCTTCTTCCGTATATCGGAGCGCGGTTCGACGCCGGGGCGTGAGATACGCGGAGGGTTCGCCACCTTCTTCACGATGGCCTACATCCTGGTGCTCAACCCGATCATCCTCGGGAGCGCGACGGACAAGTTCGGGCACCATCTGTCGACCGCCCAACTGGTCACCGCCACCGCGCTGGTGGCCGCGGTGATGACCGCCGTCATGGGTGTCGGCGGCAATCTGCCGCTGGCGATCGCGGCGGGCCTCGGGCTGAACGCGGTGGTCGCCTTCCAGCTCGCGCCGCGGATGAGCTGGCCGGACGCGATGGGGCTCGTGGTCCTGGAGGGACTGCTGATCTGCCTGCTGGTCGCGACCGGGCTGCGGCAGGCGATCATGGACGCGATCCCGCTGCCCATCAAGCAGGCCATCAGTGTCGGCATCGGGCTCTTCATCGCGTTCATCGGTTTCGTGGACGCCGGGTTCACCAGCCGGATCCCGGACGCCGCGCACACCACCGTGCCCGTACAGCTGGGCGGTTCGGGCACCCTGACCGGCTGGCCGGTGCTGGTGTTCTGCCTCGGTGTGCTGCTGACGGTGGCGCTGGTCGCCCGGCGGGTCAAGGGCGCGATCCTGATCAGCATCGTGGTGATGACGGTGGTGGCGATCGTGGTCAACAAGATCGCGGACATCCCGGCGGCGGCCTGGGGGCTGACGGTCCCGAAGGTGCCGCACCACATCACCGCCGCACCGGACTTCGGCCTGCTCGGCCACTTCAGCCTCTTCGGCGGCTTCTCGGAGGCGGGCGTGGTGACCGCCTCGCTCTTCGTCTTCACCCTGGTGCTCTCGGACTTCTTCGACGCGATGGGCACGATCGTCGGCATCTCCAGCGAGGCCGGTCTGCTGGACGAGGAGGGCAGGGTGCCGCACATCGGCCGGGTGCTGTTCATCGACGGCGCCGCGGCGGTCGCGGGCGGCGCGGCGTCGGTCTCCTCCAACACCGCCTATGTGGAGTCGGCCGCGGGTGTCGGCGAGGGCGCGCGGACCGGGCTCGCCAGTGTCGTGACCGGCGCGCTCTTCGCGGTCGCGCTCTTCCTCGCGCCGCTGGCGTCGGTGGTGCCCTCACAGGCGGCGGCGCCCGCGCTGGTCGCCGTCGGCTTCCTGTTGATGGCGCAGGTCCGCAACATCGACTGGACGCAGTACGACATCGCGATCCCGGCCTTCCTCACCATCGCCGCGATGCCCTTCACCTACAGCATCACCAACGGCATCGGCGCGGGCTTCCTGTCGTACGTGGTCATCAAGGTCGCGCTCGGCAAGATCCGGGAGGTGCACCCGCTGGTGTGGGGCGTGTCCTTGTGCTTCGCTGCTTACTTCGCGATCGATCCGCTGCAGCAGGCGCTCGGCGCGAAGTGACGTACTTCCGCCGGTGGAGGGGATCGGCGGATCGGGGGGCAGGGCCGGTCAGGCCCTACGAGGCCCCGACCGGGACGGGGGCGCCCGGTCGGGGCTGCTGGCCGGGCCGGTGCGTGCACCGGCCCGTACTGTCACAACTCGCCCAATCCCGCTGAAGTTCCCGGCGCGGCGGGTGAGGTCTCCATGATCCTGGCGGAGGTGTCGCGGCGGTCCGCCGCGAGCGCCGCTGCTGGTGGCGGCGGTGCCGGTGTCCGCCGCCACCCGACCGCACCGAGGGCGCCCGAGCCGACGGCGACGCCGCCGGCGACCAGTGCGCTGCCCGCGAGTTGGCCCGCCCCGAAGGTGCCGACGGCGACGATCGGCGCGGTGACCGCGGCGGCCACCGGGATCAGCCCGGAGAAGAGGGTGGCGCGTTCGGTGCCGATCCGCTGGAGGCCCGCGTACCAGCAGACGAAGCCGATCACGGTGGCCACCACCGACTGCCAGCCGAGGGCCAGCGCCTCGGATCCGGTGGGCATCCGCAGTGCCGCCGTGCCGTCGGTGAGCAGACCCACCGCGCCCGCCTCGACGGCCGCGAGGCCGCACACGCAGGCCGACAGCAGCGGCGGCCCGAGCGGGCCGACCAGCGGCGCGGCGAGCAGCGCGAAGCCGACCTCGCCGACGAGTGCCAGCACCGAGAAGCACAGCCCGGCGCCGTCGGTGCCGCCCCACCCCTGCACCACGAAGGCGCCCGAGGCGACCAGCACCGCCCCCGCGGTGACCGCCACGGCGGGCCGCCGTCCCGCCGCCAGCGGCACCAGCACCGCCACCACCACCGGCGCGCACCCCACCAGCACCCCGGGGACCGCCGGTTCCGCGGTGCGCTCCGCCGCCAGGATCGCCAGGTTGAACCCGACCATCCCCACCGCGGCCACCGCTCCCGCCAGCGCCCACTGCCGCCCGCCCAGCCCCCGCAACCGCCGCCCCGCCCCCTTCCGCGCGGGCCACACCAGCAGCAGACACGCCGACCCGTACCGCAACGCCTGCCCTCCCGCGTGCGGATAGTCCACGAGCGCGCCGCCCGCGGTGAAGGACGCGCCGACGAGGACGCAAGCGAGTGCGGCGAGCAGGAACCCGCCGCGGTGAGAGGAGTTCATACGAGCACGCTATGAAGACGAAGCGGTCCGGATTAAGGTCCAATGCCATGGCGAATACGAGGACCACTTCCGCCGCCGCTGCGGACGGCCCGGGCGGCGGGCCGGGCGGCGGGCCGGGCGGCGGCGGTTCGGGCGACGGCGCGGCGGCGCGGGGCGGCAGCCCTGGGTGGACGGCGGCGTGGGAGTTGTTGGTGGTCTCGGGGGAGGTGGGGGTGCGGGGGCGGGGGCGGGCGTTGCAGGCGGCGTTACGGGACGCGGTGCGGGCGGGGCGGTTGGCGCCCGGGACGCAGTTGCCGTCGAGCCGGGAGCTGGCCGCGGATCTGGGGGTGTCGCGGGGTGTGGTGACGGACGCCTACGCGCAGCTCACCGCGGAGGGCTATCTGACGGGCCGCCAGGGGTCGGGGACGTGGGTGACGGATGTGCGGGCGGCTTCGCCCGCGGCGTCGGCGGCCGGTGCGCCGGGCGCCGACGACCGGGGCGGGCCGCTGGACCTGCGGCCGGGCCTGCCGGACCTCTCGCTCTTCCCGCGGGCCGCCTGGTCGGCCGCCCACCGCCGGGTGCTCGCGCGGCTGCCGAACCGCGCCTTCGGCTACCCCGACCCGCGCGGCCTGCCCGAACTGCGCGCGGCGCTCGCGGAGTTGCTGACCCGGCGCCGCGGGGTGGCCGCGGACCCCGACCAGCTCGTGGTCTGCTCCGGGGTGGCCCAGGCGCACACCCTGCTCGGACTGGTCCTGCACGGCCGGGGCCACCGCGCGATGGCCGTGGAGGACCCGGGCAGCCCCGAGCACACCGGGCTGCTGGCCGCGACCGGCCTGACCGCGGTCCCGGTGCCGGTCGACGCCGACGGGCTGTCCGTCGACGCGCTGACCGCGACCGGCGTACGGTCGGCGGTGGTGACGCCCTGCCACCAGTTCCCGTCCGGGGTGGCGTACTCAGCCCGCCGCCGCGCGCTGCTCACCGACTGGGCGCGTTCGGTGGACGGCCTGGTCGTCGAGGACGACTACGACGGCGACTTCCGCTACGACCGCGCCCCCGTCGGCGCCCTCCAGGGCCTGGCGCCGGGGCACGTCGCGTACACCGGGTCGGTAAGCAAGTCCCTCGCCCCAGGGCTGCGGTTGGGCTGGCTGGTCGCGCCGCCCGACATCGTCGCCGACGCGGCGCTGCGCAAGCGCACGATGGACCTGGGCAACCCGGTCACCGAACAGGCCGTGCTCGCGGAGTTCCTCACCTCCGGGCAGTACGACCGGCAGCTGCGCCGCTGCCAGCGCCTCTACCGGCGGCGCCGCGACACCCTGACCGCCGTCCTCGCCGACCGCTTCCCCGGCGCCGAGGTCACCGGCATCGCGGCCGGGCTGCACGCCATCGTCACGCTCCCCGCCCGCTACGGCCCCTACGCCCGCTTCCACGCCGCGGCCCACCGAGCCGGTGTCACGGTGCGGCCGCTGTCCGACTACCTCACCACCCCGGCCGCCCCCGACGACGACCGCGTCCACCTCGTCGTCGGCTACGCCCACCTCACCCCGGAAGCCCTGACCCGCGCCCTGACCCTCCTGGCGGAAGCCACCGGGCCCTAGGGCGGCCGTCAGGCCGTGTCGGGCCGGTCCGCGCTGGTGTGGTCGAGGATGGCGGACGCCTCCGCGCGGCGGCTGTCGCCGATGGGCCCGGGGGCGGCGGCGTACTCGGTGCTGACCGCGCGGGCGCGGGCCGCCGCGGCGGCGGGGCGGCCGAGGTCGGCTTCGAGCCAGGCGGCCATGAGGGCGGCGGAGGTGCGGTCGTCACGGGCGTCGGCGCCGAGCGGCGCGAGGGTGGAGATGGCCAGCTCGGCGCAGGCGAGCGCCTCTTCGAGGGCGACGGCCGGGGCCGGCTCGTCGGTGGCGTCGGCGGCGCGCACGATGATCTCGCCGGTCTGGCGGTAGGTGTCGGCGAGGTCGACCCGCAGATGGGCGGCGTCGTGCTCGGAGGCGGCGGCGTCGAGGGCCTCGCGGGCCGAGGCCGCGGCGGCGTCCATCAGCGGCCGGGCGGCGGCGAGTCCGGCGCGGCCGTCCCGCAGTTCGATCCAGGCGCGGGCGCGCAGGGTGCGGACGACGGCGTGCGGGTCGCCGACGGCGCGCCACAGCTGCTCGGCGCCCGCGTAGGCCCGTACCGCCTCGTCGTGCAGACCGGCCCGGTTGAGGGCGTCGGCGGCCAGGTTGGCGAGCATCGCGTGGTCGGTGACGTCACCGGGGCCGTCGGCGGCCTCGACCGCCTGGGCGGCGAGCAGGAACTGCTCGGCCGCCTCCCGGGCCTCGCCCAGGTCGAGTTGGCTCTCGGCGAGCCACCAGCGGGCCTGGACGACCTCACCCTCGTCATGGCCGCCGCGCAACAGGTCCGGCAGCGCGGACTCCAGTACGGAGGCGGCCTCCGCGGTCCGGCCCAGCCGTCGCAGCGCGCCGCCGAACAGCAGCCGGGCGGTGGCGCCGGGGCCCTCGCCGAAGCCCGCCTCGTCGGCCCAGTGGGCGGCGTCCAGGGCGTGCGAGGCGGCGCCCTCGTCGTCGCCGAGGGCGGCGAGCGCCTGGCTGGCGAGCAGGTGCAGCTGGGTGCGGTGCGGCGGCTCCAGGATCTCCTGGCCGTCCGCGAGGGCGGCGAGCGCGGAGTCCGCGGCGGTCCGCGGGTCGTCATGACGCAGCGTCAGTTCGGCGAGCGCGCCCTCGGGTTCGGCGGCGTACCACGGCTGGCCCGCCTCGTGGTGCAGCGCGGCGGCGCGGGTGAGCAGGGCGATGGCCCGCTCCTCGTCGCCGCGGCCCGCCGCGAGCCTGCCGAGCATCACCGTGGCGTCGGCGAGGCGGGCGGTCATCCCGGTCTCGGTCCGGTACTTCTCACTGAACTCGGCGGCGTCCGCGGCCTGTTGCAGGGCGTCGTCGAGCGCGGCGGCCCGCTCCTCGGGGTCGGCCGCCCGCTCCAGCAGGATGCGGCAGCGCAGCAGCGCGGCGCCGGTGAGCTGGCGCGCGGTGGCCTGCTCCTGGCCGTGCAGGGCGCACAGCAGCGCGCACTGCTCGTCCACCGCGCGCAGCGCGGCGCGGACCTCGCCGGTCAGCGCGTGGGCGTAGGCGGCCCGCGCGCGGCAGGCCGCGGCCTCGCCCGGCTCCCCCGCCGCCTCGAACTCCCGGGCCGCGCGCAGGAACAGCGCGTGCGCGGCGGCCGGGTCGCCGATCGCGGTCATCCCGGCGTGGTCGGTGATCTCGGCGCGCGCCTTGGCGTCGAGCGCCGCGCCGCCGCGCGCCGCCGCCGATTCGACGGCGGTCCACGCCTGGTGGGCCCGCGGGTGGCCGCCCTCGCTCAGCCGGCGCGCCTCGGCGAGCAGTGCGTCCAGGTCGCCTTCTGCGGCCGGGGAGTTCACCACCGGGACCGCCGCGACGGGTTCCGGCGCCCCGGTCCGGTCGAGCCGCGCCGACCGCACGCCCAGCGGCAGCCGCTCGGCCAGCGGCCGGGCCGCCATCCGTTCCCGTACGCCTTCGGAGACCGCTCCCGTGCCGTTGCGGGTGTCGAAGGCGCGCGCCAGGTCCAGGGCCCGCGTCCTGGCGTGGTCGCTCAGCTCGGCGGCGGTCCAGTCGCGCTCGCCCGGCCCCGGCACCGGCTGCGCGCCGTGGCCGAGCGCGGTCAGCCGGGCGGTGAGCAGGGCGGTCACCGCGAGGTGGTCCATCAGGCTGTCGGGGTCGCCGTCCGCGGTGAAGTGTTCGGGGTGCTGGGCGAGGATCTCCAGGCCGCGCGCCTCGTTGCCCGTCAGCGCGCAGAACTCCACGTGCTGGGCGACCGCGGCGCGCATGCTCTCCATCGCGCGGACCATCCGGTAGCCGCGCAGGTGGTTCGTGCGGGCCTCGTCGGCACGGCCGAGCCGCAGCAGCGGCAGCAGTGAGGAGGCGAGCACGGCGTGCGGCTCGTGCGCGCAGGTCAGTTCGCCGGCCAGCACCGGCCGCCAGTTGTCCAGCGCGTCGGCGTCGCGGCCGCGCAGCACCTGCCAGCTTCCCTGGAGGTGGAGTTCGCACGCCTGGCAGTCGCTCATCTCGTCGCGGTCGGCCGTCTGCCAGGCGGCGTAGGCGCGTTCGGCGCGCGGCAGGTCGCCGATGTGCCGGGCGATCCTGAACTCGCCCTGCCGCACCGCCCGTTCGGAGTGACCGGCCAGCCGGTAGCGGCGCTCCATCTCGCTCTGCCACTTCTCGATCGCGGCGAGCGGGATGTGCGGCTGGTCGAGCATGCCGCTGGAGACCCACTTGAAGTACCAGTGCAGGCTGTGGGTGGCGAACTCGTCGAAGTCGCCCGGCTGTTCGTCCCACATCCGCAGCGCCTTCGCGAAGGGGACGAACTTCTTGTCGGACTCCGCGCTGTAGTTGTACGCGGTGAGCAGGTTGAACAGCGCCTCGACGATCAGCCGCCGGTCGCCGGTGCGGTCGGCCTCCTCCGCCAGACGTTCGGCCCGAGCGTTGCGGGCCGCGCCCTCCGGCTCGGCCCGGTTCTCCTCGATGGCCTGGCGGATGGTCTCGGCCGTACGGGGCTGCGCGCTCATCGGCCGTCCTCCCGCTCGACGGGCCCGGCTTGCGGGGCGGGCTGCTCCGTCGCCCACCGCAGCAGGTCGAGGAAGGCGCGGTTGAGCAGCGCCGAGTCGGCCGCGCGCAGCGGGCGCTGGGCCATCAGCAGGGCCTGGCCGTAGAGCGCCTCGACCGCGGTGCCCGCCAGTTCGCGGGTGGCCAGCGCGCCTACCTTGCGGACCAGCGGGTTGAGGTGGTTGAGCACCAGGCGGGCCCGGGGGGCGCTGCCGCGCAGCGAGCCGAGGATGCCCGCCCACAGGTCGTCGGCCTGTTCCTGCTCGTCCTCGCGGGCCCGTTCGTGGCGGGCGGCGCGGTCGTCGAGGTGCAGCGCGGGCACCGACACCGGGTGGAAGGTGCGCAGCACGACGTCGCAGCCGAGCGGGTCGAGCGCGGCGCGGGCGGCGGTGAGGAACCCCGACAGCGCGAGCTCCTCCTCGGGGTCGACGGTGTCCAGGTGCGCGGTGACGGTGTCGGCATCCAGTTCGGAGACGGCGGTGCCCGGCCGTACCCGGGCGAGCATCCCCACGAGTTCGGCGTCGTAGGTGTAACCGCCGTTGACCACGCCCATGCCCTGCGCGGCGGCGATCGCGGCCACCTGGCGGAACTCCTCGACGGTACGGGTGAAGTGGACGGTGGCGTGGCGGCGGGCGAACTCGTCGAGGGAGCGCTGTCCGTCGGTGGTCTCGAACGGCAGCCAGGGCAGCATCACCTTGAACAGGTCCGCGTCGTGCCGGGCCAGCGTCTTGACGCCCAGGTGGTGCACGGACAGGAAGTGGGTGAGGCGTTCGGGGTCGCCCGCGGCGAGCGTAGTGAGCCACTCCCTGATCCGGTCGCCGAGCGCGTCGCGGACGGCGGCGAGCGTCTCGTCGGCGTACAGGTGCTCGCGCGAGGCGGTGGGGCGCAGGGTGTCGGTGTCGATGACGCAGCGGACGAAGAACGCCCAGTCGGGCAGGAGTTCGTCGGCGCGCTCGGTGAGCAGCATGCCCTTGAGGTGCACCCGGTGGCCCCCGCGCTGGGCGGGGCTGACCGCGGACGGCAGCACATAGGCGACACCGCGCACCCCGGCGACGGGCACGTCGAGGTCGATGGTGTCCAGCGGCAGGAAGCCGAACCGCTCCCGGCAGTAGCGGCCCAGTTCGATCCGGCGGGCGGCGGCGCTGGGGAAGGCGCGCTCCCACACCGGCGGCCGGTCGGTGACAGCGATGTCGTCCACGCGGACGTCGTACGGCAGCAACGAGCCGAAATCCCGGGCGAGTTCGGTGACCCGCTCGGGGGTGAACCAGTCGTCGGCGCCGGGCCTGGCGATGAGGTGAACGGTGGTGCCCGGCTCGGTACGGGCCTCGTCGGGCAGCGTCCGTACGGTGTAGGAGCCGTCGTCGTGCGCGCGCCACTCGACGGGCGGCGCCTGCGGGTCGCGGGCGGAGCGGCTCACGACGCGGATGGTGTCGGCGACGACGAAGCAGGCGAGCAGGCCGATGCCGAACTGCCCCAGGAACTCGGTGCGCGCCGACTCCAGCCCGTCCCGTTTGGAGCTGCGGCCGATCGTCGCGAGCAGAGAGTGCACATCGGATTCGGTCAGACCGATCCCGCTGTCGTCGACCCGCAACCCGCCCGGCTCGGTGCGCAGCAGGACGTGCGCGGGCGCCGTGGGGTCCTCGGTGCGGCGGGCGGTGATCGCGTCCACGCCGTTCTGCAGCAGTTCCCGCAGATAGACCTTCGGGCTGGAGTAGAGGTGGTGGGAGAGGAGATCCACCAGGCCACGCAGATCGACCTGGAAGGTGTGCGGTGTCTGTTCGGCAGTCATCGTCGCTGCGCCGGTAGGGGGATGTATGCGGCGCGGGTCGGGCGGCTCGGGTCCGCGGCGGGCTGGGGTCGGGCCATCGTAGGCGCCGGGAGCCCTCGTTGACCATGGCTCCCGCCGAGGGGGGACACTGCGTGCCGCCACTTTCCTACCACGCGGTAGCAGCGGGACCGGTCGGCAAAAGCATGGAAAACGTAAATTGGCCGAGAAGATCCGGCCTTTACCGTCCGGTCACGGAAAGTTCGTGACGCCGCAACACACGTTCGGCAGGGTAGGTGTATGCCTCATGTGACTCCCGCCAAAGCGAGAAACCGGCAGCGCCACTGGCGACGTGACCTCGTCGAAGTGGCCGCGATGTTCACGGCGATGGCCACCGCCGATCTGGTGGCCGACCTGGTGGACCACGGACCCGACGGGCGCGTTCTGCTGATGACGTCCGGGGCGGCGCTCCTGGTGGCGGCCGGCCTCCACACGTGGTGGGCACGCCGCCACAGCCATGCGCCGCCCGCCCCCGCCGTCCGGGGCGTCCCGGACCGCACGGCGGCGGGCGACGCCGCCACCGGGGACGACGGCCGACGCGAGAGCGGCACCAGCGCCGACGGGGAGTCGGCGCTCTGGCGGCTGCGGACGACCGTACGCGACACCCCCGGCAGCCTGGGCGCGGTGTGCACCGCCTTCGCGCAGAGCCGGATCGACATCATCACCCTGCAGACGCACCCGCTGGCCGACGGCACCGTGGACGAGTTCCTGCTGCGGGCCCCGGCCGGGCTGCCCGCCACCGCACTGGCGCTGACCGTCGCCGACGCGGGCGGCACGGACACCTGGCTGGAGCGGGCCGACGCCCACGACCTGGTGGACGCCCCGACCCGGATGCTCACCCTGGCCACCCGCACCGCGCTCGACGCCGCCGAACTGCCCCTCGCGCTGCGGGAGATGTTCGGCCGTTGCAGCATCAGCTCCACGCCCGCGGAGGGTCCGGGCGACGGCTGCGAGGACACGCTGGAGGGTACGGTGCTGCGGTTGCACGACCCGTCGGGCGGCACCATCACCGTACGGCGCGAGCATCTGCCGTTCACCCCGACCGAGTTCGCCCGCGCCCGCGCGCTGCTGGAGCTCGACGCGCGGCTGGGGGTACGGGTGCCGCACAGCCGCGACGTGCTGACCCTGCCGGCGGGCAACGCGATCACCATCCGCCGGGCGGGCCCCGACGACCTCGCGGCGGCGCTGGCCATGCACGAGCGCTGCACCCCGGACACGCTGGCCAAGCGCTACCACGGCCCCGTGAACGACGCGGACCGCTATCTGCAGCACCTGCTCAGCCCGAGGTTCGGCCAGTCGCTCGCTGTCGAGACCGCCTCGGGCCGACTGGTGGCACTCGGCCATCTTCTGTGGGACGGCGACGAAAACGAGGTCGCGCTGCTCGTCGAGGACGACTGGCAGCGCCGCGGCATCGGCCTGGCGCTGCTGCGCAAGCTGGTCGAGCTGGCGGTGGCCGCGGACCGCGACAGCGTCTACGCCGTCACCCGGTCCACCAACACCGGCATGGTGGCGTCGATGCGCTACCTCGAACTCCCGCTGGACTACCAGGTGGAGGACGGCACGCTGGTGATCACCGCGACCCTTCCGGGCACCGACGCGCCGTCCGCCTCCCTGCGGGGCTCGGCTAGGAGCTGACCGCCGCCGCGTCGGCGTGCGCCCGCCGGGCGGGCGCCGACGCGGCCAGGGCGGCGTCGAGGTCGGCCCACAGGTCCTCGACGTCCTCCAGGCCGACCGACATCCGCAGCAGCCGGTCGCCGACACCGCCGCTGTGCCGGTCGTTCTCGCCGACGATGCGGTGGCTGATCGAGGCCGGGTGCTGGATGAGGGTGTCGACGCTGCCCAGGCTGACCGCCGGGGTGATCAGCCGGACCGCGCCGATCACCGCGTGCGGGTCGCCGGCCACCTCGAAGGCGACCATGGCGCCGCCGATCCGCGGGTAGTGCACGGCGGACACCCGCGGGTCGCCGGCCAGCCGGGCCGCGAGCTCGGCGGCCGTCGCGGACGCGGCGCGCACCCGTACCGGCAGCGTCGACAGGCCGCGCAGCAGCAGGTACCCGGCCAGCGGGTGCAGCACCCCGCCGGTAGCGAAGCGCATGTGCCGCAGCTTGCGGGCGAAGTCCTCGTCGCAGGCCACCACACCGCCGAGCACGTCGCCGTGCCCGCCGAGGTACTTGGTCGCGCTGTGCAGCACGATCCGGGCGCCCGACTCGACCGGCCGCTGGAGCACGGGGGTGGCGAAGGTGTTGTCGACCAGCAGCGGCACCGAGCCGCAGGAGTACGCGACCGCCCGCAGATCGACCTCGGCGAGCGTCGGGTTGGCGGGGGTCTCGACCATGACCAGTCCGGTGTCGGGGCGCAGCGCGTCGGCGATGCCCGCCGGGTCGGTCCAGGTGACCTCGGTGCCGAGCAGCCCGCCGGTCAGCAGGTGGTCGCTGCACCCGTACAGCGGCCGGACCGCGACCACGTGGCGCAGCCCCTCGGAGGCGCGGGCCAGCAGGCAGGCGCTGAGCGCGGCCATCCCGCTGGCGAACGCCACCGCGGACTCGGCGCCCTCCAGCCGGGCGAGCGCGGTCTCGAAACGGGCGGTGGTCGGGTTGTCGAGCCGCCCGTAGACCGGCGGGCCCTGCAGCTGCTCGCCGGTGGCCGCGAAGGCGTCGAGGCGTGCGGCCTCACCGCGGCTGTCGTACGACGGATAGGTGGTGGACAGGTCCAGCGGAACAGCGTGCACCCCGAGCGCCGCGAGGTCCTCGCGGCCGGCGTGCACGGCTTCGGTGGCCAGCGACCGTTCGGGTCGCGGCGACGTCACTGCTGCGGTCGTCTCCATGCCCGTCAGACTGAACGACCACCGGCTCATCCGGGGAAAGCTCCGTGTTACGTTCGGCCAATGGCCGATTCCGTCACGCTCGATCCGGTGGACCTCGAAATTCTCCGGCTCCTCCAGAACGATGCCCGGACCACCTACCGCGACCTCGCCGCGGCGGTCGGCGTCGCCCCCTCCACCTGCCTGGACCGGGTGGCCCGGCTGCGCCGCGGCGGGGTGATCCTCGGCCACGAGCTGCGGCTGGACCCGGCCAAACTCGGCCGCGGCCTGGAGGCCCTTCTGCTGGTGCAGGTCCGCCCCCACCGCCGCGAACTGATCACCCCGTTCGTGGACCGCATCCGCGCCCTGCCCGAATCCCGCGCCCTGTTCCACCTCACCGGGCCCGACGACTACCTCGTACACGTCGCGGTCACCGGCACCTCGGATCTCCAGCGGCTGGTGATCGACGAATTCACCTCCCGCCGCGAGGTCGCCCGCGTCGAGACGCGACTCATATTCCAGGAATGGAGCTGCGGCCCACTGCTGCCGCCGGAATAACGCCGCCTGCGCCAGGCCGACCCACCACGGCGAGCCCGCGGACCGGGCGCGGAGTCCGCGCGGCGCGGACGGCGGCAGCCCAACGCATCACGGCGCGGACCGAGCCCGCAGGCCATCGCCGCGCGACCCGCGGCCGTGCACAGGCATCACTTGCCGGGCCGAGCACGCTACGCACCACCCCGCGGGCGGGGCCCGGAGCCCACCGCAGCGCGGGCCGGGCCCGCAGGCCATCGCCGCGCGACCGGCGGCAGCGCAAAGGCATCACTTGCCGGGCCGAACGCCCTACGCACCACCCCGCGCGGAGCGCGCAACGCCCCCCGCGGGCGCCGCGGAGACGATCGCCGGGCGTGGGCGCCGTGGAAACCATCACCCCTGCGCGGAGCGCGTAAGGCATCACCACAACAATGGTGGTGACGCGGGGGCCGATCACGTACCAGGATGGGAGGATGTCCACTCTCACCAGCGCACCGCTGCCCCGCCAGGTCGCCGACGCCTATGTCGACGACCTCCTCGCACTCGACCCGATTCTCGGCACGTACCTGGGGGCGCCTGACAGCGCTCGCCGGTTGCCGGACTTCTCACCCGCCGGTGCCGACGCACGGGCGGCGCTGGCCGTGGCCACGCTGGAGCGGCTCGCGGAGGCGGAGGCGCGGCCCGGAGGGGACAGCGACGCGGAGCGGCGCTGCGCGCGGCTGCTGCGCGAGCGGCTGACCTCGGAGCTGGCGGTGCACGGCGCCGACGAGCACCTGCGCGCGGTGAGCAACCTGGACTCCCCCGCCCACGGCATCCGTGAGGCGTTCACGCTGATGCCGACCGAGAGCGCCGAGGACCACGCGGACCTGGCCGCCAGGATGCGCGCCATCCCGGCCGCGCTGGCCGGCTACCGCGCCTCGCTCACCGAGGGCCTGGCCCGCGGCCTGCCCGCCGGACCGCGCCAGGTCGCCACCGTGATCGGGCAGATCGGCGAGTGGATCGGCGAGGAGAGCGGCCAGAGCTGGTTCGCCGGGCTCGTCGCCGAGGGACCTCGGGACCAGCGGGTCGAGCTGGACGCCGCCGCCGCGGAGGCCACCGCCGCCTACGCGGCGCTGCGCGACTGGCTGCGCGACACCTACGCCCCCGGCGTCGAGGGCGCGCCCGACACCGTGGGCCGCGAGCGCTACGCCCGCTGGGCGATGCTGTGGAACGGCACCGATCTGGACCTCGACGAGGCGTACGCGTACGGCTGGTCCGAGTACCACCGCATCCACGCCGAGATGGTCGCCGAGGCGGGCAAGATCCTGCCCGACGCGACGCCCTGGGAGGTGCTCAAGCACCTGGACGGGCACGGCCAGGCCATCGAGGGCGTCGACGAGGTACGCGCCTGGCTCCAGGAGCTGATGGACGAGGCGATCTCGGCGCTGGACGGCGTGCACTTCGAACTCGCCGACCGGGTCAAGGTCGTGGAGTCCCGGATCGCCCCGCCCGGCGGCGCGGCGGCCCCGTACTACACCGGCCCCTCCGAGGACTTCAGCCGGCCGGGCCGGACCTGGCTGCCCACCATGGGCAAGACCCGCTTCCCGATCTTCGACCTGGTCTCCACCTGGTACCACGAGGGTGTGCCGGGCCATCACCTGCAGATCGCCCAGTGGGCGCACGTGGCGGAGAACCTGTCGCGCTACCAGGCGACGGTCGGCATGGTCAGCGCCAACGCCGAGGGCTGGGCGCTGTACGCCGAGCGCCTGATGGACGAGCTGGGCTTCCTCACCGACCCCGAGCGGCGGCTGGGCTACCTGGACGCGCAGATGATGCGGGCCAACCGCGTCATCGTGGACATCGGCATGCACCTGGAGCTGGAGATCCCGGCGGACTCCCCGTTCCACCCGGGCGAGCGCTGGACGCCCGAGCTGGCCCGTGAGTTCTTCGGCATGCACAGCGGCCGCCCGGCGGACTTCGTCGACAGCGAGCTGATCCGCTACCTGGGCATGCCGGGCCAGGCCATCGGCTACAAGCTCGGCGAGCGCGCCTGGCTGACCGGCCGCGCCGCCGCCCGGCACGCGCACGGCGACGACTTCGACGCCAAGGCATGGCACATGGCCGCGCTGTCCCTGGGCTCGCTCGGTCTGGACGACCTGGTCGCGGAGATCTCCGCGCTCTGAGCGCCAGCCGTCCCCGCCCCACGCCGGGTCCGCCGCACACAAGCGCGGACCCGGCGAACGGGTGTCCGGCAGGGGGCGGTTACCCTGCTGCTCTCCGGCCTCGCGGCCGGAACCCACTTCCGACAAGGCGGTACGGCGCGATGACCCTGCACGCTTCCCATGACGGTGGACGGCTCGTCCTCACCGAGGGCCGACTGACCCTGCGGGAGCAGCTTCCTGAGGACGCCGCGCTGCTCGCCGAGGGCAAGCCCGCCTCCCTGGTGTGGATCGACGGCGTCCCCGGCGAGGGGACCGTCGGCGCGGCCTCGATGACGCTCGCCGCCGCGGCGGCCGGCGTCTACCGGGGCGGCTGGGGGGTGTTCGCCATCCAGCGGACCGAGGACATGGTCGCCATCGGCGGCGCCGGATTCCACGGCCCCCCGGACGCCGGGACCGTGGAGATCGGCTACGACCTCTCCGAGTCGGGTCGCGGCGCGGGCTGGGCCACCGACGCGGCCCGCGCCCTGTGCCGCTGGGCGCTCGGCCAGCCCGAGGTCACCGTGGTCCTCGCCACCACCGAGCCCGGCAACCGCGCCTCCCAGGCCGTCCTGGAGCGCGTGGGCTTCACCCGGAAAGCCGACCGCGGCGAGCTGTGGTCGTACGAACTGACGTCGCTGCCCTCCTGAGGCGCCGGCGCCGCCGGACGGTTCAGCAGCCGCAGTCGTCCGCGCCGACCGGGGCGGTGAGGGCGTCGGGCTCGCGGCGGGCCGGGCCGTCGGCGGTCTCGTAGGGGAAGCCCTCGCGGATCCAGTACTCCATGCCGCCGAGCATCTCCTTGACCTGGTAGCCCAGGGTGGCCAGGGCGAGGGCCGCGCGTGTGGCGCCGTTGCAGCCGGGGCCCCAGCAGTAGACGACGACCGGTGTGTCGCGGTCGAGGAACTCCGGGGCGAGCTGCGGGATCTGGGCGGTGGGCAGATGGACGGCGCCCGGGATGTGCCCCTGGTCCCAGGACTGGGTGGAGCGCGAGTCGACCACGGTGAATCCCCGGGTGCGGGCGTCGCCGCCTGCCGCCACCACCGCGGCGACGTCGGAGACATCGGCGTGGAAGGCGAGGCTCGCGGCGAAGTAGGCGGCGGCGTCTGCCGGGGCCGCCGGAGGGACGCTCAGGACGGGGTTCCGCGAGGCGGTGAGCTGCTGCTGTGTCATGGGGCAGAATCTACGATCCATGATCGCGGCGAGGAAGTGGGATTCCCCGGGGATCGTCTTGAACGGCCGGGGTTTCCCCTGGTATCCCTGAGAGATGACCGCTCATTCCCTCGACGCCACCGACTGGCGTCTGCTGGAGGCCCTGCAACGCGACGGCCGGGCCAGTTACGCCGAGCTGGCCCGCGCGGTCTCGATGTCGCCGAGCGCCGTGACCGAGCGGGTGCGGCGGCTGGAGGAGGCCGGGGTGATCACCGGCTACTCCGCGGTGGTCGACCTCGACCGTGTCGGACTGCCCATCCTGGCGCTGGTCAGGCTGCGCTACCCGACCGGCAACTACAAGCCGTTCCACGACATGCTGGCGACCACGCCCCAGGTGCTGGAGGCACACCATGTGACGGGCGACGACTGCTTCGTGATGAAGGTCGCCGCGCGCTCGATGCGGCACCTGGAGGAGATCACCGGGCGGATCTCCGGTCTGGGCGCCGTCACGACGAGCATCGTCTACTCCTCGCCGCTGGAGCGGCGGCCGCTCAGCCTCTGACGGCCGCCGCCGACGCCTCCCGCGGGCCGGGCGCCGGCGAGGAGCCGGTCCGGGGGCCGGGGAGTACGGCCGTGCGCAGGCTGACGCGCGACCCGTCCCGGCCCTTGACGACCCGCAGTTGGGCCGGGATGCGGTGCCGCAGGTCGGCGACATGGCTGACGATGCCCACCGCGCGGTCGCGCTCCCGCAGCCCGTCGAGGACGTCGAGCACCTCGTCGAGGGTCTGGTCGTCGAGGCTGCCGAAGCCCTCGTCGATGAAGAGGGTGTCCAGCCGGGTGCCGCCCGCCTCGTCGGTGACCACGTCGGCGAGGCCCAGCGCCAGGGCGAGCGAGGCGAAGAAGGTCTCGCCGCCGGAGAGCGTGGCGGTGTCCCGCTCGGTCCCCGTCCACGCGTCGACCACCATCAGGCCGAGCCCTGACTTGGACCTTCCGCCGCCGCGCGCGTCGCTGTGCACCAGCGTGTAGCGGCCCGCGGACATCCGCTGCAGGCGTACGGCGGCGGCCGCGGCGACCTGCTCCAGCCGGGCCGCGAGGACGTAGGTCTCCAGCTCCATGCGGTACTGGTTCTCCGCCGAGTTGGCCGAGGCCAGGTCGGACAGCCGCTTGATACGGGCGAACGCCGCCCGGGCGGGGGCCAGTTCACGGGTCGCGGCGGTGGCCGCCGCGCCGAGCCGGTCCAGTTCAGTACAGCGGGACGCGGCGGCCGAGACGGTCGCGGAGACGTTCCGCAGCCGGAGGGTGGCGGCCTCGGCGGCGGCCTGTGCGGCGGCGGGGTCCGCCGGGGGCAGTAGGGCCGCGGCGGCGGGTTCGGGCGCGGCCAGATCCGCCTCGACCCCGGCCTCCTCACGCGCCCACTCCTGCTCGCGCCGCTCGGCCTCACGCAGTTCGGCGGATGTCAGCAGCGCCGCGGCGGCCTCGTCCGCGGACGCGAACCCGGCGCGTACGGCCGCGTCCGCCAGCGCGGTGCGTGCCTCGGTGAGCCGCTGCCCGCTCTCGGCGCGGGCGCGCACCGCGTGCACGGCGCGGTCCAGCAGCGCGATACGGGCCGCCAGCCCGTCGCGGCGGGCGGCGACGCTGGGGTGCCCACCGCGGGCGGCGGTCAGTTCGGCGGTCAACTGCGTGTGCTGCCGGTCGAGTTCCTCACGCCGGGAGGTACGGGCGGCGGCCCGGCGCAGGGCCTCGGCGCGGAGTGCGGTACGGCGGTCGCGCTCCTCCTCGGCCACGGCCAGCGCCCTGCGCGCCTCGGGCAGTTCGGCGGCGCCGCGGGCCGCCCGGGTGTGTTCGGCGGCCAGTTCGGCGTGTGCCGCGGCCAGTTCGGCGTGCGGCGCGTCCCCTGCCGTGGCGGCTGCCGCGTCCAGGGCGGTGCGGAGCCGTACGGCCTCGGCGCCGGCCCGCTCGTACCCGGCGGACTCCCGCTGGTAACGCTCATGGGCGGCGTCCTCGTCCGCACGGGTGACCTGGCGCGGCGAGGGCAGTGCGGGCGCGGGGTGCGTGGCGGAGCCGCAGACCCGGCAGGGCTCGCCGTCGGTCAGCTCCGCCGCCAACTCCGCGGCGATGCCGGTGATCCTGGCCTCCCGCAGGTCCTGCCACGCCTCGCGCGCCCCGGCCACCCGGTCGCGGGCGTCGCGCCGGGCGTCGTCGGCGCGCGCCGACTCGCGGGCGAGCGCGTCGCGTTCGGCTCCCGCCGCCAACCGCCGCTCCGCCCGGTCCAGTTCGGCGCCGAGCCCGCCGACGCGTGCCGCCGCCTCCTGCGCGTCGTCGAGCCGCCCCTGCGCCGCGGCACGCATCGCGGGCCAGCCCTCCAGCCAGGTCTCGGCCTCGCGCACGGCGTCCTCGTCCCCGCGCTCCTCCCGCTCCACCTCGGCCCGGCGCCGCGCGATCTCCCGTACCCGCTCCTCCAGCCCGGCGGCGCCCGCCAGAGCTCCCAATTCCTCGCGCAGCCGCCGCTCTTCGGCCACCAGCGCCTCGGCGGCGGCGGCGGGGCCGTCCGCCCCGGGGCCCGTCAGGGCCGCGAGCGCCGCGTCCCGTGCGGACCCGGCCTCGTCGTGCTGGAGTGCCGCCTTGTCGCACAGGGCCAGGGCGGGTTCGACCGTGGTGGCGCGCCGGGCGGCGGCGAGACGGGCGCGGGCGGCGGTGCGGGTGTCCCGGGAGAGGGCGAGGGCGTCGGCGCGCTCGCGGGCGGCGGCGTGGCGGCGCTGGAGGGCGTGCAGATCACGCTGGGCGGCGGCGGTGGCCGCCGCGGCGGTGTGGGCCGCCTCCGCGCGGGCGACGGCCGAGGCGGCGACCGTGTACTGCTCGCGCGCGGTGCACCGCAGGATCGCGGCCCACTCCAGCAGCCCGGGGGCGTAGTCGGGGTGGCCGGGTGCGGCGCCCTCCGGCAGCCAGGCAGCGAGCGGGAGGGCGTCCGCGCCCGCCTCCTGCCGCATCCGCTCGGCGAGATGGGTCAGGTCGCGGTCACCCTGGTCGAGCCGCTGTCCCGCGTCCTGTTTGCGGTCGCGCAGCCAGCGCTCGACGGAACGGAAACGGCGGGTGTCGAAGAGCCGTCCGAGCAGGTCGGCGCGTTCGGTCGCGGTCGCCCGCAGGAACGTGGCGAACTCGCCCTGCGGCAGCAGCACCACCTGGCAGAACTGCTCGCAGCTCATCCCCACGAGCTGCTTGATCTCCTCGCCCACCTCTTGGTGGGACTTGGACAGCGCGCGCCACTCCCCGCCGATGTGCTCGCGCAGCAGCGTCACCGCCCGCTCGGTGGTGGTGCCGCTCCCCCGCTTCTTCGCCCGCTGGTGCTCGGGCCGCCGGGTGATCTCCCACCGCCGTCCGCCGACGGTCAGTTCGAGGACGACCTCGGTGACGGCGCCGTCCGCGGCGTGGTCGCTGCGCAGCCGGGTCGCGGGCCGGGCGCCCGGCACCTGCCCGTAGAGCGCGAAGCAGACGCCGTCCAGGACCGATGTCTTGCCGGAGCCGGTAGGGCCGTGCAGCAGGAAGAGCCCGGCGGCCGACAGCTCGTCGAAGTCGACGCGCTGGGTGGCGGCGAACGGGCCGAAGGCGGTGAGTTCGAGGCGGTGCAGTCGCATCGTCAGCTTTCCGTCCGTACGGCGTCGGCGCGCACCGCGTCGAACGCGTCCCGCAGCACCGCGCGTTCCTGGGTGTCGGCCTCCGAGCCCCGTACATGCGCGACGAAGTCCTCGGCGATCTGCTGGTCGCTGCGGCCGCGCAGCCGCCGGGCGTACGAGGCCAGCGGGTCGTCGTCACCGTTCTCGGGGGCGAAGACGAGACTGAGGACATGGGGGAACCGCCGGGCGAGCGCCGCCATCGGCTCGTGCGGCCGGTACGGGTCGGTGAGCGTGGCCTCCACCCAGGCGTCCTCGTGGCGGTCGAGCGCCGGGTCGGCGAGCAGGTCGTCGAGGTGGCCGCTGATCCGGGCCAGCGCCCGCGGCACCGGTGTGTCGACGCGCTCGGCGGCGACCTCGCCGCCGGGGCCGAGGTCGACCAGCCACATGCTCTTGCGGTGCCGCTCCTCGGAGAAGGAGAAGGCCAGCGGGGAGCCGGAGTAGCGGACGCGTTCGGTGACCGTCTGGCAGCCGTGCAGATGGCCGAGCGCCACGTAGTCGACGCCGTCGAACAGCACGGCGGGCACGGCCTCGACGCCCCCGGCGGTGATGTCGCGTTCGCTGTCGCAGGGCGCCGCGCCGGTGACGAAGGCGTGCGCGAGGACGACACTGCGGGTGCCCGCCGGGCGCTCCGCCAGGTCGGCGCGAATACGGTCCATGGCGGCCGAGAGCACCGCGGTGTGGTCGGCGCGCTCGGCCGCGAACTCCTCACGGGCGAGCGCCGGTTCGAGATACGGCAGACCGTAGACCGCGATGTCGCCGTCGCCGTCGGCGCCGGGCAGCAGCACGGGCCGGTGGCAGGTCGCGGGGTCGGTGCGCAGGTGGATGCCCGCCCGGCCCATGATCCCGGCGCCGACGCCGAGCCGCCGCGCGGAGTCGTGGTTCCCGGAGATCATCACCGTCGGCACGTCGAGGTCGGCGAGCCGGTGCAGGGCGTCGTCGAAGAGTTCGACGGCGGCGAGTGGCGGCACGGCCCGGTCGTAGACGTCACCGGCGACGAACACCGCGTCGACACGCTCGGCGCGGACGGTGGCCACGAGGTGGTCGAGGAACGCCCGCTGTGCGTCGAGCAGGCTCACCCGGTGGAAGGACCGGCCGAGGTGCCAGTCCGAGGTGTGCAGGAATCTCACAGGACTGCCCCCACCAGCACGTTCGCCCTCGCCGTTCCTCGCCCGCCGCACGGCACCCGCACGCTCGCGTGGGTCACCGCCTCGTCCGCCCAGGCCCTCGGCCGCTCCGCGGCCCGGGCCGATCACCGTCTGGAGTGTATGCGCTCACGGGACGGAAACCCGTCGGGCACCGCCCGCGGCGCGGCGCCCGGCGCGTGCGACGGCGGCGCCAACCGGCTCTGGCAACAAGCGAGTTGACTGCCGATCGACACCGAGAGTGGCACTAGGATTCCTCTCGGTTCCGAAGTACCGTCCGCTTACTCACCAACGGGAGTTTGTCGATGACCGCGTATGTCCTGATCGAAGTCGAATTGATCGATCTGGAGGCAATGGGCGAATACCGGGAGCTGGCCCGTAAGGCAGTGGCCGAATTCGACGGGCAGTTCCTGGCGGTCAACGCCGCCCCGGAGCCGGTCGAGGGGGACTGGGACCCGAAGAAGAACTTCACCCTGCTGTCCTTCCCCAGCATGGAGCGGGCGAGGGCCTGGTACGACTCCGACACCTACGCGCCGGGCAAGGAGATAGCCAAGCGGGCGACGCTGCGCCGTATCAGTTACCTGACGGGGCTCGACGAAGCACGCTGAGCCGTCACACCCAGGCGCCGCCGTTCACCTCGACCGTGGCGGCGCCTGAGGTGGCGTCGGCGAGCCAGTCGGCGAACGCCGCGGCCTCGGCGTCCGGTACGCCCAGCCGGATCGTGACGGCCGCCCCGTAGCCGACGTCACGGATGGTGTGGCCCGCGGCGCGCAGGTCGTTCTCCAGGCGGCCCGCGCGCTGGTGGTCGACGGTGACCGTGACGAGGACGAGGCGGCGCCGCTCGACGGTGCCGATCGCGTCGAGGGCCGCGGAGACGGCGCCGCCGTAGGCGCGGACGAGACCGCCCGCGCCGAGCTGCACACCGCCGTAGTAGCGCGTCACGACCGCCACGGTGTCACGGACCTCCCGGCCGAGCAGCACCTGGAGCATGGGGGTGCCCGCGGTGCCGCCCGGCTCGCCGTCGTCACTGGCCCGGTGCAGCCGCCCGTCGGGACCGATCACGTACGCGTAGCAGTTGTGGCTGGCACCGGGGTGCTCCTTGCGGACCCGGGCGACGAACGCCTGCGCGGCTTCCTCGCTGTCCGCCGGGGCCAGCGCGCACAGGAAGCGGGAGCGTTTGATCTCGCTCTCGTGCACGCCCGCGCGCGCCACCGTCAGATACCGCTCCACCATCCGTTCAGCGTAGCCCGGCCGTCGGGAATGGCCGACCGCGCCCGCACGTTTGACCAGGCACGACGACTGGACGAGCGGCTGGAGGACGGCGTGTACGGCGACGCGGCGGCGGTACGGGAGATCCTGCGGGACACCGGCGACACCTGGGCGGTGGTGGGGCTGTCGAACAACACCTCGCGCGCGGCCTACGGGGTCGCCGCCGTGCTCCAGCGGTACGGCAAGCGGATCGTGCCGGTCCACCCCAAGGCCGAGACGGTGCACGGCGAGCAGGGGTACGCCTCGCTCGCCGACATCCCCTTCCCCGTCGACGTGGTCGACGTCTTCGTCAACTCCGCGCTGGCCGGCGAGGTCGCCGACGAGGCGGTCGCGGTGGGCGCGAAGGCCGTCTGGTTCCAGCTCGGGGTGGTCGACGAGGCGGCGTACGACCGCACCCTCGCCGCGGGCCTGCGGATGGTGATGGACCGCTGCCCCGCGATCGAGATCCCGTTGATGGACTGACGGACGCGGCTACGGTGGCGGTATGGCACGCAAAGCGCCCAAAACCCCGCCGCCGCCGTTCGGCCTGGACGACAGGACGTACGCGCAGCTCTGGTTCCTCGCCCTGCCGGTGCTCGGCCTCGCGCTCGGGGTGGCGGCCTTCGCCACCCTGATGGGTGTGCTGCCCGACGCCTGGTGGGCGCGGTTCGTGTCGGTGGTGGTGGGGCTGATGGTCGGCACGGTGGTGGTACGGGCCGGGCGGGCGCTGCACCGCAGGCTGGGAGTCGGGGACCGAAAGTCCGATGACGGGCGGCCTGACGACCGCTAGCGTCTTGGCATGATCACCGTAAGAGCCGCCATATCCGCGGACGCGCCCGAAGTCGTGCGTCTGCGCCGTGTGATGTTCCAGGCCATGACGGGCCGCGACGAGCCCGGTCCGTGGGAGGAGGCGGCCGAGAAGTTGCTGCGCGAACAGCTGTCGGGGCAGGGCGAGTTGACGACCGGCGTCTTCGTGGTGGACGCCGACGGCCCCGGCGGCGGGCTGGCCGCTTGCGCGGTGGGCACGGTGGAGCAGCGGCTGCCCGCTCCCGGGCATCCCACCGGGCGGTTCGGCTTCATTTTCAGCATCTGCACGGATCCGGCGTACCGCGGGCGCGGGTACGCGCGGATGGTCACCGAGGCGTTGCTCGACTGGCTCGCGGAGCGGGGGGTGACGCGGGTGGATCTGCACGCGACCGCTGACGCGGAGCATCTTTATCGGGAGTTGGGGTTCAGCGACCATTCGGTCGCGCTTTCTCTGGACGTGTCCAAGCGGCGGGCCGCCGCGCTCGGTGCGGTGGGGCGGGACTCGCCGTAGGTGGGTGCGGTCCCGCTGCGCTCGGTGCGGTGGGGCGGGACTCGCCGTAGGTGGGTGCGGTTGCGTCCCCGGACGCGGGTTGGTGGGGGCTTGTCGCGCAGTTCCCCGCGCCCCTTCGGGGCTCGGTGGGCACCGTCCTTCGCCCCGCGCACCTTCGGGGCTCTCAGGCGGCGAGGTTTTCCAGGATGACCGCGCCCGGGAGGGCGGCGAGGGCTTTGCCGGGGACGATGAGTTTGCCGCGGCGGCTGCCGCTGCCGATGACGAGGTAGGGGGTGTCGACGACGGCGGCGTCGACGAGGAGGGGCCAGTGCGGGGGGAGGCCGACGGGGGTGATGCCGCCGTACTCCATGCCCGTCTCGCCGACGGCGGTCTCCATGGGGGCGAACGACGCCTTGCGGACGCCGAGATGGCGGCGGACCGTGCCGTTGACGTCGAGGCGGGTGGTGGACAGCACCAGGCAGGCGGCGAGGGTGACGTCGCCGCCGCGCTTGCCCGCGACGACGACGCAGTTCGCGGACTGCCGCAGCAGGTCCTCGCCGTAGGTGGCCGCGAAGACCGCGGTGTCCGCGATCGCCGGGTCGCTGTCCACGAAGAGCATCTCCGCGGTGACGGCGGCGGCGACCGCGGCCGGGAGGAGTTCGGTGCGTTCGGTGGCGGGGTGGGCGTCGTCGAAGCCGCCGATGGGTGCGCGCATACCGGGAAACGTAACAAACCCCGGGCAGCGGCCGGGTCGCAGCCGTCAGGCCGGGGCGGTCAGGCCGGGGCCGTCGGCGGTGTCGTCCAGTTCCGCGAGGGCCAGCAGTTGTTCGGTGGTGACGCCCTCGGGGACGGGCAGCGGGGTGGGGGTGCGCAGCGGCGGCTGCCAGCCGGTGTCGGGGTCCCAGCGCCGTACGATCCGGGCGGGGGCGCCGGCCACCACCGCGAAGTCGGGCACCTCGCCGCGGACCACCGCGCCGGCGGCGACCACCACGTTCCTGCCGAGCCGGGCGCCGGGCAGGATCACGCATCCGGAGCCGAGCCAGCTCCCGCTGCCGATCTCGACCGGGGCGGTCCGCGGCCACTGCCTGCCGACGGGCTGCGTGGTGTCGTCGTAGGAGTGATTGTCGCTGGTCACATAGATGTACGGCCCGCAGTAGACGTCGTCGCCGAAGACGACGGGCGCCGAGGCCACGACATGGCTGCCGCGGCCGAGCACCACGCCGTTCCCCAGCCGCAGCACCGGCTCGGGGCCGAGGTCGAGGCCCGGCATCATCCCGGCGGTGAGGGTGACCTGCTCGCCGATGATGCAGTGGTCGCCGAGGTGGATCCACGCCTCGCCGAAGACGGTGCCGAGCGGGAAGGCGAGCCGGGTCCCCTCGCCGATCCGGCCGAACCGCAGCGGCCCGGGGCGTGCGGCGGTCACGGCGCCCGCCTGCTGCACCCACCGCCAGCCGCGGTGCACCAGCCGCGACGCGGCGCGACGGCGCCAGGCCGCCGCGGCGGCGGTCGCGGAGGAGAACACGTTCTCGTTCTTGGGCACGGGCCCACCGTATACGGTGCGGTGGGACACCAGACGACCGGCTGTGAGGATGGTTGGCATGACGGACGAGGTAGCGGCGGCGGGCGGGGCGCCCGCGGCGGCGCTGATCGCGGAGATCCTCGGGAAGAAGCCGGAGATCGATCCGGCCGCGTTCGTCGCGCCGACGTCCGTGGTGCTCGGTGACGTGACGCTCGGCGCGGGCGCCAGCACCTGGTACCACGCGGTGCTACGGGGAGACTGCGAGTCGATCAGCATCGGCGCGGGCTCGAACATCCAGGACAACTGCTCGGTGCACGCCGACCCGGGCTTTCCGGCCGTCGTCGGCGCGGATGTCTCCGTGGGGCACAACGCGGTGCTGCACGGCTGTGTGATCGAGGACGGTGTGCTCATCGGCATGGGCGCGACCGTGCTCAACGGCGCGCACATCGGCGCCGGTTCACTGGTCGCGGCACAAGCCCTGGTGCCGCAGGGCATGCGGGTGCCGCCCGGATCCCTGGTGGCGGGCGTGCCCGCGAAGGTGCGCAGGGAGCTGACCGAGGAGGAGAAGGAGACGGTCCGCCTCAACGCCGAGCACTACGTGGCCCTGGCCGAGGTCCACCGCGCGGCCCTCGGCGGCTGACCCACCGGGGCCGCCCGGCGGGAGCGGGCTACTCCCCCGGGACCGCCGCGACCTCTCGGTCCGTCGCGGCCTCGATCTCGGCCTGCATCTTGGCCGCGCGCCGCTTGACGAAGACGAACGAGGCGATGCCGAAGAGCACGGCCGCCGCGAGTCCGAAGTAGCCGAAGCGCTTGAGCCACGGCTCGGCGACCACGCCCACGTAGTAGATGACGGCGGTGGTGCCGCCCGCCCAGACGATGCCGCCGAGCGCGTTGGCGATCAGGAACTTCCAGTACGGCATCTTCAGCACACCGGCCAGCGGTCCGGCGAAGATCCGCAGCAGGGCCACGAACCGGCCGAAGAAGACCGCCCACATGCCCCAGCGCTGGAAGGAGCGCTCGGCGGTGGCCACATGGCCGGGTGAGAAGTGCTTCGGGAATCTGGCGCCGAGCCGGTCGAGCAGCGGTTTGCCGCCGCGGTGCCCGATGGAGTAGCCGATGGAGTCGCCGCCGACCGCGCCGATGATCGCGCACAGGCCGACCAGCCAGGGGTTGACGTTCCCCTGCGACGCCAGCAGCGCGGCGCTCATCAGGACGATCTCGCCCGGCAGGGGGATGCCCAGGCTCTCCACACCGACCACCAGCGCCACCATCAGGTAGACGGCGATCGGTGGGATGCCGTCGAGCCATTCCTGGACGTGCACAGCCGGATCCTCCCCGCGACAACATTCGACGGTGCGCGCCCGGCGCACACCATCGAAGCGTAACCGACCGCCGGGAAAGGCCGCCGGAAGCGGCCGGTCAGGGGCCGCTCCGGCGCACGTTCACCGGCGGTCGGGCACGAGTCCGCGGGGCTGCGGGGCTGCGGGGCTCAGTCGTTGGGACGCAGGGTCCAAACGATCGACAGATGGCCGGTCTCGGCGCCGTCCGCACGCCGGATGGCGACCTCGACGAGGAACTCGGGGCGCTGGCCCGCGTCCAGTTCGGCCACGACCTCGGCGACGGGCCTGCCCAGTTCGGCGGTCGCCGTCACCGGGCCCCTGGCCAGCTTGAGGAAGGAGATCTCGGCGCGCACCGGCAGCGGCACGGCCCGGCTCATCTGGTCGCCGAAGGCGGCCAGCACGATCGCGCCGCTGGCGGACTCGGCGAGGGTGAACATGGCGCCGGCGTGCGGTCCGCCCACGTGGTTGCGGTACTCGGGCTGGTCGGGCAGCGAGACCACGGCGCGCTCCGCGGTGGTCTCCAGATACTCGAGATTGAGGGTGCGCACCATCGGGACGGTGGCCGACAGCAGTTCGCCTATCGAGGGCATGGTCTCGGACATGCGTTCATGTTACCAGCGAGTAGGGGTATCCGGCATGGAACCGCACAGCTCACTCCCCTAGTGTTTCCAGCCATGTGGCCAGGAGACCAGCAATCCGGGGGAGAGAACAACCCGCAGGGTGCCCCACCCCCCAGCAACCCGTATCCGCCGACTCAGCCGTACGGCCAGCCGGCACAGCCTTACGAGACGCCGTCGCCGTACGCCCAGCCCGGCTACCAGCAGCCCGCTCAGCCGCCGGCCGCACCCGGCACCCCGCCCCCGGGGTACCAGCAGCCGCCCCCGCCGCCGCCCCAGCAGCAGGCGTACGCGCCGACCCAGGCGTACGGCCAGCCCGCGGCGTCCTACGACACCCCGTCGCCGTACGCCCAGCCCGGCTACCAGCAGCAGCCGCCCGGCGGCTACCCGACGCCGCAGGCATGGGGTCCGCCGGTGCCCGGCGGGCCCGAGGGCGGCCCGCCCGACAACCGCAAGCGGAACATCGGCATCGCGGTCGTCGCCGCGGTCGCGGTGATCGCCGCCGTGGTGGGCGGCGTCCTCTACACCCGCGGCGGCTCCAAGGACGAGGCGGGCAAGGACAAGAGCCCCACCGCGACCGCCCCCAAGTCCCCCACGGCCACGGCGACATCCACCCCCTCCCCCACCGCGACCTCCACCGACGTCCCCGGTGACACCGGCGACGACCCGCGCGGCGCGCCCGGCTCCACGGACGTCAAGGCGGTCGTGCCGGGCTGGAAGGTCGTCAAGCGCACGCTGCGCAACGTCGCCTTCGACGTGCCGCCGGACTGGACGGTCGACAGCGAGAGCATGACGATCGGCTTCACGGACAAGTCCGACCAGCCCGCCGTGGCGATGGGCGCGCCCGCGTACTACAAGCACGCCTGGTGCAAGAGCGGCAGCAGCTCCTCGGACCGCGCCGCCGCGGGCACCAAGGGCGCCAACGGCGCGACCAGCGTGCGCAACGCCGCCGAGGTGCAGGCCACGGCGTGGGCGTACTGGGCGTACCAGACGAACGGCAAGGGCACCTTCTCCAAGGTGCAGAACAGCAAGCCGTTCACCAACGCCTACGGCATCTCCGGCTGGCAGGCGTCGGCGACGGCCAGCAACCTGGTCAAGGCCAACAAGTGCTCGTCGCCCGGCGGCGCGGCCTACACCGTCGCCTGGTCCGACCCGACCCAGACCGACCCGACCAAGAAGCTGGTCGTCTGGGTGCTCTACTGCGACCGCGGTGTCTCCGACCAGCTCTCGCAGTCGGTGATCGACAAGATCAAGAGCAGCATCCGGCCGCTGAAGAAGTGAGCCGGCGCGTACGGCGCCGGGCCGCGGCGCGGACTCCGTGCCG